>CAYMSC010000007.1:0-37710 GCA_964392805.1 uncultured Saprospiraceae bacterium
TTTGTGGGTGGCAATGGAAGTATCACGGTGGTAGATGGAACGATTACACCGCCACCTCCACCCCCACCTCCACCAAATCCGGGTACTGCATTAGTTAATGTAGGTACAATAGACGGAGAAGCAGGCACTACGGTTTGTGTCCCTGTGACGGTGAATGATTTTACAGATGTGGCCTCGCTACAATTTTCATTGGAATGGGATCCTACTATTTTAGAATATACAGAACTAACAAATACGGATGCACTCGGTATTACAGGAGGAAATGTGAATGATATGGATAAGGATAATGGTACCTTAACCATTGCATGGACAGACCCAAATGCAGCAGGAGTGACCTTGGCGGACGGCACGATTATTTTTGAGATGTGCTTTATGGTAATAGGGGATATTGGTGCGTCGGGTACGATTTCTTTTTCAGATGACCCAACCCCTCAATTATTTTCTAATGCAACAGATGAGATGCCTTTTGCAGGTGGCGATGGAAGTATCACGGTAATTGAAGGGGCTAGCAACTGTGGTGGCGCAATTACCGTAGTAGCTACACCAACAAATGTAAGCTGTAATGGCTTAAGTGATGGCGCGATTTCTTTGACCGTATCTGGAGGTGATGGTGAATATACCTACCAATGGAGTGATCCTAGTATAGGAAATACGCCCAATGCAACGGGTTTAGTTGCAGGTGTTTATAATGTAACGATTACAAGTTGTGGTGGCTCGGAGATAAGAAATGATATTCCTCCAGCTTCTTTAACAATTACAGAACCGACCGCTATTATGACTGTTATCACGCCTGTAGATGTTTCTTGTTTTGGCGCAGCGGACGGCCTTATTAATGTATCTGTTTCTGGTGGTTTTGCCCCTTATAGTTATACTTGGAGTGATCCTACTTTATCCCCTCCTAATCGCCCTGTCAATGCAAGAGCAGGAACTTATAACTTAACAATTACAGATGCTTCTAACTGTACCAATAGTATGACAGGTATAGTTGTTTCTGGTCCAACTCAGATAGCTGCAACAGTATCTACCACCCAAGCTTCATGTTCGGGTATTGCTGATGGTACTGCTACTATAACCGCTTCTGGGGGTTCTGGTTCTGGCTATACTTTCAATTGGGGCGTGACGGGTATAAGTGGCCCTACTCCAACGAATGTACCGGGAGGTAATTATACCGTAACCATTACGGATGATACACAATGTTCTACAACTATCCCCGTAACCATTACGGAATCAACTGCTTTATCTACAACTGTTCAAGTGGTAGATGATGATTGTGGTGATAATAGTGGCGCTATTCAAGTGACATTAACAGGTGCTACAGTGCCTATTTCCTATGATTGGAGTGGTCCAGTTACCATTGGAAATACCAATACTGCGGAAAATTTACCAACAGGGATTTATACCCTTACAATAACGGAAGGGACGGGGTGTTCTTTAGTGGAACTCATTCAAGTTGGTGGACCTACTGCTGTTCTTTCTGCAAATGGAGCAGTTACAGACGTTAGTTGTACGGGAGACAATAATGGAATGATTAATTTATCAATAGCAGGTGGTTTTGAACCTTATACTTTCCGTTGGACTAACGGAGCTACTACTCAAAATATTAACAATTTAACGGCAGGTGGATATACGGTAACAGTTACAGATAGTAAAGTCTGTACTTTTACACAAAATTTTATTGTTGGTGTTCGGTCTAATCCAACAGTTAGTATTGAAGTAACTAATGGTGCACCCAATGGAACAGCTACTGCCATTGCTACAGGAGGTGTTGCGCCATATAGATATGAATGGTGTAATGGGCAAGTTGGTCCAAGTGTTACAGGCCTCGATGAAGGGATTTGTAGTTTGACTGTTATTGATGCTTTAGGTTGTACAATTGTACAGAATGTTGAAATAATTGTAGATAACCCAGTAGCAAGTATTGCTGCTGTTGCTGCTATTTCATGTGAAGGCTCAGAAGACGGTAGCCTACAAGTGAGTGCTACTGGTGGAAGACCAGATTATACGTATGCTTGGAGTACTGGTGCGACAACTAGTATTATAACAGATATTGGCGCAGGTAATTATAGTGCAACGGTGACTGATGCTGGCGGCAACGAAAGTATTGTTTCTTTTGACTTAACTGGTCCTTCTGCCTTATTGATTGAATTGAGTGAACCAATTATTCCTTCTTGTAATAATGATGGACAAATTTGCATCAATGTATCTGGAGGAACCTCTCCTTATAAAGAAATTAGATGGTCGAATGATATCATAGATGAGCTTTGTATTTCAGGGCTTCGAGCTGGCGAATTTGGGGTCATTGTTACAGACGATAATGATTGTACAGCAGAGGCAAACTTCCGTGTGGTTAATGATGAAACCTGTGTTCCTTGTTTTATGTCTAATAAAGCTATGACACCAAATGATGATGGAAGAAATGATGCTTTCTGCATTAGCTGTGTAGATTTAGCAGCCAATAATCACTTATCAATTTATAATCGTTGGGGACAATTAGTCTTCGAAGCAGATAATTATGACTGTGTAATAGGGACTGAATCTGACTGTTGGAAAGGGTTGACACGAGCTAATAATTTAGTTGATGAAGGCGGGTATTTCTGGGTCTTAGAATTTGATGATGATGGAGAACGAAGACTAATCAGAGACCACGTAACGATTTTACGTGATAATTAATTAAGCAAAGAATAATACGTCAGACATATAGGAGAAAAGTCTGACGGCTGAATTTTTAAAACAGGAGGTATCTCCAAGCAACAATATTATTCCCAAGGACATTGGAGTTTAATAAGTGAACTTAAAAAATACGGTGTATCAATTCAAAGGATAAAATACTATTTGTCAACACGCTTGAATTTTACATTTTATATTTCACTAAGATCTCCATTAATTCATTTATAATGAAAAAAATTATACTCTTTGTAGTTGGCTTGTTTTTAATTAGTTTAACGACTTATGCACAAGAACAATCGACTTTTACGCATTACCATATCAATCCTGTTCTAATTAATCCTGCGGCTGCGGGTTTAAGTGGAGATCATAACATATTTTTACACGCACGAAATCAATGGTCTGGTTTTCCCGGAGCACCAAATACTTATGCTTTAAGTTATGACGGGCCATTTGGTAAAACATTTGGATTAGGAGCAACGATTTATTCGGAAGATATTGCTTCTATTAGCCAATTTAGAGCAGCACTAAATTATGCGTTTAGATATCAATTGGATAAACTAAAAATAGGGTTTGGTTTTTCAACGGAATTCAGTCAAATGACCATAAATGGGGATGTGTTGAGTGATCCTCACTATGACCCTGGTGATATTCGAATTGAAGATGGCGTGGACGGGGTCAATAATTTTGATGCTTCCCTTGGATTTTATGGTGTTTATAATGACCAAACCTATTTTGGTATTGCTTTTCCCAATATCATCATGGCTCGTTTGGACGGAGACCCTGGAGCCAGCCAAGGAAACAATGACTCAGAAGGTTTTTATGCATTTAATTTTGGGCATCGCTTTAAATCTAGCGAATATGGTTTTACCTTAGAGCCTTCAATTTTGTTGCGACGTGCTAGAAATGTACCTTTTCAAGCGGATATTAACTTAAAAGGATATTTTTTAGAAGATAAATTAATTGGAGGACTGTCCTACAGAGGAGGTGCAAATGGCGCTGTTGCACTTTTAATTGGTTCTAAATTTAGTAACTTTGCATTCTATTACTCTTTTGATGTGTCTTTCCAAGAATTCCAAAGTCAAAGTAATGGCTCGCATGAAATTACCCTCTCATTTAATATTCCTAGAAAGACAGAACCGATTCCTGCATTAAAAACTAATTAATAGTAAATAATAAGTGCTATTATAAATCAATAAACCAGTTGAGATAAGCAGAATTAGATTAGGAATTAAACAATCTCAAAGAAATACGCAACCCTCGCGTAAAGACGTAAGATGTCCTTTAACAATTGGTTTTTGGGATGGCCCTTCTCCGACGAGAAGGGCTTCTCTTTTTGCCCTTGAAGTTGAAATTTACCATTTTAGAAGACTTATGAAGCCTTAGTAATGACTAAAAAATAACTTCTGCATTTGGTTTTTCAATTATGAATAAACGCAGTTTATGAACCTCGAAGAGGATGGGCTGCTTGTCATAGGTTTTCAACCCTACCCCATCCGCAAGGCGGTTCGCCCTTACGGGCTCATATTTGAAAAACGCGGAAATTATTTTTTCGTCGTCTCTTAATTGTTTAAAGGTCATCTATTTCTATTTTGTTATTTTTGTCCCTCTGCTCGCTGCTCTAAGCCCTTTTCTAAAGATATATATATATTTTCAACAACTGATTTTTTATTTTAATGTGTAATTAATTGATTATTAAATAAAAATATATTTTAAATAAATATTTAATAAAAAAATCTATTTTTTGGCACACTTTTGGACTTATTAGAAGAAAAGTTAATTGGTTTAAAAAGTTAATATAAACAAACTATAATAAAGTCAGAAATATTAACTTAAAACTACACAAAAAAATGATAGTCAATTGTTTATAAGATTATCAAACAAGAAGAAGCGTTCTTAAAAGAACCATAATTTAAGTGTCAGACCGAGCTAAATATTTAAGTATAATTGACTATGAGAAATAAGTATTAGAGACTATGAGAAACGATTACATAAGTCCTTTCTAATTAACATTTCCTATATTTATTCTATTAGATATTGAACTAAATTGACCTTTGTTAAAATTTGGCAACAAATTTTCTTACTACACGAATCTACCTTACAATTCTTACATTCTAACCACCTCACACATCACAATTTCCAAAAAAAAGGGAATAGTCTTCAACGTATTTTAAACGTTTTGGAAAAACTATTCAATTAAATAGTTAAAGCTGATTTTAATTGGTTTTATCAATTAGCAGATGCTTTACTAAATATTATTGACCATAGGTCAACCGATTTAAGTAGGTACTTTTTCAAGTACAAAAAATTAAAGAAAAATTCTGATTCCCATGAGCAGCAAGCTTAAACACTCAACCTTGAGTAAAGGTTGGGGCTTAACATCCGTATGTCAAAATGAAAAGGTTCACAATTCCTTTTCATTGGTTGGCCAGCGCATCGGGCGACTAACGAGCCTTGTCTTGGCTTTTATTGCCTTATTCTGCACGCCCTCCTATGCGCAATGCACACTTACTTGCGATGATCAGAAGCAAATCTCTTTAGGTACAAATGGTTATGCGGTAATTATTCCTGAATTGATTATCAATGGAGATTTTAGTTGTGCAGGCGATGTAAGCGTAACTGTTTTTGATGAAAACAACCAAGAAATTGGAGATACGGTATGGTGCGAACATATTAACCGAACGTTCAAAGTAATCGTCAGTAGTGCTACGATTAATACGGATTGTGAAAGTTCTATTGTGGTGGAAGATAAATTAGCACCTCAAATTTTTTGTGCAGACACACTTATTGGTTGTGCCATTTCTACACTACCTGAAAACCTTGGTTTTCCTACCATTACAGATAATTGCGACTTTATTGATAATACTGGACTTAGATATTTCGATTTATCCACAGAATTAAATTGTGGGACGATTTATAATGGGGTAGAAGTCCGAACTAGGATTACTAGAAGCTGGACTATTTTAGATAATAGTGGAAATGTTGGGACTTGTACCCAGAATATTTATCTGGCAAAAGAAAACCTTCAAGATATAGTTTTTCCACCTAATAGATTTGATGAATCAGCTATTAGTTGTTCGAGTGATGCCATAAATGATGTAAGTCAAACAGGAGAACCCATGTTAGATGGGCAGCCTATAAGAACTGGTGGTGGATGTAATTTATTCGTTAGTTTTCAAGACCAATTTGAAGCCGTTTGCCCTCCTGCAAGTTATATGATTATTCGTCGGTGGGAAGTCACAGACGTTTGCGCAGCAGATGTCAGGGTAGGGATTCAAACGATATTAGTGGTTGATAATGATGCACCTATTATTACTTGTCCAGATAGCTTTTCGATTACTTCTAATTTAGCTAATTGTGGGGCTACGGTTATTTTACCCCAAGCTACTGCTACGGATAGTTGTTCGGATTTTACGATTCAACCCAGTTGGGAGTTTGGTACTGGATATGGACCATTTAGTAATGTTCCAGTAGGCGTGCATACCATTACTTATACGGCAACTGACCAATGTGGTAATTCTTCAACTTGCACGACTAAAGTAGCAGTAGTAGATAATGTACAACCAATTGCGATTTGTAGAAATGAACTTCATATCGCTTTAACAAATGATGGTTTTGCAGAAGTGAATGCTGCCGTTTTTGATGGAGGCAGTAGAGATAATTGTGGCGTTGTTAGATGGGAAGTGGCAAGAGATGGTGTATTTGGCGATTCCATTCGATTTACTTGTGCGGATGTTGGACAATTAGTTCCTATCCAACTCAAAGTATATGATGCTGCTGGACTAAGCAATGTGTGTAATACGACGGTGCTAGTTGATGATGAGGCTCGACCGATTATTACTTTTTGTCCACCAGCTATAACCTTAGATTGTTCCCAAAATTTTAGTGATACTAACCTAACAGGCAATGCAGAAGCAACGGATAATTGTGAGGTAACAAACATTTATTTTGAAGACGAAGCCGATGTTAATTCTTGCAATATTGGTACAGTTACTCGTACTTGGTTTGCCGTAGATGCGGCAGGTAACAGTGCAAGCTGTCAACAATTGATTTCCTTGATTGATAATACACCAATTAGCGTAACTTTCCCAGCAGATTATACCACGAATGAATGTGGAGGTGATTTAAGCCCTGCAACGACGGGAGAACCGATTATAATGGGCGATGATTGCGAAAATATACTTGTTTCTCATGTGGATGAGGCCTTTGCTATCAGTGGGACTGCATGTATGAAAATTTTAAGGACTTGGACGGTTTTAGATTGGTGTTCTTATAATCCCGTTGATTCATTAGATAATTCTCGACTTATTAAAGTGCAATTGATAAAAATAGAGGATACGGATGCACCCGAAATCGTTGCTTGTCCAGCCGATATTACGGTTGGTATTACAGAATTTGCTTGTGAAACTAGAGTTGAAATACCTGATTTAATAGCGACAGATTGTAGTGTTAATTTAACGATTACCAATACCTCTATTTATGCAGATGACAATGGAGCGAATGCGAGTGGACTATACCCAATCGGTGTACATACGGTGAGCTATACCGTTAGTGACGGTTGTGGTAATGTAGCAACTTGTGAAATGACTGTAACCGTTGAAGACCAATATGCACCGACGGCAGTTTGCAGATTTGGCTTAACTATTTCCTTAATGGAAGGGGGATTTGTAGTCGTTCCACCTAATGCAATTAATAGTGGAAGTTTTGACAATTGTAGTGGAGACGATGGATTGATTTATGAAATATCCCCTAACTTTTTTGACTGTGATGATATTGGTAGACAGACTATTAATTTGATAGTGACGGACCAAGCAGGTAATGCTCAATTTTGTTCGACGGATATTTTTATTCAAGACAATGGTGCAGCTTGCTCTGATTCAGTTAAAACAACAGCCATTGGTGGCAGAATTTTCACCGAAGATGGACAAGTCATGGAGGAAGTACCTGTACTGTTGACAGGAGGCGTAGAAGAGATGGGCTATACCGATGAGGACGGAAGTTATTTATTTGACGAATTATCTAGCGAGGAAACATATACGATTAGGCCGATGCCTAACGAAGATTATAGGGAAGGGCTCTCTACTTTCGATTTATTATTGATTAGGAAACATATTTTGGGCATTACGCCACTAAGTTCTCCTTATAAAATGATAGCGGCGGATGTAAATGATTCTAAGGCGATTACTGCTTTTGATATGGTGATTATTCGTCAAGTAGTCTTAGGTTCTAGAGAAGATTTTAATCAGAATGCTTCTTGGAGATATATTGATGCAAGTTATGATTTTCCAGACCCAAGAAATCCTTTCTTAGAAGAGGTGCCTCAGTTTAGAGATTACAAGCAGTTGTTAATCAATGATTTACAAAGAGATTTTGTTGGGGTGAAAATTGGGGATGTTAATAACAGTGCAAGTCCGATGTCTATGGTTGGAGGTAGAAGCACAAGAAACGCCTTGTTTGTAGAGATGGAAGAAGTCACCATGAAAGCAGGTTTTGAATATAGCATACCTTTTAAAGCGAAAGATTTAGCACAGATACAAGGCTATCAATTTACGATTGATTTTAAGCCAAATTTACTCCGATTTAAAGAGGTCATCTCAGGAGAACCGATTAGCATGAGCCAAAATAATTTTGGCTTAACACAAACTGAATTTGGAAAACTGACGACCAGTTGGGAAAATACTGGCACCATCCAAACAAACGACGAAACCGTCTTATTTACCGTAGTTTTTGAAGCTCAACAAGCAGTTAATCTAAGCGATGCCCTTGGTATTAGTTCTAGTATTACGATGGCAGAAGCTTATAATAAAAGGGAGGAGTTGATGGATGTTCGGTTGCAGGTTTCTAATCAGCAACAACTTAATAAAAACTTGCGATTATTTCAAAATCGCCCAAACCCGTTTAGGGACCAAACAATTATTTCATTCCAATTGCCAATATCAACAGACGGGACGCTTTCCATCTTTGATATTAATGGCAAACTATTGAAATCGTACTATGGGAAATATGCTCAAGGCTACAACGAAGTTGCAATCGACTTGAGCGAAATACACACACAAACTGGTGTCCATTACTATCACTTAACAACACCTGTTACAAAACGACTATCTCAAAAGATGGTCATCATCAGAGAATGATGAAACTGAGGTCAGTTGGCAGTTGGTAGTTAGCAGTTGCTCAATAGAGAACTGAAAGCAGACAACCGAAAACTGACCTCTCTCAAACACGGCAATACTTAATAACGGAAATAAACTTAGGATAAGGTTTTTGGCATGGATTGGTTCTGGGACTATTTATAGTTCCAGAACCACCATCTTTTAAATTTTTCTTAACCCGTTATGAGCAAAGATATATCCAGTTAATAGTTTCCTTTTGCCATGGTAAAATGGATAACTAGCAACTGATAATGGATACATCGCAAAGGCGATGTAAAACGGTCAAACGAAAGGCAACCATATTATTAATTGTTTGACTCGACGAATCTTACATCTAAACCAAAACTTTTTGCTTAGAGACAAAGAAGTTTAGAGCCGCAGAATAGGATAACTTTTAAGGCTATCCTATCTCGGCTTTTTTGGTGTTGATTCTACATAACTCCATGATTTAACCATATCAAAAATCGAATAACAAGCGAAATATTTTCGACTTGTCTAATTAGCAAAAAAGATTATCCCATGAAACGGATACCAAAATTATTTCCATCATTGCACAAGCAGCTCATTCGCTTCGGCTTCGGCTTAATATTTGCCTTTGCAGCACTTGGTTTAAGTGCTCAGATTGCCAATTATCAGTTGGATAAATTGGGAGATAACTTATTTCAAGTGAGTCTTATTCCAAATACAACTTATACAGGAACAAATACAACAGTTAGCACGATGCAGGCTGTTATTAAAGTGCGTACAGGAGGTTTTGCGGCAGTTAATATCAATAATTTAGTGCCAGGATTTCTATTTGTTAATTCTAGTACAGCGGTAGCACCGATAGAGAGTCCTCAGTATGATTATCTTTCATTTAGTCTTCCAGTAGGACATTTTCCAACACAACTACCAATTTTTAATACGGGAGAAATTATTCCTTTATTTACTTTTCAGAATGGAGGAATTTGTACGCAAGATAGTTTGTCTTTAATTCTACCTTCTGACCCTTTTTTCCCTAATCCTACTAATTCCATTAATTCCAATGCGGACCAACAGTTGTCTATTGTGGGTTTTGGTGGACCCGATGCTCCAGTAGGCGTCTCTGGAACACCTATGATAGCAGATTGTATAGATAATTGTGTAGCGGAATACAGCGTGACTAAAACGAATAATGGTGCTTTCCAAGTGAGTATAACACCTAGCGTAACTTATAGTGGAATGGGGAGTAATAACCAAATTTCTAACTTACAAGTAACTATCAGAATTAAATCTGATGGATTTGTACCAGGAAATATTAATAATTTGATTAGTGGGGTTGTTTTTGATACGACAAGTAGAGAAGACGCGCCGATTGAGAATCCAAATTTTGATTATATTTCTTTCAATCTTCAAAGCGGGACAACGAATGCTATTCCTTTTACGGCAGGCTCGACTATTGATTTATTTACTTTTAATAATGTAGGATTATGTACGGAAGATACCGTTACATTAATGACAATTGATGACCCTTTTCGTTTTCCTAACTCTCGTAATGCCAATGCAGATCAGCAGTTGACTATTCTAGGTTTTGGAATGAGTGATGCGCCTATTTGTACGGCAGAAGGAGGAGCTGCGGACTGTACAAAAGATTGCGTGTTGGGTTGTAATGATAACGTTCAAGTATCTTTAGGTATAGGTTGTACGGCAGAAGTGAAACCAGAAATGGTGGCGACTGCTTTGACCTTAACTTGTCCTAATGGTCCGAAAGGTATAGAAATTTTAGAGAATGGGTTTGTTATTCCAACGAGTCCATTTTTAGACGAATCTCATATTGGGCGAACTTTTCAAGTGCGAGTAATTGACTCTATAACGACGAATGCTTGTTGGGGGTCTATCATTGTTAAAGATAAAACACCACCAATTATCGCTTGTCAAGATATTGTTTTGAATTGTGCGATTCAGGATGTTTCCCCTAATAATCCAATTTTGGGCTTTCCTACGGTGATTGATAATTGTGCTGATACCGTTGCTAATTTGACTTATACAGACCGAATCATTAGAAATGGATGTGGCGAACTTTATAACGGGCATATTGAGCGGACGTGGCGAGCAGTAGATTCTGCTGGATTGGAGGGTATTTGTGTGCAAAATATTTCTTTTAGAAGACAACCAATGAATGTAGTCGCTTTTCCTCCTAATAGAGACGGAATCGCTGCACCTATTATAGATTGTACGGACGGGGCAACCGACCCTGCTAGTACTGGTGCACCAACCCTAGCTGGAGATGTATTATATCCTAATGCAATTGGTTTTTGTCAAATTAATGCAGTTTTTACAGATACGGAAGTGGAGCAGTGCGGAGGAAATATACAAATACTTAGAAGATGGACGGTCGTAGATGCTTGCAGTGGAGCGGATACCACGGCATTTCAAGTTATCTTTGTGAGGGATACAACTCCTCCTATTTTAACTTGTCCTGATACCATTTTTACTACCGTTGATGCTGGTGTTTGTACGGGTACGGCTATCCTGCCTGCTGCAGTAGTTTCAGATGTTTGTTCTGATGCCGATGTAATTATTGAAACACCTTTTGGAAGAATTGACGGAAACGGAGGAACGCTTTCTTGGATTCCAGCGGGCTTCCATCCTATAACTTATATCGCTACGGATGCTTGTGATAATACGGTTAGTTGCACGACTATCCTACATGTAGCAGATAGAACCGCACCAATAGCTGCTTGTGGTTTTATAAATGATGTTTCGTTAAGACCCAATGGAACGGTTGTCGTAGAAGCTATTGTTTTTGATGATGGAAGTAGAGATGGTTGTAGTGGAGGACAATTGACGTTTCAAGTACAAAGAGTAGGGGATACCCTTGACTTTGCAGATTTTGTTACTTTCTATTGCATGGACGGAGGTGATACGATAGATGTCAATTTGCGAGTCACAGATTTGAGTGGAAATGTAGATGAATGTGTCGCGCGAATTATTATTACAAATGACACCCCTCCTCAAATAAATTGCCCTGCCAATATAACGATTCAATGTACAGATGATTATACTGATTTGAGCGTATTCGAATTGCCGACCATTATAGATGATTGTGGGGGTACAACGAATTTTACCGAACAAGATTCTTTTGAGATAAATAGCTGTGGAACAGGTCGAATTATAAGAACCTTTACCGTCAATCATGGAGGAGCGCCTATTTCTTGCCAACAGATTATAACGGTTGAAAATAATAGCGTTTTTGATGGAAATACAATTGTATTTCCTTCTGATTATCAAGCATTTGCATGTAATAATGTTTCTACTGACCCAGCTGATTTACCAGAAGGATTTAATGTGCCTAGATATGATTCTACTGGAAGTCTATGTAATCGAATTTCACTATCCTATTCTGATGATGTAACAAATTCAGTTGGTTGTTTTACCATTTTAAGAACTTGGTCAGTTATTGATGCTTGCATTTTTAATCCAGCTGATACTTTAGCGGGAGGATATTGGGAAGACATTCAACAAATTGAATTAATCAATACAATAGCGCCAACTATTTTAGGATGTCCAACGGACGTGTCCATTAGTACAACGGATAATTCCTGTGCGGCAACTGTACCATTAGTAATAACAGCTTCTGATGACTGCACACCAGTTAGTTCATTGACCTTTTCCTACATTATTGATTTAGAGAATGATGGTTCAACCGATTTGACAGGGACAACAAATGATGCTTCTGGAACTTATCCAGTAGGCGTACATCGAGTTCAATTTTTTGTAGCGGATAATTGTGGGAATACAACTTCTTGTGTGTTTTTGTTGACGATAACGGATGGTACTGCGCCGACAATAGTTTGTCCTACGACTACAGCTACTTTTATTATTCAAGATATTGGAGATGAGTTAATCGCTATTGTCAATGCACGTCAATTAGCCGCAGGTTCGACGGATGATTGCACCGATTTTGATAATTTGATTATCACGACTACTCCTCCTACTTTTAGTTGTAATGAAGAAGGACTCAATCAAGTCACCGTTATAATAGAAGATGAAGCAGGAAATAAAGATTCATGTTTAGTCGATGTGTTGATTGCAGATGTGGATAAGCGATGTCCTAATAATCGAACTTCAGTAAGTATTAAAGGAATTATTACCAATGAAATAGGAGAGCGAGTTGAACAAGTTGCAGTGAGTATTAATCATCCTGACGTTTTGCCTTCGATGACTAATGAGATGGGAGAATTTAGTTTAAAAGATGTACCTGTTGGTAATGATTATACGATTCTACCTACAAGAGATTTTGATGTACTTAATGGTATTTCCACTTTCGATTTAGTATTAATTAGTCGACATATTTTGGGTATCGAAGAGATTAAATCGCCATATAGATTAATAGCAGCCGATATTAATCGTTCTGGTTCGATTTCCGCATTTGATATTATACAGTTACGTAAAATCATTCTTCGATTAAATACTACTTTTCCAAATAATACTTCTTGGCGTTTTGTTAGGACTGATTTCGATTTTGAAAATCCAACAGCACCCAATAGTAGCTATTTTCCAGAGGTGTATAATATTAATGATTTGCCAACAAATGATATGGAAATTGAAGGATTTGTAGCGGTTAAAGTTGGAGATGTTAATGCTAGTGCCAATACGCAATCTACTTTTGTAGAAAGAGAAGATAGAAGCACTGTTAATAGGTTTAAATTAATGACTGATGAACAGTTATTAGTAGCAGGAAATACCGTAGAAATTCCAATTAATACAGCAAATTTTGACCAGCTATTAGGTTTTCAATTTGCCCTAAATTTTGACCCTTCTAAATTGGAATTTTTGGAATTAATACCAAATGAATCAACCACGTTAAGGGCTAATAATTTTGGTAGGAACTTTATAGAACGAGGTATTATAACGACTAGTTGGGAACGACCTGCTACGAGTGATAAACAAGCGAATGATACCCGTCTTTTTAGTTTGAAATTTAAAGTAAAAGAAACAACTGATTTAACCGAAGCGATTAGACTCGATAATGAATTTATGAAAGCAGAAGCTTATGCTTCTACGGCGGATGGGCGCTTAGAATTACAAGGTATTGATTGGTTCATAGAAGAGGATTCAGGAGTTGCAGCTTTTAAATTACATCAGAATAGACCTAATCCATTTAATGCTACTGCTTTAATTGGTTTTGATTTGGCAGAGGCAGCGCTAGTTCAACTAAATATTTTAGACATTACAGGACGAATAGTCAAGCAAGTTTCCCATGATGGAATTAAAGGATATAATGAATTGATTGTCAATAGAAAAGATTTGGATGGAAAAGGAGTTTATTATTACCAATTGGCTACAGCTAATGGAATTAAGACCAAGAAAATGATAGTTGTCGACTAACTAAAATAGTTAGGGGCACCAACTATAAAAATACATACTTAGGCTAATATTCGGTTTTTGGGTTAACGCCTCTTTCTTCATTAAAAGAAAGGGGCTTTTTTTATTTGAAGACCTTTCTATTTTTTTAAATCACAAATTGCAAGGCAATTAATTGGGAAGCGAACCCTACTATGTAGCCACTATACAAATCCTTAGGAGTAGGATTTTCTACTATTATCCTAGCTGAACCAACTAAGCCTGCCAAGGCAATCGCTATAAATAAAACCCCATAGATACTATACATGGTATTGCCAAACTGAAAACTACTATAATTGAATAATAAAATAGTGACCATTACCATTCCTACCAGACTCCCCATTCCAACTGTGTGTAGATTGATTTTTGAAAAAATATTTAGCATAAAAGCGGTAAACAAGGCAATGATAGTACCTAGAATGGCTGATTCAAAAGCAATAGGTACATCCGGCAAACGACTAAAATTAGCGTAAAGCCACATATACAACATACCCGTAGCAATAAAAGGAAGGATTCTAGAAGTTCGGTCGCCTAAATCTAGGCTAGGCATGAGTTCTAATTTTTTTAGCATAGAAATAAAAATACCAGGAATTATACTAGTCTCAATAAACACATAAATTAAGTATAACCCACTTCTGCCTTCTCCCACTTGATTGACACCAAATGAATAAGGATTAATTATCATTAATAGGGCAATCATATAGGTTAGCATCAATAATGGATGAAATAACCAAGAAATAAATTGAGCAGCATTTTTAATTGTATTCATAAATGTAATAGACAATTATAAAAGTGTAAAGCTACAAAAAGCATGGTTAAGTACCTAAATAAACTTCAACGTCAAGTGCAACTTCAACTTCAAGGTTTAAGCCACCTACGGCGGGAATTGAGGTTGAATTTAAGGTTGAGATTGAGATTTGAAAATTTATCGACATTTCAAATTATCGATTCCGATTTGTATCATAGATAAATTTTTTAGGAAGCAGCAGCCAACCGCGTTTAATTTTAAACAATAGTAAACACATTTAGTTAGGTACTTAATAAGCTTAAAAGCTATGTGACTGAAAAAAGCAATTAAGTTGAATTCACTAATCTACACAAAATAAAACCTAATGGCTAAAATTAATATTTTTTGGCATAGAAGAGATTTAAGAATAATAGATAATGCCGGTTTATATCATGCTTTGAAATCAGACTTACCTGTTTTACCTATTTTTATTTTTGATAAAAATATTCTGGAGAAATTAGAGAATAAAGCGGATGCAAGAGTTTCTTTTTTACATGATACTTTGACAGAACTAAATAAAGCACTACAAGCTTTTGGTAGCAGTATTTTGGTGAAATATGGTGAACCAGAAACCGTATGGCAGGAATTGTTAAAAGAATATGAGGTCAATGCGGTATTTACGAATAGAGACTATGAGGGGTATGCAATAGCGCGAGATACTGCGATTAAAAATTTAGTAGAAAATAAAAATGCTTCTTTTCATACTTTTAAAGACCATGTAATTTTTGAAAAAGCCGAAGTATTGAAAGGCGACGGAACACCCTATACCGTTTTTACACCATACAGTAAAAAGTGGAAAGCAAAATTATTAACAAGAACAGAAACGCTTAAAAACCAAAAAGGGGAGACAGCAGCAGTATCTTATTACTTTAAATCTTATCCTACAGAAAAATACACCTCCAATTTTTATCAGTTGCCATTAGCAGAACTACCGACCTTGGCAAAAATGGGTTTTGAAAAATCAAAAATAGAAATTCCTTTAAAAACAGTAAAGAGAGGGATAATTAGAACCTATGATGAAACGAGGAATTTTCCAGCTATTGAAGGGACTTCAAAATTAGGCATTCATTTTCGATTTGGGACCATTAGCATTAGACAAAAAGCTCGAAGTGCGCAGCAACTGAATGAGACTTTTCTCAATGAATTGATTTGGAGAGATTTTTATGCAATGATTTTATCACATTTTCCACATGTTGCTAATGGAGCATTTCGAAAAAAATATGAAAATATTCCTTGGCGGAATAATGAGCAAGAGTTTAAATGTTGGTGTGAAGGTAAAACTGGTTATCCAATGGTAGATGCAGGAATGCGGGAGTTGAACCATACAGGCTATATGCACAATCGAGTGAGAATGGTGGCATCCAGTTTTTTGACTAAGCATTTATTGATTGATTGGCGGTGGGGAGAAGCTTATTTTGCTGAAAAATTACTCGATTTTGATTTAGCAAGTAATAATGGTGGTTGGCAGTGGGCAGCGGGGTGTGGCACAGATGCAGCACCTTATTTCAGAATATTCAACCCAACTACTCAAATGAAGAAGTTTGACAAAGAATTAAAATACATTAAAAAATGGATACCAGAATATGAAACAGCCGAATATCCAGTTCCTATTGTGGAACATAAATTAGCTAGAGAACGCTGTTTGTCTGTATTTAAGACAGCTTTAAATAATAATTAAAAATTAATATTAAAAAATATTGAATGTAAAACTATTGGTTATCAACATATTAATAAATATTGTAAAGAATTATTTGAAAAAAGAGGGTTAAATATTTGCGTTAATCATCCTTTTTTCTGTATTTTTGCTTTCGTATTAAGAATTCGTTAAATTTATTTTGATTTGATTTTGATTGTATAATGAAAAGTCATATTAAATTAAATTATAAAATTACCCTAAAAAGGGTACACTTTTAAATTCAATTCTTTTTATTTTTGTATCTCAACCTACGGAATTTTATCTCACCATCGTTTTACAACCTATTATACTATTAATTAATAGTAAAACTTCCTATTTTTTACACAAATTAAAAAACGTAAGAAAGTTTTGAAGAGATAGATTTTTTTAATCTATTGTTTTCCGATTTAAGTAAAAAGACTTTTAAAATATTTATTGAGACATATGTTTTAGCTTGATATAACAACGTTATTTCAGAGTATAACACTATTGTCTACTGAATAAAATATGCAATAAAAGCATGAGATTAACAAAGTTTGGTTAAGACCATTTCGTGAGGCTTCGCGCCTCACTTTTTCCAAACTCTTACTTCTTTATGCTTCTAATAATATACAGGGTTAAAATAAGTTTAACCTTAAGATTTGAGATTAATTCCGTATTATTGAATGGAGTGGAATTCGTTTTCCACTTCCTTCTTTTATCTCAAATAAATAATCTTTACCAAACAGCGTTAGTACGAACACACGATTAGCCGTTAGCATTACGATTTAAGTTTACTAGTTGATTATCAACTGTATAGCAACACGAGAAATAAAATATACAAGACAAAAAACAAACATTATTTTCGACCAAAAGAGCGACTCTAATCAACATCTCATGAATAAAACATTTACAAACACGACTAGAAAAGTTAAAAAATCTTTTCAACCTGCCTGTTTATCTTTTTCCGGATATAAGTTTGTCAATATAGAACGTAACATACCCATACCCAGTCATTTAGGTACATAAAGAACCTAATATTATAGAACTGGACTTCAATAGATAGCTGTAATAATACAGTCCTATCCAGCAATATTCCTTAAGCCGATCGGAAAAAATCAACCAATTTTTTTTAGTACATCTTACAAACGAGCTGAATAGCTATTTATAGGTCTTATAGACCTTAGCAAAGGACAACATTTAGGATTTCTTGAATCAATCAATTCAAGACCTTTCGTGCGTATGTACATTCATGTCATTGAGGCTAAGGATGCTAAATCTAGAACTGGATAGCGTGAGAGATTCAAGCTCATTACCAAAATTTTTTTAACCTTTTTTCTTTTAACCAAAATTAACTAATCCTATGAAAAGAGCGAGTTTTACGCTATTTCAACCACAAAGATGGATGTCTCTCGGACAATCTACTTTGATGGTTCTTTTTGTTTGGTGTTGTTTGGGCATCAACACTGCGAGTGCGCAGATCCTAATGCCTAGTGGTGATGCTGATGGCATTACTTCTTTTACTTTTTCTGAGTGTACTGGTACTGACGGTCAAGTTCAATTTACAGATGATGGAACTGTTGACGGTAACTACGGTGACTCGAGAGCAAGAATTGACACAACTGAAATCTGTCCAACAGATGCTTGGTCTCGTGTAACGGTAAAGTTTATCAATACATTTGATATCGAAACAATGGATCTTTTAGAGGTTTATGACGGTAATCAAGCTGCTGTTGGTCCTGCGACTTTAATTGATGATGGTACTGGACAAGGAGTGTCTCAAATAAACGGCGCATGGGTAACTGCTAGTTGTAGTCCAACTACTAACCCTTCTGGATGTTTGACTTTCGTTTTCCGTACAGATGGATTGAACTCTAAAGGTTCTGGTTGGGATGCATGGGCTTCTTGTGAGGAAAGAGCGGCTGTCATCACACCAGGAAGTATTCCGAATACAACATTAACGTGCATGAATATTGCAGACGCAGGTGCTGCATCTGCTATGGTAACTATTCCTGCTCCAGATGTAACGCTTTGTGGTATGGCTGCTGGTGCTGAAGATGCAGTAACAGCTACGATTACTAACCAACAAGGATTTGCATGTTTGACTCAGGTTATTAGTGCGGATGCTGGAACTTCTATTATGGATGCTTTCGGTGTTGGTTCTTACTTAGTAACCTATACTTTAGTTGCCGATCAAACAAAGACAGCAACTTCTACTTTTACGATACAGGCACCTTCTCTTATTTGTAATGATAATATTGAAGTGCCTTTTGGTTCAGCTTGTGCTATTCAGTTGACTCCTGATGATTTATTAGAGAATCCTTGTGATGAGCTTGCAGGTGTATTGTCTTATGATATCACGATTACACTTGGTTCTGGTAAAGATGAAGTAACACTTTCTACTGACGGTGGTGTATTCCCAACAATTACTGCTGGAGATTTAGCAAACGCAGGCATGACTGTTTGTAATGCTACTGCTACAGTAACTGTGGCACGTACTATCGCTGCTGCGGGTACTTGTAATAATGGTGCACAAACTGCTTCTTGTACGAGTACCTTATCTTTTAATGATCAGTCTAATCCATTTATTACATTAACTTCTACTGCTACTGCATTGGTTGCTTGTGATGCTTCTGCTGTTGCAAGCATAGTATCGGCTTCAGCGATTGATAACTGTGATGATGATGTTGACGTTGAGATTTTGTCTATCGTAATGGAAGAAGAAGATCCTTGTTTTGCTGCTAACGGCACACCAAACGAGACTTCTGCTGTGATTACTTTTATTGCGACGGATGATTGTGGTAATACTTCTACTTTATCACAGACGATTGCGATTACTAGACCTAATCCAGTTGATCACCTTGTAAGAGTTGGAGATATTGATCCTAGAGATTGTAGTGAAGATATAAATGGTATTGCTGATGAGGTACCAATGTTAGCTATTGGTACATTAGATGGTGCTGGTGCATTTACACAAACAGGTACAGTTGCTTTAAGTGAAAATGATTATGTATGTGGATATATTTTACAAAAAAGAGATGTAGATATTCCTAGTACTGACTGTGGACAAAAGAGATTCAGATTTTGGTCTATTGTTGACTGGTGTAATCCATCAACTGGACCATCAGCTATTGATACAAGTTTCATAGAATTTACAGATACGCAAGCTCCTGTTCTTGCTGGTGGTGCAGATGCATTTGCTTCAGAGACGATTGAATTAGGAGCATTCGAATGTACTTTTGATGTAAACACATTTGAAGTCCCAGTAGCTACGGATAATTGCGATGCTAATCCTGTTGTAAGATTAGCAGGTGTTGATCTAATAGAAGATGGTGTAGATTGGCCAGTTGCTACAGCTGATTGGGGTACATTAGCATGTGGATCATATACATTAACCTGGATTGCTGAAGATGATTGTCATGAGCAGGTTGTAAATGATACAGTTACTCAAGTTATTATTATTGATGATGTTACTAAACCTTCTGCTATATGTACAGATGAATTAAATATATCTATACCAAGTACTGCTGGAGCAAGAATTCACTATTCGGATATTGATGCAGGAAGCTTTGATGCTTGTGGTATCAGTGCTATAGAAATTAGTAATACACAGGATGCAGATGGTAACTTCATTAATTTTGGAGCATATGTAGATATTGCTTGTACAGATGTTAAGACAGAAGTTACTATTGAGATGAGAGTTACAGATAATAAGGGCAATCAAAATTCTTGTTGGATGATTGTTAGTCCTGAAGATAAGATTGCGCCAATTTGTGGAGATTTACCAAATATGACTTTTGATTGTGATGACTTCCATACAGGAGAGTTAGGTGCTCCTACTGGTGGATATGTTGCATTAACAGGTGATTTATTAGATGAATATAACGAAAGATTTGGTGATCCATTTGCTCAGTGTTCTGATAATTTAGATTGTGGTACTTTAACGATAAGCCAAGAATATAGCTTGGTTGAATTAAACTGTGGTGAATTAGATATTAATAGAAGATGGACGGTTACTGATTGGTCAGGTAGAGTTTCTAATACAGGTACTCAAAGCATTGACGTAAATTATGTAGCTAATTGGTCTTTGACTTTCCCTGCGGATGTAGACCTTACTTGTAATGATGGATTCCCATTAGCATCTACTGCTGAGGACATCATTAGCAATGGTACTTGTGACTTATGGGCATTAGAAGTTTCTGAAAAAACTTTTGAAGTTCCTGGTGATATTTGTATGAAAATTGAAAGAACATATGAGTTAATCAACTGGTGTGTTTACCAAGCTGGTACAGATGCAGTAGAAGTTCCTAGAGTTGATGACGGCGCAAGTGCTTCTATTGTACTTTCTGCTGGTAACGAAGCTATTGGAAGATATACTTATGTTCAAGTATTGAAATTATATGTAAATGAGGCACCTTCTGCACCAGCAATTGTAATGGACGGAGATGATTGTCTATTTGGCGAAGGAGATTTAGAGCCTTTTGGAATGGCTGACAACACACCAGGTTTTGCTCCATTAGAGTGTGATGAAGAGCGTACGTTCTCTGCTACAAGTTCTAACTGTGCTGATATTGCTTTAGCTAGTGAGAATTTCACATGGGTTTTCACTGCTGGTGATGCGGCTCCTGAAACAGGTACGGGTTATAGCTTTACTAGAGTTGTATCTCCTAAGATTGTATACACAGTTGAATTTTGGGTATCTGACGGATGTGGTAACTCATCTGGTTCTACAGAGCAATACCAATTCTGGGATTGTAAGAAGCCTACTCCTTATGTATTAAATGGTTTAGCTGTTCAAGTAATGCAGACAGGCTCTATCCAACTTTGGGCTTCTGATTTGAATCAAGGTAGCTACGATAACTGTACGGTTAAAGATAGATTACAATACAGATTATTTGCTGGTGACCCAGTAGATGGTCCTCAAGAATTGGATGCTATTTTAGCATTAGATGAAAATTTAACTTTTGATTGTAACTCATTGGGTCTTCAAAATGTAAGTTTCTACGTGATTGATGAAGAAGGTAATTTTGATGTAGTAGGAACGCTTGTTGCGGTTCAAGGGAATAATGGAGCTTGTGGCACTGGTAGTGGTCAAGCAACAGTTGCTGGTAAAATTACGAATGCGTTTGGCGAAAATGTTGAGCAAGTAAATGTATCTGTAAATGGTAGTGATAACTCAATGGCTACTGGAGCTACTGGTGAATTCCAGTTTAATTTAGCTTTAGAGGGTGATTACACAATTACTCCTGAGAAGAATATCAATCCATTAAATGGTGTATCTACATTTGATCTTGTTTTAATTAGCAAGCATATCTTAGGTCTTCAATCATTTGATAGTCCTTACAAGTACATTGCAGCGGATGTTAACAAATCAGGTACGATTACTGCATTTGACATGGTTCAATTACGTCAATTGATTTTGAATATTACTTCTGAATTCTCTAATAACTCTAGTTGGAGATTTGTTGATGCTGCACACGAATTTACTTCTGCAAATCCTGCTGGTGAGAATTTTGTTGAATTCATGAACATCAATAACCTTGATGATAATATGATGAACATTGATTTCATCGCGACTAAGATTGGTGATGTTAACGGTAGCGCACAATCTAACAGCTTATTAGGTGCTGAGTCTCGTACAACGAACGGTGCATTAACTTTAAATGTAGTTGACCGTCAAGTTGAAGCTGGACAAACAGTAACTGTTGATTTCCTAGCTGCGGATATTGCTGCTACACAAGGTTACCAATTCACTTTAGACTTTGCTGGATTAGAATTAGTATCATTAAATGAAGGTGTTGCAAAAGCAGCTAACTTCAATACTAGCTTAGCTGAAAGAGGAGTATTAACAACTTCTTGGAATGGAGAAGCTACGAATGAGAACTTATTCTCTATAACATTTACTGCGACTACAAATGGTTTATTAAGCGAGTTAGTTTCTGTTAATTCAGACATAACTACTGCTGAAGCTTATAATAATGCAGGTGAATTATTAGATGTTGCTATTAACTTTAACGCTAGTAATGTTTCTGCTACATTTGGCTTAAGTCAAAATACGCCTAACCCATTCAATGGCCAAACTTTAATTGGTTACAACTTACCACAAGCGGGTACAGCCACATTGAAAGTTATGGATGTTCAAGGTAAAGTATTAACTGTTATTTCTCAGGAAGGTGTTAGAGGTTACAATCAAGTAACTGTAGATGCTAAATCTTTAGGAGCAACAGGTGTATTATATTACCAGCTTGAGTCTGCTGACAATATTGCAACTAAGAAGATGATTATTCTTGAATAATCATCAAAGCAAGTAAATGGAGGGCGATTTTGCTCTTCAATTTATTAACCAAAACATTAAAACTAATTTATGAAAAAAGCGATAAAAACGCTCTTTCAGCCTCAGAGTCTAAAAATGACTTTGATGGTGGTTTTTGCTTGGTGTTGCCTTAGTCTGCCTTCTGCTTTTGCGCAGGATATTGTCATAACAGATAATGGCGAGACATCGAACACTAGCAATTCTGCAGTAGTAGATTGTGATGATGCTACTACTACTAGATTATTTACTGATGATGGAACTGACGATTCAAACTATGCAGATGTTACTGCTAGAATGGATACGATTGAAATATGTCCTATGGACGGAAGTAGTCGAATTACAGTTAACTTTACTGATTTTGATTTAGCTCCGGGCGATTCTCTTTTTGCCTTTGATGGTAACATTGATTCTGTCAGAGCAAATGCTGATATGATTGGAATTGGGTCTGGTTCTGGAGTTGGCGTTTCTCAGTTCTGTTCATTTGACAGACTTGACGCAGCTGGTGACGCTGGTACCCCTAACGGAAAAGGATGGGTAACTGCTTCTTGTAGCCCTAGACTGAATCCTTCTGGCTGTATTACTTTTATCTTAGAGACTAATGGAGATAATAATAAAGGTGCTGGATGGGAAGCATGGGTAACATGTGAAGAACGAACAATTGAAATAGGAGCGGTGAGTATTGATGATGTACGATTAACATGTACAGATGCCACTTATGCTGCTGGCATTGAGATTCCTATTCCTACTGTTGCATTCTGTGGTGTAGACCAACCTGAAATAGGAAATGCTGCGATGAATGTAGTAATAACAAATGCAATAGGAGAGACGTGTCATGAGAGTGTTCGGAATCCAATGAATGCTGGAGCTTCTGGTCCACTCGTAGTGAACTTTGGGATTGGTCAGTACAGGGTTGTATATACTTTAATTTCTGATCCAACAGCAACTAGAAGTGTTCTCTTCTCTGTACAAGCGCCTGCATTAGTATGTAACGATAATGTTTCTGCTCCTTTAGGTGCTTCGTGTTCTATCGAGTTTGCTCCTGATGATATTTTGGAGAATCCTTGTGATACGGTATCTGGTGAAATGTACTACAATATTTCTATTGCTTTAGGTACTGGAAAAGATGCTGTCGTATTAACAACAGCAAATTTTGATAATCCAAATGCAGTAGTTTATCCTACAATCACTAGAGAAGTTCTGGATGCTGCGGGTGTTTCTATCTGTGGTGGTACGGCAACCGTTACTATTGAGCGAATTTACTATGGGCTTGGATTTCCTAGTGCAATTACTGGACCTTTTGGTTGTAATAATGGAGTTGTAAATGCTTCTTGTGAGACAACTATCAATTTCCAAGATTTATCTGACCCAGTACTTAATATTCCAGCAGGAATTACTGAGGTAGTAGCTTGTGATGAAGGTGGTTTAGCGGATGTAGTTAGTAATATTGGAGCGACTGCAACGGATAACTGTGATACTGATATAGAAATTACAACTTCAATTGAGGTAGCGGAAGATGGCCCATGTTTCGGTGCTGATGGTCGTACACTAGCTACTGTAACTTTTACTGCAACAGATGATTGTGGTAACTCTAGTTCAGTGGATAGAATATTTACGATTATCAGACCAACTATTGTTGAGCCAGTAGGTGATGAAACAGTAGAATGTACGGATGGTTTTACGATTCCAGTACCTTCTTTGTCTACGGGTTACAATAATGCTGCGGGTGATTTTGTTAGAACAGGTTCTGTTCAGATAAATGCTATAGAAGCAGTAGAAGGTGCAGCAGATGCAGCGGACTATGTTTGTGGCTATTTATTCCTATATACTGAGGAGAATATTCCTACTACGGATTGTGGTAGCAAAATATTTAGATACTATGATTTAGTTGATTGGTGTGCAGAGGCTCCAGCTAATTCACCTATGCGTGTAGATACCGTATTTGTAGAATTTACGGACGAAACTGCTCCAACTTTTGTTGGTGAAGCTTCTAATCAAGTTATTGCTCCTGCTAATATTGAGTTAGGTGCATTTGATTGTACTTATGATATTAACAATCATGCAGCTCCTTCTGCTACGGATAATTGTGGCTTAGATGAAGTTGTATTATTAAAAGTATTTAGAATTGAAGATGGTGTGAACTGGGAGATTACGGATACTAATGAATGGACTTCGTTAGATTGTGATTCTTTCCGTTTAATGTATGTTGCTAGAGACTTATGTCATGAGCAATTATTGGAAGATACGACTAGACAGATTGTTGTAATTCAAGATGTGACTGCTCCTACGGCAGTAACGATTGATGAATTAAATGTTTCTGTTCCTACAGATGAAGGTGCGCTTGTATTAGTTGATGCTGTCGATGGTGGTAGCTCTGATGCTTGTGGTATCCAATCTCGTCAAATCAGAAGACAAGATTTAAGAGATGGTGCTGATTTTGGTCCTTCTGTTGTTATTGATTGTGACGATGTTCACGAAGAAGTAATAGTAGAATTATTAGTTACGGATAACAAAGGCAATACTGATACTGCATGGATGACTA
Source organism: uncultured Saprospiraceae bacterium (assembly GCA_964392805.1). GTDB lineage: Bacteria > Bacteroidota > Bacteroidia > Chitinophagales > Saprospiraceae > JAFMDF01. The sequence goes on from CAYMSC010000007.1 coordinate 25,474, forward strand.
TCAATGCAGAAGATAAGATTGCGCCAATTTGTAACGATTTAACGGATCAAGCACTTACTTGTCAAGATATACATACGGGTGAGTTAGGTGCTTCTACTGATACAGATAGAGACGGTAACTTTGATATGGATGAATGGCAACCATTAGTAGGCGACTTATTAGGTGTTTATAATAGTCGATTTGGTTCACCAGATTGTACGGACAACCTTACTTGTGGTGAGTTGACTTTTGAACAAGAGTACCAATTGATTGAATTGGATTGTGGAGAGTTGATGGCTAGAAGACGTTACCGTGCATTTGATTGGCAAAATGTTGTTGGCAATCCTTCTGGATATGCTTTCCAAGACATTGTTGTGACTTATGTTCCTGAATGGACATTGACATTCCCTGGTGATATTGATTTAACTTGTGCGGATGCGGGTAATGTTCCAGCTGCAGCTACTGCTGCGGACGTTATTGGCAATGGTTCTTGTGATTTATGGGCTTTAGAGCTTATAAGCGAAGATACTTTTGAGGTTGGTAATGATATCTGTATGAAGATTGAGCGGAAATATGAAGTAACTAACTGGTGTAGATTTGATGCCGGTGAAGCTGCTACTGTTGTTCCTAACAATCCAGATGGTGTTACGATTAACTTCTCTGATCCTGGTGTTCAAAATCGATATGTTTATACACAGGTTATCAAACTTTATGTAACGGAAGCGCCTACTGTAACTATCAATGATGTAAATACTTGTATCGTTGGTGTTGGAGATGCTTTACCTTTCAATGAGGAAGATGCAAACCTTGGCGCTCCTGCATTTGAATGTGATACGATTAGAACATTCTCTGCTTCTGCTACTAACTGTGTAGGTGCTGATTTATCAGACTTCGTATACAGAATATCTGTTGGCGATGTAATAGTTGGTGAAGGTCCAGGTGCTGCTTTCGATTGGATAGTACAACCTAAGGTAGAGTATACTGTTGAATTCTGGGCTTCTGATGGTTGTGGTAACTCTGCTGGAGAATCTAGAACATTTGAATTCTGGGATTGTAAGAAACCTACTCCATATGTGTTAAGCAGTGTTGCTGTTGACCTTGGAGAAGGAGATTCTGTTCAAGTTTGGGCAAACGACTTCGACCGAGGAAGTTTCGATAACTGTACAAATCAAGAAGATTTAGAGATGTTCATTACTATTGGAGAACTTACGGACATCGTTACTACTGTTGAAGAAGTTAGAGCTTTAGGTGCTAACATTACATTAAACTGTGACTTCAGAGGTCGTACAAATGTATTGTTCTATGTAGTTGACGCAGAAGGTAACTTTGATGTAGTTCGGACCTTTGTATCTGTTGGCGGTAACGGTAATTGTGAAGGTTCTTCTGACCCTACGGGAATGGTTGCTGGTAAAATTGTTAATCCTAACGGAGAAAACGTTGAGCAAGTAGCTGTAACTGTTGCGGGCGCTATGCAAGAGTCTATGACAACTGCTGCAGATGGTACGTTCCAATTTGAATTGAATACAGGAGGTGATTATACAGTTACCCCTATGAAAGACATGAATCCATTGAATGGTGTTTCTACTTTTGACTTAGTGTTAATTAGTAAGCACATCTTAGGAATCACTGCTTTCGATTCTCCTTACAAGTATGTGGCGGCTGACGTTAACAAATCAGGATCTATTACTGCATTTGATATGGTTCAATTACGTCAGTTAATCTTGAATATTAGAAGTGAATTCTCAAATAATGATAGCTGGAGATTTGTAGATGCAAAGCATGATTTTGCTGCTTCTACCTTGAACCCTGCTGCTCAAGACTTTGCTGAATTTATGGATATTAGCCAATTAAGCGGAAGCATGGTGGACGTTGATTTTGTCGGTGTAAAAGTCGGTGACGTTAACGGAAATGCTCAAGCTAACAGCTTATTAGGTGCTGAATCTCGTACGACTAATGGTTCTTTAACTTTCAATGTAGCAGATAGATTTGTTGAAGCAGGCGAAACAGTAACAGTTGATTTCACATCAGCTGATATTGCTGCAGCTCAAGGCTACCAGTTCACAATGAACTTTACTGGACTTACTTTTGATAAATTAGGAGAAGGAGTGGCTAAGGCTGCTAACTTCAATACTACTTTAGCGGAAAGAGGAGTTATCGCAACTTCTTGGAACGGTGAAGCAACTTCTGAAGATGCATTATTCTCTATGACATTCAATGCTACAACAGCTGGATTGTTAAGTGATTTAATGACTGTAAGTTCTGATTTAACGACTGCTGAAGCATACAGCACTAGTGGTGAGTTATTAGATGTTAACATCGAATTCTCTACTACGGTTGCTGCTGCTGGCTTTGAATTAGGTCAGAATATTCCTAACCCGTTCAATGCGGAAACAGTAATTGGCTTTAACTTGCCAAATGCAGGTACTGCTAAGTTGACAGTTATGAATGTACAGGGTAAAGTATTAAGGGAAATCAAAGGCGACTTTGCTAAAGGATACAATACTATTGTATTAAAAGCGAGCGATTTGACTCCTGGTGTACTTCACTATCAATTAGAGTCTGCTGATCAAGTAGCTACTAAGAAAATGATTATTATCGACTAATATTACTAGTACAGAAAGACAAAAAATAAATTTCGTGTTTTTTAATTGGATTCTTTTTTTAATGGGTTAAAAACCTATGAAAAAAAGATTCAATTAAAAAACTATAACGGAATTTGTTTTTTGTCAATACTGAATTTTATTTGGACTCTTTGAGTCCAAATATCATTGTTTGATACTTTACCAATATACTTTTTGGTAGAACTTTTTTTGAGTGTAGTAATCGGATGTTATCCGATTACTACGCACAAAAAATTGCAATAAGTTAAGACTTATCAACAGGGATTATTTATAAAGCAATAAAAAAGAACTTTAACTTAATCTTCTAAAGATTACAAATTGAGTAGTGGTTAAGGGCTTAAATAATTGACAGGTTTCAATTTTTTATTCAACCAATTATCAGAAGAATAAGGAACTGCTAACTGTCAACTATTTACTGTCTAGTGCACTAATTATAGTTATAGGATTACTAATTTTTTAAGACTTTTTTGGTTAAAAGAAAACTCATAGGACAACATATTTATCCTTGATAATCGAAATAAAAATACAATGATGTAAAACGATACATCATTTCAAGATATATACTTAAATCGGTTTTTGGGATGGCCTCTCTTCACCCAGTTGAGGGGGGGCTTTTTTAAAAAACTTGAGACGAATTGATTTATTGGAAGTATTTTATAACGGAATTTAATCTAAAAGAATATACTTAAATCGGTTTTTGGGATGGCTTCTCTTCATCTCGGTGGAGAGGAGCTACTTTTTAACTGAAATAAGCATTGACAATTTTTTGTTAGTACGATCAAGACCATAAATAAAAATTTATATCCCATACGGAATTTAATCGATGATATATACTTAAATCGGTTTTTGGGATGGCTTCTCTTCACTTAGTTGGAGGGGAGCTTTTTTGTTTCACTTTCTCAAAAATGGCTACTGTTTCTTGTGCAGTCTTGTCCCAATTAAATTTTGCAGCTTGTTGAAGAGATTTGATGGATAATTTTTGTTTGATGGAATCATTGTCTATAATCTCCCCTATTTTCTTTACCAATATTTCTTGATTATTAGGTGGGAAAGTTAGACCAGATGTTCCAATAATCTCTGGTAAACTAGATACATCAGAAACGATTACGGGCGTACCACAAGACATGGCTTCTAATACGGGCAGACCAAATCCTTCAAAGTGAGAAGGGTAAACAAATGCACTAGCACCCGTATAAATCGCAGGTAATATAGCTCTTTCTACATATCCCAATAACTTAATAGCATCTTTAAACGGAGAGACACTTATTTGTTCTTGTAAAGCAGCACTTTTCCATCCTAATTTTCCTACTAGAACTAATTGTAAATCTCTTGATTTTTCTTTTTTTATTTGCTCAAAAGCTTTAATTAATAAGCCTAAATTTTTTCTTGGTTCTATCGTGCCTGTATGTAATAAATAGGGTTTATGTAAGCCTATTTCTGATAAGATAGCTTGATTTGGAGTAGGCTTAAAAAAATCTTCTTTTCCTAATAAAATACCTGTAGTTTTATTTTTTGTAAAAGGAAAATAAGTCATGACATCTTGCGCTGTAAAATTAGAGTTGGTAATAATATGGTCTGCTCTTTTTAAAATAGAAGGCAAAAATAATTGCTGCAATTTGCTACTGATAAACTGATGCCATTGAGGGTAATGAATGGGAGAGAGATCATGTATTACCGTAATCCTTTTGATATTTTTAGGAAGATTAAATGGGCCAAAGTGGCGAGGTTCTACTACTATATCTACCTTTTTCTGAATGAGAATTTTTGGAATGCTTACAAAAAGTCGATAGGCACCAGCACCGGGAATTTTTTTTAATGGAACGATTAATTCTTTAACATTTTCGCTAAAATCGCCTGCTGATTTTTCTCGAACTATCCAATATTCATTTTGTTTATCTATACGTGCTAGTGCATTAATTAATTCTTTGGTATAATAATAAATACCAGCATATTGATAATCTAATGCGTCTCCTATGATGGCTATTTTCATAGTTATTGAGAATGAATTATTATTTTAAGGGAAGCGATAAAAATGAATGTTTAATTTCGTCGAAGGATTAGTTAAATAAGCGCTTCATTTTAAGTGTTTTAGCTAATCCTTGGACTCTAGAAAATTGAACATTTATTTTTATCTTACTACTAATACTTGTTCGTATAATTGAGTATATTGTTTAATCGTCTCCTTTAATTCGAATTTCTTTACAGGCGTTTTTTCCCATTGTCCTTGCTTTGCTTTTTCCATTGCGCTTACTAAGCCATCAACAGAGAAATGGTCCATTTTTATAAATTGCCCACAGACTACCTCTTTTAAAGCAGTTTGGTCAGAAGATATTAATGGAGTCCCCAAAGCTATGGTTTCTACGGCAGCAAAACAAAATCCTTCGCTGTAAGAAGGAATGACTACACAATGACTTGCCTTAATTTCTTTTTTTAAATTTTCAAAAGAGAGCTGATGTTTTAAAATGACATAATCAGTTAATTGATGTTGCTGAATGAATTCCGTTATTTTTTTTAGAAAACTCACAGGTACTTTAGGTACAATTAATTTTACTTGGCTATCGGGATATTTTGTTTGAATAATAGGGATGGCTTCCATTAGCAAATCTAATCCTTTGGAAATCCCTAATCTACCAAAATAGGTAAAAGTAAATTTATTAGGTTGCTGAATAACAGATGTAGCGTCAGTTTCAAATTCTGTATAATCAATTCCATTATAAATGGTAGAAACTTTTTCTTTTTTTACACCTGCTTTCATCAAATTTGTGGTAGTACTTTTAGAAACCCCAACAAAATGATTAAATGGCAATTTTAATAAAAATTGTTCAAATAAACTATGAACGATTTTCCCCAACTTCCCCATATAAGGCAATTGATTCCATAACGCTCCCCAGACTTCATGAAAGGTAATAATTACTTTTTTACCAAAAAGTTTAGCTGCAAAAAAAGCAGGAATAGCGGCATTATAAGAAGTAGTATGGACAAGGTGGCATTGACGTATATAAGGAAGGGCGTAAAAAAAGCCTAGAATAGTAAATAAATAACGATTATTAAATGGCATTCTACGGATAGTGATATTGCCATTTTTTTCTTTTAAAGGAGATGCTGGCGTAATTCTAGAGGTTATAATGGTGATTTCGTGTCCCTCCTTAGCTAGAGATTCAACTAAACTTTTGAATAAACTTTCGACGCCCCCAATATTTGGAAAATAATTTTCTAAGACAAAGACTATGCTCATTTTTTAGACTTTGACTTAGGCATTTTTCCAGCATTGGGGATATTATCATTTGCCTTATCGGTTGTACTTGGCAATAGCTTATTAACAATATCTTCTAATTCTTCAATATCTTCCAACATATTTTTTGCCTTAGATGTCGGTTCATTTATTACATTAATCTCGGTAGTAGTAGCTATAATTGGAGCAGATAGATTATTTTGCCGCTCTTTTTCATCTAATTCTGCTTGGCGGGCTTCCGTGAGTGCGATTTTTCTTACTAAAGAAGTTAGTTGATTTTCTACTCGGTTGAGTGCAGTGGAAAGATAAAAAACCATCAGAAAAAGTAAGCCTAAAGCTACAAAAATAATAGCATTGGGCCTATCTCGAAAACCTAGCCCTAGTGCTAAAGAATCTGCAATTTTATTTGGCATAATACATAAAAGTGCTACTCCAAACCAGAAAATAATCCATACTATAGCATTTCTAGGACTAGACTTTCCAAGGGTATACTGTCTGAAAGTACGAATGATGTAAAATATGGATAGGATTGGTCCTAGCCATTGATATATTTCTAACTGCATAATAATTATATTTGTTATCCCTGAAGAGACAACTATTCGTAACTTTGAAAAAAAGTAAATTTATTTTTTCTCTTTACTAAAATAATAGTGTCTCAATATTTAAGGAAACTTACTAGATATACGCTAGATTTCTTTATTTTGATGCTTAATCTTAGAATTAAAAAGGTTTGATACTGCAAGAAATTATCAATTGAAAGTCTAACCTTTTAATCGGAGTTTTCGTTTGAAGGGAAACAAAACTAAAATTGATTTACGAAATGTGTTATATCTTTGTTTATAAATAACATTTTAAGCGTTTCCTTTTTTATCAATAAGTAGGTATTAATATGTTCGCCAATTTTTATTCTGATTATCTATTTTTTCAGTAATACTATACTAGATTCAATCCCGATAATTTCAACCGGGACAAAATTCAAAATCGGCAATGACATTGAGGTATTAGCTATCTTATTTTTTAGCAATACGTAATTATATCAAACACAGAAACTAATGACTTCTCGCTTAGATAAAGTCTTAACTATCGGATTTAGTGCCTTATGGGCTATTTTTATCTTTATTGACTATTGGTATTATCATCCTGATTATGCAATAAGCTTTACGTATTTTCAATATTATGATACCTTATTACTTTTGGGCGTGCTAGGTGGGGGTACTTACTTTGCTATCAATAAGTGGAAAAATAATCGTATCCTGCAATATATTTCAGGAGGTGTAGGTGTGTACTTACTGCTGATATTGATTACTTCGATAATTCTTTGGACCCATTATTATAAAGTGAGTAATGAGTTGCTTAGTATTTTTGCAGGATTTACGCTATTGGGTAAAATTTCTTATATTTTGCTAACGACTTACGCTGTTTTTATGGCGTGTTATGTTTTGGGTAGTTTAGTAATGACTGCTTTATTTAGCATTAAATTTCAACCAAGAGAAGCCCGTATTATTAAACTAGGTATTGGCATTACTCTACTTTCTTTTTTAATAACAATTTTAGCTTTCTTTGGTGTATTCAAAGCACTTTTTGTTTTTCCTATATTAATCGGTCTTTCAGGAATAGGATGGAAGACTACTTTAGCTTTTTTACAATCAACGCTTTTAAAACCCTTAACGCTTTCAAAAAATTTTAATTGGATTGGTTTTACTAGTTTTTTTATAACGCTAATTTTTATTAGCTTGATTTTTCTATCTAATGTAAGACCCGTCCCTTATGGTTTCGATGCTTTGGCGGTCTATCTAAATTTACCTAATTTAATTAGTCAAAATGGTAGCTTAATAGAAGGTTATTCTCCTTATTATTGGTCTATTTTTATAGCACTAGGCAATGTGATTTTTGGCAAACTTGAAATAGTGATTGCCCTATCTGCCGGAGGCGGAATTTTAAGTTTATTTGCTATTTATGAAATTTCTAGAAAATGGATAGATACCAATTTTTCTTTAGCCATAGTTGCTATTTTTTATAGTTTACCTATTATTAATTATCAATCTTTTAGAGATATTAAAACAGACTTAGGCTTACTTTTTATCTTGTTGACTGCTTTTTTGGTTTTAATTAAATGGATTTCTGCTAAAGAAGATACCGATAAGACCAAGAAAGCAATAACTACAAATGGAGAAGAAGTTGGAGCAACTAAAGGTTTGTTGTCTACTGTATTATCCGAATCAGAACAATTAGCTGTTATTTTAGGTATTTTGTCTGGCATGGCACTAGGTATTAAATTGACAGGTTTGATTTTTATCTTGGCAGTACTTGCTGTTTTTTCTTATCAAAAAGGAGGCATCATAGGATTCTTTGCCAATTTCGCCTTAACTATTTTTGTTATTCTTATTGGTGATTTAGATACTTCTTTGCGTGCTTATCATTTTGGAACAGATACCCTTAAATGGATAATGGGCTTTATAGGTTTAGTTGCTTTAGGCTATGTAGGATATAAGCAAAAAGACCAACTGGTTAGTTTAATTAAAATTAGTGCTATCTATTTATTTTTAATAGGTATTGTTTATGCACCTTGGCCAGTTAAAAACTACCAAGAGACAGGCGAATTGGGCATTAAAACGCTTATAGAGGGTAAACCTATTGGTATTCCTGAAATTTATCCTAACAGAAGAAAACCTAAAAAGTAAATCTTCTAAACAACTATTTTATTTTTAGTCAATTATTTGAATGAGTATAATTTTGCGAATGAACAATAATAAATTTATCCTTCGTTTTTCTTTTTTCATCTTAGCATCATTATTATCAATAGTTGCTATAATTGCCCAACAGGATGGTGTTGTAGAGTCGGCAGAAAATACGACAATCGCTGAAGATAAAAAGGTGGAAGTATATTCTGCTACAAGAGAAGAACTGCACAGATATATGGGCTATGAGGAATTACTACCTAAGTATTTCTCTTTGCCTTATGATGTAGCAATGAATACAAATATTGGTGGTCCTTTTTTAGATATTAGTTACTTATTTCTATTATTTCTACCGATTTTGATATTATTCGGGATAAAGAATAAAATGTTAAAAATAGCAACGGTAGGCTTGATGCTACTTTTTATGATTATTAGTTTGCCTTCAGGCTATCGTTCAAATAAAATAGTACGAGTAGATGAAGTAGGAGTAACCTTATCAAGAGAAATAGAGATGACACCTTTCATGTCTATGCCCTTAGCACATATCAAATTGCAGTTAACACAGGTTGCTAATAGCATCTATTTACCTATTCATCATAATTTGATTAATGCTATTTCTGGTGAAGGAGATGCGGTAACTTATCCTATCTTTTTTCTACTTTTTTGCTTGGTTTTTTTCATACTTCGGAATAGAATGAAAGATACCTCTAAATTAACTCAAATACTAGCTTATTTCTTTTTGGTGTATTGTTTTTTATGGTTGATATTAGGAGCTGGAGTTATTTGGTATGGACTTTTAATGTTGCCGTTGGGATTGATATTTGTGGGTATTGATGCGATGAAAAAACGGAAAAAGACAAACTTTTTTAAGTATGCGTTTTTTCTTTTTGGTTCTTTTTGGATGATTTGTGCTTTGACCTATAGACTAGGAAATTATACCGGATCTCTGAATGACGAGCAGAAGGCATTAGGAGGAACGCAAAAGGAATGGAAAAAGGGAGCTGTTTTTAATGGTACTTTATTATATGGTCTAGGAAGAATTAATAAATCGGGACTGGTAGACATTTTATTTCCTGCTTATGGTGATGTACTAACACAAATTAATAGCCAACCGGATGCGCTAGTTTATAGAATAGGAACTTATTTTCAGTATTTTATTAGCGAAAATAATGAACGGGTATTAGAAGATAATCAATTAGCCTTTTTTGATAATACTTATAATTTAGTACCTGACAAGCTAAATCTTGTACAAGTTCTAAAAGATCAAGGTTATCGCTATTTGATTGTGGACTATAAAGTAGCCTCTATTGACCGTACACCTGATGAATCTTTAAGGAAAAAGGCAAGACGGTTTGAACAATTTCTTAGAAATAATGATGCATTACAGATAATTGGTACAGATAGAGTAGTCCTCAATAGCAATGGGCAGCGAGTTTATGGAGTTGCTGGTAGCAAATTAATTAGCAGTGGAACTTTTGTTGCCTATAAAATTAGGTAGAATATTTTAACAACTTCTAAGCATAAAAAATAGACATTGAATTAGAAAAACTGTATATTTGTAGTCTATTACCTTCCTTCCGATTTTAGTATAACAATATTGAATTTTCTATTCAATAGAAACTTCTTTTTAAATTATTAGTATCAATTTATCAGTTTATAAATTTCTGGTACAAAAATAGCATTACAACGAGTATTGTTTACTTTATACTTCCCCATGAATACAGACGATGTTTACATAATTATTCCTGCCAAAGATGAAGGCAAAAGAATTGGAAGAGTCATTTCCAAGATTTTGCACGAAGGTTTCCACAATATTGTGGTGGTCAATGATGGTAGTACGGATAACACAAAAGAAGTAGCAACTGCTTTAGGAGCAACCGTACTAACACACTATGTTTGTTTAGGTGCTGGTGCAGCTACTCAAACAGGAATGGATTATGCCGTACGACAAAAGGCAGGTATAGTCGTTACTATTGATGGTGATGACCAGCATTGTCCCTCGGATATTAAATCTCTGGTGCAAACCATGCGAAATAAAGAGCTAGATGTTGTGATTGGTAGTCGTTTTCTTAATAAAGAAAATGAAGTACCTTTTATCCGAATAGTGTTTAATAAAATAGGGAATCTATTTACTGGTTTGTTAACTGGTTTGTTTGTTACAGATAGTCAATCCGGTTTTAAAGCAATGCATACCAGATTTGTTGAAAGAGCAAAAATAAACTTGAATGGATACGAATTTTGTACAGAAATTATCAATATGATGAAACTGCACAAAGCTTCCTTTGCGGAAGTGCCTATTAAAGTTACTTATACTAAAGAGTCTAGAGAAAAAGGCCAAAACTTCTTTAATGGAGTAAAAATGGTTGGCACTTTAATTAAGCATTTGTTATAAATATTAAATAAAATTGCAATATACCCTGTTTGGGGTATATGCTCATATTATATAAATTCATATATTTGTACTGTATTTAAAACAATACATAAGGATTAAAAATAAATTGTATAACATCAATTTATTATAGTTCTACTTTAAGTATAAAACATTCCATAATTTCTTACCGATTAAGTATAAAAATAAGAGTCGTTCCTGGCTTTTGTTAAATCTCATTTTCTATTTTAATAGAAACTAATCTTACCTTAAGTCTCAGCTAGTTTTACGCATTTATTTGTGTATTAACTAACTACACCAATCTCAGTTTGATATTCAAACAAAATTTCAATTTTGTAATTAGTTATTATTTTCTGATAACTATTTTAGTTAGATTATTAGAAAATTTTATTGTGAATTATTTAGATGATTTTCTGAAAAGGGCTTATATATTCTAGCTTATATAGCTAACTGAACCTGCTCAGAATTCAGCTATTGTAATAAGAGCATATTTAAAATTCCATTAATTGGCTACAAGTGGCAAATTTTATCTTGTAGGTTGTTAAAAATTTTGACCAGCCAAAAGGATGCTAAAAATTTTTGCCTACTACAAAATTAAATTTGTTCACTTCCGCTCAATCATGAAAATTTAAACATGCTCTAACATCAATAGTCTTTTGTTATATATCTAAAGATAAATTATTGACCTTCATTAAGCTGTTAGCAGGGGTTGATAACTTTTATAGATATGTCAAAAAAAAGACTCTGGTCCTTTTGTGGAGAATCAGAGTCGTAAAGCTGTAGAAATAAACTATCCTACAGGAGTAGGATAGGTGGTCACTCTCCATAGAATAACCATCTATCTTCTCTCCTTGGGTGTTTTTAAAACAATCACCAGTCGTATATAACAATCCATTTTAATGGATGTTTTGTGGCTAAAAATTAAAACTTAAAATAGGTACAGTTCTGCTGAAGGTAGCTCTTGTGTCCAAAGTGATAATGCGTTTATTGCTGGGGGTTAAGTACGCTTTAGCTTGTGGTGATGTATTAGTAGTATTTCGGATGTAAATATATAAATAAAATATCAAACATAGAAATATTTAATACATCAAAGTTGTCTGTAATACGTCAGGTATGCTTTACAGGGTGTATAGGTATGTTCTTAATTCCGAAAATTTTGAAACATACAAGACATCAGTCAAAATCTAAAGAACCAAAATAAGAAAACAGGTGACTGAAAGCAGTCATTGAAAGAGCTGAGATTAGTTTCTTTTGGTTAAGAGAGAATGGGTGAAAGAACCCATTCCTCTTCTTTCCAAAAGGAAAAAGATTCAAAGAACCAAAATAGAAAACAGGTGA
>CAYMSC010000008.1:0-15901 GCA_964392805.1 uncultured Saprospiraceae bacterium
GGGAGACGGTGCGCTGTAAAGGCTTTTGGAAAAACGATATAAATTATGGCTTTCAATTTCAGGTTAAGGAATATGAGGTGGAGCGACCATCTTCCGAACAAGGCATAAAGAAATACTTGAGTTCTGGATTGATAAAAGGCATTGGACCCGCCTTTGCGGAGCGGATAGTAGATTATTATCGCTTGGAAACCTTGGAAGTCATCGATGCCAATCCCGATACTTTATTGGATATTGATGGCATTGGACCAAAAAGAGTGGAGCGCATTAAAAGCTGTTGGGCAGAACAAAAAGCGATTCGGGAAGTGATGGTGTTTTTGCAGAGTTTTGGGGTGAGCCCGACTTATGCGAAGAAAGTTTTTAAGACTTATGGCGATAAAAGTATCCCAACCGTTCAAAATAATCCTTATCAATTAGCCCGAGATATTTGGGGGATTGGATTTAAAACAGCCGACCAAACGGCTCGACAAATGGGCATTCAGATGACCGCAGACATTCGGATAGATTCGGGCGTAGAATATGTCTTGTCAGAACTGTCGAATGAGGGGCATACTTGTTATCCCGTAGATAAGTTTTTAGAAAAAGCACAGGAATTATTAGCCGTAGAGTCGCCTTTGATTGATGCGCGATTAGAAGCGATTTTGGCGGAAGACCGTATCGTTATTGAATCCTTGGAGATTGGTGGTCAACCGATTATGTGCATTTGGCTAAAACTATTTTATGTCTGTGAAAAAGGAATTGTCAAAGAATGGAAACGCTTGGCAAAGACCCCTTCCTTATTGCGAACAATTGCGCCTGATAAGGCGATTACTTGGGCGCAAGAAAAGTTGACCATTGAACTAGCAAACAATCAGAAAAAAGCGGTGGCGCAAAGTGTGCTAGAGAAAATTCAAATTATTACAGGTGGTCCTGGTACAGGAAAAAGTACGATTACCAAAGTCATTTTATTGATTGTTCAACAATTGACCAAAAAGATATTATTGGCAGCGCCAACGGGGCGAGCAGCCAAACGAATGGCAGAAATTACCAAAATGGAAGCTTCGACCATTCATAGTTTATTAGAATTTGATTTTGGAATTAATGGTTTTAGAAGAAATCACGATAATCCTTTGGATTGTGATTTATTGATTGTCGATGAGGCAAGTATGATTGATACGGTATTGATGTATAGTTTGCTAAAAGCGATTCCGAGTCATGCTAAATTGATTTTAGTCGGAGATATTGACCAGTTGCCAAGTGTTGGGGCAGGCAATGTCTTACAAGATTTGATGGCGACTAAAAAAATACCAGTTGCGACTTTAACGGATATTTTCCGACAAGCCGCCAATTCTAAAATTATTACCAATGCCCACCGAATCAACGCTGGACAGTTTCCCAATATTAAAACAGAACCCAACGCAGATTTTTTCTTTATTGAAAAAGAAACGCCTGAATCCATTGTTCCCTTGATTACCGAGTTGGTTAAAAAACGCCTACCGAAAAAATATAAACTCCATCCTTTTGACGATATTCAAGTCCTTAGTCCAATGAATCGAGGAATTATTGGGACACGAAACTTGAATCAGCTTTTACAAAAGGAATTAAACCCATCCAAAGACCCACTTATCAAAATGGGACGTACTTTTCACTTGCACGATAAGGTCATGCAACTGCGGAATAATTATGATAAAAATGTTTTTAATGGCGATGTCGGTCGTATCCAAAAAATTGACCGTATTGAGCAAGAATTATATGTCGATTTTGATGGAGAAATTGTTTCCTATGACTTTTCTGACATTGACCAACTCATGTTGGCCTATGCTGTTTCGGTGCATAAATACCAAGGTAGTGAATGCCCTTGTATCATTATGCCCGTACACACCACGCATTATATGATGCTGTTTCGGAATATGCTGTATACGGGTATGACGAGGGGTAAACGATTAGTGATTTTGATAGGGACGACGAAGGCATTGTCGATGGCGATTCGTAATAATAAGGTGACGAAGCGGTATTCTGGTTTGGAAATGGCGTTCGCTTAAAATCCTCCTTCACTGTTAATAATCTCCTAATTCACTGCACTATTTTCCTTTTAGGGCAACATCTACTGATTTCAAATCATTCTATTCCTAACAAAAAAGGAAATTAGGATATGTTTTTGTATTATCTAATTTATCCCTTATTGACTAACAAAATTGTAAGTTCTCAAGGTTCAGGTCGAATGAATTCGACGGGTACAGATAAAAAATAGAAAAATGATAAACTTACTAAACTAGCAGTATAATTTGTACGGATTGAGCGGATTAGGCGGATTTAAAACGGATTTTTACCGTATACAAAATCCGTAATAATCAGCTCAATCCGCCTAATCCGTACAACCTATCTTGTCTAATTGGATTCGTTTTATTGTAAAAATCTTCATTGAAATTTATCTGTACAGGTCGAATGAATTCGTCGGTACTTTAAACAAAATCAACTAACATGAATAAAATAACTGGAATAATAGCAGCAGCCGTCATCTTGTTAATAGCAGGTGTCTATGGTACTTACGCTTACCACCAAAAAGAAATTGCGACTTTAAAAACGCAATTAATCGCTAGAAATGGGCAAGTGTCTCAATACGAATCCCAAATAGGTAATTTGCAGGCGACCAATAAAAGTTTATTAGGTCGAATGGAAGATCTATCGATTATCAGCATGGAAGGGGCAGAGAGTATCAATAAATCTTTGGACAACATTTCCAAGCAATATGATTTTATCGAAAATCTATCTACTAAAGTACAATCAAAAGATTCTTTAAATCTTGCCTTGGTAATGAACATCAAGCGTTCTTTGGTAGATATTGATGACGAAGATGTGCAAGTCGAAGTAAAGGGTGGGGTAGTGTATGTCTCTATTTCCGATAAATTGCTCTACCAATCAGGTAGTTCTAAAATTAATGAATCCGCAGAAGAAGTAATAGGTAAAATTGCGGCGGTTGTTAATGACCACGAAGAGTTAAATATTTTAGTGGAAGGACATACAGATGATGTGCCTATTGCCAATAGCTGTGTAGATGATAACTGGGATTTGAGTGTGAAACGAGCGACTTCTGTGGTGAGAATGTTGCAGACCGAATATTTTGTTTCCCCTGAACGATTAACCGCCGCAGGTCGGTCCGAATTTATCCCAAAAGAATTAAATACGACGCCTCAGGGAAGAAGTGCCAATCGTCGAACAGAGATTATTATTACGCCTCGGTTAGACCAATTCTTTCAGTTATTAGAGTCTCCTATTATTGCAGATTAGCTTGAGTTTTTTCCGAAAATCATAAACCAAAGTATACTATTTAGCAAAAAAAATGCCGAACGGGATCCCACTTCCGTTCGGCAGTTAAAACATTTGAGTAACCATATTTACTCCAATCGCAACATAATTCTTAAAAGCATACAGCCCTTTACTGCATGGGAAACTGCAGGACTGATAGCTCTATAAATAGCTTTCAATTGGAGTAGCCTTGTATCTTAATTATTTTTGTGTCTTTTGTAAATATTGTAGGAGGGATACTAATATAATTCCAAAAAATGTGCCGAGGATTAAGCTGTTTTGAAAAACTATTTTTTTGCAAAAAAAAAAGTTTATAACTATTTGATTTTGAATATTTTATGCTATTAAAAATATATGTTTTTATTTCGTATAATATATTTTAAATTTTACTTGTTTTGTGACCTAGTTAAACCATATAAATTAAGCATAATTGCCAATTATTTGTGATAAATAGATGGTAAAAGTTTCGCTCATCCCCAATTTAGAGTGTAAGTAGCTTAGGCATTTTTTCCTGAGTAGCTATTCTGCTCAGGCAGGAATGCCTAAGGAACGCGATAAAAATAAATGGAGATTCTCGTCGGACGATTAGTTAAATAAACGATTCATTTTAAGTGTTTTAGCTAATCGTTCGACTTTAAAGAATCTGCATTTATTTTTATCTTACTACTAAGCTACATTTAACATCACATTCTTTTGGTGATAAGCGAACAGTTTTAATCTAAATGCAGCATTTTCTTAGCTTGTGCGCCATATTTAGAAGTTAATTGATAATAGATAAATCCTTGCGGTAAATCTATATTTTCTAAATTAATTCGATGTTTTCCTGCTGTTCTATCTTCTTTGATGACTTTTAAAACTTGTCCTGCTTCGTTTCTTAAAGTCAAGACGATTTCTGAATTACCTGGTAGATAGAATCCAATACTGGTATTTGCCTTGAATGGATTGGGCTCATTCTGGAATAACTCAAATGGTCTTCCTTCCACAATTGTTTCCGTAAAGGTTAATTGAACATCCATTAGCTCTCCCGCTTCCTCACCAGCGTTGTTTCCTGCGCTGTATGCTTCTATTATTGTCGGCTTGTCAATGATGCTTAGTTGTTCGCTTAATCGACCATTCTGCTTCGCAATGAAATCAATGGTGAATAGAACGATTGACGGTTGCGAATTACTGCCGACTGCATACTGCCCACTGCCAACTGAAGACTGATTCCAACTCGTCGTTATCCAACCTTCCTCCATTTTATGTAATCCAAAATTCTCTACCCCAGCGATACCGCTATGTAATTTCTCCAATTTCAAGTTTTCATACGCTAAGGTGAATTGATAGCCTTGGATATCGTTGATTTGATTAGTAGTAAACGTTACGCTCACTTGCTCACCAACCTTTAAATAACGGTCTGTAGTAGTGATTTCAAAACTATTTATAGGACTTCTATCTTCCGCTATTTGTAGGCTATTGGTTCTAGCATTACCGTTGACATCTCCTATTTTTACAGCTACGAAGTCCATTTCTAGGTCATGCTGTAAGTCAGCAACCTGAATAACTTCTGGAAAGTTTTCCGAAATTGGATTATCTGTTGTAAATTCATAAGCTGCCTCTACAAACCTCCAACTTTCATTATTGGTAAACTCGGTTCTGATATTTAAAATCAATTGTCGAAGCTGTACCATATCGAAAGCAGTTACTGTTCCTGATTTGTTGGCATCGGCTGCGATGTATTGATATGGATTATCAAATTTTGTGATGCCTAAGATATGCTTAGAAATCAACACCAAGTCAAATGTACTGACCCCATTTAATGGATTGTCGTTCTTTTGAGGCTCGATGCTATATGCTTTGTTCATTGCCAACTCGAAGTTATAGAATCCATCTTCGTTGGTTAAATATCCTTCAAGAGAAGTTGTTGTAATATCGGTTGTGGTGACCATAGTATTTTCTACCGTTTTTTGCTTCCAATCCATGATGGTCCCACTTACCATAGCCATTGCTTCTGTACTTGTACAAGCATTCCTATTGTCTTGTACTAAAACATAAGTCGTACAGAAATCCCAATTTCCTTCCTCGTCGATGACATATAGATTTACATTTTGTCGACCTAAGTTAGCACAATCAAAAGTGATGACTTCGGGTAGTGCTAATACGCCTGCTAAATTATTTGGGGCTTCTCCCAAATTGTTGTGCCAGATTCTGTAAGCCAATCTATCTGTTGGCGTACAATTATCGGAACTACCTCTTTCGACATCTTTTGCCCACACTTGAATGATGCCCGTAGACATTAACTCAATTGCTATTCCATTGATACAATAAGGTACTGGTTTTTTGCAATCCCAAAATTCATAAGGTATTGTTTCGGTGGCAGCATTCCCACAGTTATCTGTAACTTTCCAATGGACTTCATAATTGACTTTTGGTGCTACTTCGTACTCAAAGGCAGCCCCTTCGCCGTTGGCTAATTGTGTGTTGTTGGTACTGATAGTCCAACTATAATTTAAAGCTTGTGTTGCTGCTGCATTACAATCGGTAGCCGTGATAGCAAATCGTTTGCTTGCTTCGCAGTTGTCAGTTTCTATACAGTTGTCTACTGCTGCTACTGTAATAATTGGCGCCGCATCATCTTGTACCTTTAAGATTTGAACGTAGGTTAATTGTCCTACATTTTCGTATTTATCTGCGGTAATTGTAATTGGTTCAGTGACAAATCCATGCTCGTTTTCTGTTCTAGAAATTACTACCGTTTCGCCACCTGCTTCGTATTTACACCAGTTGGTGATAGTAAATGTTCTAATCACTTTTAAACAAGCATCTTCCACTGTAGTGAAAACTTTTTCCTCTGTTTCATACCCCACTAAATCACAAGCTCCATTGGCAATGGTTATTCCAGAATCAGGTACTTGGTCTCCACACTCACCCTTCCAATCGGCAGGTAACTTAATCGCCCAAGCTGCTTTATTTTCCACATTAATGGTTTGTTCTGCCCAGTTGGAAATATTGCCTTCGCCTTGCCAGTCAATGGCTCGATAGCGACGTAGCAGGGTAGCAACACCGCAAGCTTTTTCAATAAACTGATATTGTTGTTCTATCACTAATGCTTCGCAAGTTACATTATCAGAACAGTTAGGTTGACCATATTTGTCATTAAATTCTGTGGCTTGTTTGGCAGTTAAATCAACCCATTCTGCTTCCTCCATTTCACCATTCTCATTGCTATCTGTAGTTGATAAACCATCACCAATATGCCCTTCGTCACATGTAGTATTGATGGTTGGTAAATCCGAACAAATTGGCATAATCTTATCTTCCACATTAACCATCATCCAACAAGTATTTTGATTTCCTTTATTGTCGGTTATTCTTAAGTAGACTTTATTTTCTACATGAATGTCCTCACAATCAAAGACCACTACAGAATCCCAAACCAATTCGTCTCGACTGACTTCATATTTGGCAATACCACAAGCATCAGCAGAACCACCGTCAATATCTCGATAATGTAACTTAGCTGCTTCTTGACCTAGAGCAAGATTGATATTATCTACGCAAATAACGGATGGTTTTGTCACATCTTGGATAATAATAGTTTGGCTAATCGTGTCATTGACTAACTGTTCATGACAAGCATCTTCTGCAATCCAGCTTAATTGGAAAGAATCACAATCAAGGCTTCCCCATTCCGTTACTGGAATGTCCCATGTTGTTCCATCTTCAATTCTAGCGACTGTTGCCAATCTTACGGATGGGGTAGAACAGTTGTCCGTTGCCATCGGTTGAGCTAGATTATTAACATCAAAAGTACAAGCCGTATGTGCTAAATTAATTACTTTATTGGCATTAGCCCCTTCTACAAACTGAGGCGCTTGCGTATCTATAAATTCGATGAAAATTGTGTCAATTGGCTGTGGTCCAGAAGGAGAATTACACCAATCTAAAACGGTCCAATTTCTAACTATTTTACGACCGCAGTCGGTAGTTGGTATTTGAGTATCGGTAAATTGAAGGATATAGCCACAGATGTATTCTGTTGTGCTTAAAGCAATGGTATCGGTAACTTGTAATACGCCATTTTCCAAACGTCCTGTTTGAATGCCAGGAATGGCAGTAGATTCGTTAATTTCAGTGTCACTATCGCAGGCTAGGTTTACATTTCCAATACTAACAATGTCTGCTAATTGTGGTCTAACGATAACTACTTGTTGGGTTGCTGTTGTGCTATTTCCACATTCATCGGTTGCTATCCAAGTGACGATTGCCCGTGTGGTATCACAAACATTTGTAGCAGTTGTGGTAATTGCTGCATTTGCAAATGCAACGGTTGCTTCACCACAGTTATCTATTGCAGTTGGAGGAGTCAATCCTAAACCAGTTTGATTTAAATCGACATTACAAGCAACGATTGTATCAGTGGCTGCTAAGCTACTAAATGTTGGAGCTAATTCATCTTTGATAGTTACTTCAACACTACAATTAATTTGTTGCGGACCATTATTGCAAATGGTTAAATCTAAGCCATCATAATAGCGTCTTTCAATGTTTGCCGTAATGGTGCTATTGCATTGGTCAATCATTTCTTTTGTGAGCACAGGATAATTACCACCTTTACCACCGCCGCTTGCTAAGACGATTGCTTGTCCATTTTTATCTACCCCATTAAGGCTAATAAAATAGTAAACGGTATCCGTAATGGTATCACAAGGATTTTCTAATAAATCATCAGGACTAATGAGAATAGAACAGCCACTACCCATTGGAATAGTCAGCCTATCATTACAAACGACAGCCGTTTCTTGTACGCTTATCGTTGCAGTAGTAGCCTTAACGGTATCTGATTTTAATTGATAAACGATACTATACTGACCGATAGCAAATGGTAAATCAAAGGTTTCGCTAGCATCCAGACAGGTATCTTTACATAGTTCCTCCTGTGCATTATAAATGCGGACAATTTGACTGTCTTGGAGTGCTGTACATTCCGATAAAATGGTTGCAGGACGAATGGTAAATACCTGATGGGTTTGTTCACAAGTCAATTGAGCTTGTAAATTATCGGCATTCAGCACAATATCACTATCATCACAAGTAACATTGGCACGCCAGCCTAATCCTTTGTTATTATCTCCATTTGTTTTAAACAGGAAGGTTAAACAGCCTGAAGGATTAATAGTTGGGTCACAATTGGCACCAATCCAACCACCTGTTTGACTAACGCCTGCGCCACTCCATTCGGCTATGGGAGTCCTTACCGTATCTTGTCCTTCGAAGACACAAAGGGTATCCCCTTCGGCTAAGTCAAATTCACTAAAAGTAACTTTTAATCGTTGCCATTGATTGGTCGGGCAGATAATTTGAGCGGTTCTACAAGCTGCGGTATCTATATAAAGGTCATGCACAGTATGATTGCTATAAGATGTCCCTTCACAACTGGTCAACGTATTTTGAGCAATGGGGGTTTTACTTCTTGTATGGATGATTCCAACTGGTGGCACATCAGGTGGTGGAATGCCATCTATGTCAGCTAACGGTGATCGACAAGGATAAGAACAAATATTACTAACCGTTAGCGTATCATTTTGATTCCCTACGGTTAGGGTATATCCTTGTTCTGCAATATGCAATCCTCCTAAGAAATAATCGCTGATGCCATTACCTCTTGGTACTTCAATAAATGGTGTTGATCCTACTTGAATTGGTACTAAAGCAAAAGGCGTACCTCCTGAATTTGGAATATTAAGCCCCCCTGCTGGATTTTGATAAAAACCACTAACAGAAATAATAGGCCAAATTTCATTGGAAGGACTAGTAATTTTAATATATTCATAGAACTGTCCATCTCCTGCATCGGCACTTGTTGCATTGTCTAAACACACACATGGATCAACAATAAATGCTTGATAGTTATCTATTTCAATTTGATAATTGACGGTATCACAGCAATTATTTTCATCACAAACTACGATGCAAAAAGAATCTATATCGGTTGTAGGAAAAGCTCCTACCTCATAGGTAACACATCCAGTCAGAGTATCTACTTGAAAAATACCTCCCGCACCTTGTCCAATGCCTGTTGAAGTGCCATCTTTAGCATAAGCCCTTATGTCACCTGGCGACACACATGGATGATCTAAACATATTTCAACAGGTGTTTCAATAGGGACATTTTGTTGGACATATAAGTCTGGAAAATCTACAAATAAGGCTACGTTGAAAGCACAAGTATCTGCATTTCCAAAAGGGTCTTTAGCGATTAATAAAATTTCATGTAGCGAATTGATTCCTCCTACAATAGTACCCGGTGCTGGATATTGTTCTACGGTAAACGTAAATGCCGTAACAAAATTATTGACCTGACAAGTACTCATCACATTTCCCAAAGCGGTGTAATCGGGTAGTATAGCTTGACAATTATCGTCAATTACTAATTTTTGCGTATCAGGGCAAGTGATTTTTGGCGGTGTTTTATCAACATGTGTTAGGGTGAAACTGCATGAATTGCTGTTTCCATCCCAATCCGTAGCGGTTAAGGTAATTACGGTTGTATTCCCATGCCCACTTACCAAAGTTCCAGGAATAGGATGTTGTTTAATACTAATACTTGCAGTAGCACTACAATTGTCATTTACGATAACATCGGTATAATCTGGTAACGGAATTGGACAATCATCATCCACCATTAAAATTTGGTCGGCAGGGCAAGTTATTTCTGGCATAATAGTATCTAAATGGATAACTTCAAAAGTACAGGTAGCCGTATTGCCATTCCCATCATCAACTGTCAACTGTACGAGCTGCGGAACATTTGGCGTAGAAAAAATAGTACCTGGAACTGGCATTTGAGTTACAGATAATTTGGATGCATTACTGCAATTATCGCTAATGATACCCATGTTGGTATAATCTCCTAGTACCGATTCACATTTTCCATCCAAGAAGACCATTTGGGTGGGTGGACAAATTATTTGCGGACTTATAGTATCTTCTAAAATAATATTAAAATCACAAGTACTCTCATTCCCATGACTATCATCGGCAGTAATCGTTACGGTATAAGTAGTATCACCTCCTTGCAATACCATACCCGGGGCAGGAATTTGGGTTACTGTAACATCTCCTAAATCAGCACAGTTATCTAAGGAGAGTACAAAATTTCTATAATCTGGAACGACTAGTTCGCAAGTCTCATCCATGTATATTAGGGTGTCACTTGGACATTCTAAAAAGGGCGGGAAAGTATCCAGAAAAACAATCGGAAATTGACAACTCGAAAAATTATTTGCTTCGTCTTGTACATAAATCGTAATAATTCGTACGCCATTATGGTCTTCAATAATTAATTGTCCCGCGGTAATACTTTGACTAATAACAATATTGCTATCTGCTGTACAATTATCTGAAGTAATGATGAGATCTGTATAGTCAGGGATTTCAGCAAAACAAGCATCTAAATAAAGGGTATCACTTCCGATACAAGTAACCATTGGAGGGATTGTATCTATTACGCTTACCGTGAAGTCACAGCTATTTTGATTCCCACTTTGGTCGGTAACGGTAATCGTTACAACCTGTTGGCTGCCTAATCCTGAGAGCATAATTGTTCCCGGCATAGGATTTTGAGTAACGGTAATGTTGGCAATGTCTTCACAGTCATTGGTAATAATTGTTTGACTCGTATAATCTGGAACGATTGCCTGACAATTGGCATCCGCTTGAATTTCTTGATCACCTGGACAGCTTATCATTGGGCTTGTATTGTCTACTAGCTTGACCACAAAATCACAAGTGGTAGTATTGCCACTTTCATCGGTTGCCGTAAGCGTGATGTCTTGGATAGTACCATCTCCTGAAAGCGGAATATTTATTGGCGACTGCGTAATTGTAATCATTGCATCTGGTGAGCAATTATCATCGACACTAGCTGCATTTGAATAATCTGGAAGGTTGATAGAACAGATTCCGTTTACATTAATATATTGAGTATCTGGACAGGTCAATATTGGGGCAATCGTATCTAATAGGATAATATCAAAATTACATTGCGTTTCATTGCCACTTGGGTCCACTACGGCTAGGGTAATGGTATGCGTTGTATTAATGCCTGTAAATTGCACACCTGCTGGAGGGAATTGCAGTATTTCGATACCCGTATTACTAGAACAATTATCAGTAACGGTCAAAGTACCAGTAAAATCTTCGACTTCATATAAGCAATTGTCATCTAAATAGACGGTTTGATCACCAATACAAGTAACTATGGGACTTAAAGTATCTCTTAGAACCACTATGAAACTACAGGAATCTAAATTGCCATCAAAATCTTCTGCAATAACGAAAGTGAAGAAAATAGAATCTGTTCCACTCAATAAAGTACCAGGTGCAGGATTTTGAGTGATAGTGACGCCCGAACTTAAACAATTGTCATCATATGTACTCATGCCTGTATAGTCTGGCATTATAGCCTCACAATTGTTGTCCATGATAATTGTCTGCGTTGCTGGACAAACAATAACGGGTGGGATGGTATCGGTTAAGGATAATAAGAAATCACAGGAATCTATATTACCATTTCCATCATTTACATAAAGCGTAATTTTTTCATCCGTTTCAGAACCACTTAGTACTGTTCCTGCAAAAGGGATTTGAGTTACCATAATTGCCGTAGCATTTGCACAATTATCACTAATAGTTGCGCTATTGGTATAATCTGGTACTACGATTTCACAATCTGTTCCTACATTAATAGATTGATTGGGAGGACAAATAATTACTGGGTTAATAGAATCCTTGATGGTTAATAAAATAGAACAAGTAGCGGTATTGCCATTTCCGTCGTCTGCCGTAAAAGTGATGGTTTGGGCCGTATTATGATTGGTAATAATAGTTCCTTGTATTGGATTTTGGGTAATAATAATATTATTTGTTGCGCTACAATTATCACTTGTCGTTATTTCAGACCGATAATCGGGTATTTGAAATGCACAATTGCCATCTACTGCCACTACTTTATCACTCGGACAGCTAATACTAGGAGGAATGGTATCCTTTAAAATGACTTTAAAAGAACAGGTGGTGGTATTATTATTTTCATCCGTTACTTCTAGCGTGACTGACACTTCCGTATCGTGTTGACTAATATTTGTACCTGGTGGTGGTAATTGTGTGAATACTAAATTGCCTGTTGGACTACAATTATCAGTAACGCTTATAGAATCTCGATAGTCCAATAAAGTCTGTCCGCAAGACATATCCAAATACACCGTTTGATTTACTGGACAAGTGAAAATAGGTGGCGTTTCATCAATTAAGGAGACTATAAAAGAACAAGTATTTGAGTTGCCATTGCCATCATTCGCAGTTAAGGTAATGGTTGTATTTGCCCCTAAATTACTCAATATCGTACCAGCGGCAGGTTGTTGAGTGACGGCGATAGCAGATGGAAGGGTACAATTATCACTAAAATTAGCCATGCTTGTATAATCAGGAATTGTTACCTGACAAGCTGCATTCGCTACCAATTGCTGATTCGCAGGACATATTATTTGTGGGGCAATAGTATCTTTTAATACAACTTCAAAAGTACAAGTTGAGGTGTTCCCTGAATTATCAGTAACGGTAATTACTACATTTTCACTATCATTATGACCTGATAAGGTAGTGCCTGCTATTGGGTTTTGAGTAATGGTAAAACCATTGGCTGTGGTGCAATTATCTGTAATGCCAATGTTCGGTATATAATTAGGGATAACTCCTGTACAACTTGTATTGGCAAAAAGGGTTTGATTGCCAATACAGACCAAATTCGGCGCAGTCGTATCAATTAATTCAATGGTTATACTACATTGACTTTGATTGCCATTTCCATCTGTTAGGGTAAATGTTACGGTATAACTAGTATTCGCTCCCGAAATTACGGTGCCTGCTGCTGGTGATTGGGTAGGCACAAGACTTGTTGTTGCCGTACAATTATCGCTAAAATTTAATAGTGGCAATAAATTTGGAATGACATTTTCGCAATTGGCATCGGCAAAAAGCGTCTGATTCGCTGGACAAACTAGTTGTGGATTAATGGTATCTACTACTGTTACAACAAAAGTACATTGACTACTATTTCCACTTGCATCTGTTGCGGTTAGAGTTATCGTTTGGGTTGTTCCATGACCACTTATAACTGTATTTGCAGCTGGATTTTGTGTGACGGTGACCGAACTACCAGCCGCACAATTGGTGGAAACTACTGCTGCCCCCGTATAATCTGGAATAAGGGCTTGACAATTATTATCGGCAAATAAATTCTCATCTCCAGGACAACTAATAGAAGGGTTGGTAATATCTTCTAACGAAACGGTAAAAGTGCATTGCGCCATATTGCCACTTTCATCCACAACCGTTAGGGTGATTACTTGACTAAATCCATCTCCCATTATCATGGTACCTGCTACGGGCGTTTGCGTGATGGTCAAATTAGCATTGGCGCTACAATTATCTGAATAACTGCCACTTCCTGTGTAATCTGGTAGCGGAATGGCACAGGTCCCATCTACGCCTAAAATGTCATTGGTCGGGCAGGTAATAGTAGGATTTGTGGTATCCTCATAAGTTACATCAAAGGTACATTGAGTCGTATTGCCACTTTCATCTGTTACGGTCAAGGTAATCGTAGTCGTTCCTGGACTGCTGATAACCTGTCCTGCACTCGGGGATTGGGTAATTACCAAATTTCCGTTCGGTGTACAATTATCTGCAATGGTTGCCAAACTGGTATAGTCGGCAATGGCTGCTTGACAATTGGCATCTAAAGAAACAGCCACATTACTTGGGCAAATTATCGTTGGGACAATCTTATCTTCTAAGGTTAAAGAGAACGTACAATTACTTGTATTTCCATGTGTATCGTCTCCTGTAATGGTAATATTTACCACGGCATTTAATCCGCTAATGGTGGTGCCTGCAGGAGGCGTTTGGCTTAAAATAACACTAGCATCGGCCAAACAGTTATCCGTTTTGGTGACTAAACTAGTATAGTCAGGAATGGTAATTTCACAATTTGCGTCCACAGGTAGCACTTGGTTACTTGGGCAAATTAATACGGGCGGCGTTATATCTACTAAGGTTACAGTAAACGTACAAGTAACTATATTCCCATTGCCGTCATCTGCGGTTAGTGTAATCGTTTCCGAATCTCCATGCCCTGACAATAAAGTACCTGATGCAGGGGACTGTGTAACTGTTATAGCACCTGATGTAGTACAATTATCTGCAACCGTTGCTTGACTAGTATAATCAGCAATTACCCCTTCGCAATTAGCATCTGCATTAATGGTAATAGCTGCGGGACAAGTAATAGTAGGCGGAATATTATCTATTAAAGTAATCGTGAACGTACAATTAGTCGTATTGCCACTTTCATCTGTAGCGGTTAGGGTGACGACTTGCATCGTATTATGACCAGAAATGGTCGTGCCTATAGCAGGACTCTGCGTTACCGTAATATTAGCTGGAATAGAACAATTATCACCTACGGTAGCTAAATTAGTGTAATCTGCTAAGCTAAATTCACAATTTGCATCTACAAACTCATTGACATTAGCAGGACAAGTAATAGTAGGAGGGATGGCATCTGTAACGGCTACATTGAATTGACAAGTAGTTTTATTCCCTGATTCATCTGTTGCGGTAATGGTAATGATGGTCGTTCCCAACCCAATCAACGTTCCACTTGCTGGAGTTTGGGTAAGAGTAATATTTGCTGTTGCACTACAATTATCACTGGTAGTAGCTAGGCCCGTATAATCTGCAAGGGGGGCTTGGCAGCTTGCATTGGCCATTAAAGCTTGATCCATTGGACAACTCAATATTGGGGCAACATCGTCAAAAGTACATACTAAAATAGTATCGCTACATAGCCCGCCTGTGTAAATAACGGTATCTACATTTGGTGTTGGACTAAAATGCATGCCAAGTGTTACGACGCCAGTAGATGTAATAGTGGACCCAATATCACTCAATATATTCCAAGTACCACCTGGTTCGTCCGTCGTAAAAGCAGGTAGGGCCATGTTGGGGCAACCACAGGTATCGGTTGCCATAATATTAGGTTCATCCGCTACTCCATCCTTATCATTATCAATGCCATCTCCACAAATTTCTATACAGATTGGACTCATTAAAGAATCTAAATTATTATTAAAGTCACATTCCCCTACACCCGATAAGGGGAAATCACCAAAACTATACGGAACAGGATTGGTTCCGGGGTCATTGATAACAGAGAATACTTCAATTGGCGCACATAAAGGGGCTATATCTAAAACTACCGATATACTTGTACTATCTCCAGTAACTAAGGTCGTCCCGATGGTGCTTGTTCCCAATAGGGTAGGCGTGCCACCTGTTGGATTTTGGTCATAAAAAGAGATAGGCGTAGTTGCTGGTAAATCTTGACTTCCTTTGTTTTTGATGGTTACATGGACAACGAGATTAGGACATTGTTCGGGTGTTATGCTATCAATTTTAGCACAAGCATCTGGTGCTGCAAAGGCGGGGGTTGCGCTCTCTCCATTGGCATTTAAAACGGTCGTTTGGACTAAAAAACCATTATAAGCATTGTTTAAAGCAGGATTTATGGGGTCTT
>CAYMSC010000008.1:16001-37696 GCA_964392805.1 uncultured Saprospiraceae bacterium
GTTTGGACTAAAAAACCATTATAAGCATTGTTTAAAGCAGGATTTATGGGGTCTTGTTGTTGGATAGGAACGGTCAAATCATCATTGATATTGGTTACAAAATAACCATGTTGATTCCATACTTTTCGAGCCGTTACCCAAGGCGTATTCATAGATTGATAAACGCAGATAAAATCATTCCCACTAAAACGGGGACCATTCCCAACTTGGGCAGTAATAATAATTTCGGCTGCGCCATCATTATTTACATCTGCTACAATTGGGTATTCCGTTCGAGTACCCGCTTCCGCAGGCACTTTCACTAATTCTGCGCCATCTGAGCCTCTCCAGATGTAAAGATTTCCTTCTTCACTATAAACTACTTCATTCGCTCCATCTCCTTCAAAATCAAATAAAGTACTTCCTGTTCTCTGAGAACCATCATCTAAGCCTGTTCGTTGCCATTTAATTATCAAAGCATCTGTTGGTACATCATATTCTAAAACTACATAAATATTTCTTCCTGCCGTTCCAATTTCTACCATTCCATCATTGTCGAAATCTCCAATATTAATCCGTCCTCCTGTATTGGTGCCAGGTATATCATAGGTTGTTCCAATTTGCATTTGGGTACGTGGATTCCAAATATAAATCTTCCCCGCAGACATTAACACGATATCAATTAGATTGTCTCCATCTATATCTGCGATACTTGTAAATCCATCTCTAAAATCTCCACCGCTAATAGAAGAGACGATATCTAGACTCCCATTATCTTGTGTGCCGTTTCCTGGAGTGTAAGTGTATACATTATTTCCTGCAACCAACTCTAAACCTTGTGCTTCAGGACCAAAAACACCTCCTCCTGGTTTGGGGTCTCCTGGAGCAAATACATCAAAAGCAATGGGCCATTTATCATTATTACTATTTACACTATTAAATGCCTTACCTGTACTTCCTGTTCCAATGGCTAATCTCGTTCCTGTAATAGCATCAAAAACTCGATTACCTACATACACTTCGGGTGTTCCATCTTGGTCAAAGTCTGCTACTTGAGGAGAACAATGCGTAGAGAAAGCGCCTATATTATTAGGGGTACTCCATACAGCATTTGGATTTCCATATTCGTATCTGTATAATTGGTTGGTGTTGGCTACAATAAAAATATCTCCCATTCCATTTCTATCCACATCTGCAAGTGCCGGTTGAGAAAATGGGTGATTGGTTGGAACAACAATAGATTGTTCGATGGTGCCATCTAAACCATTAAATATTTGAATTCTTCCGGGATTTGGGTCTTTTGATACTAACTCTGAAATCCCATCTCCATCCAAATCACCTGTAAAAACCCCACTACGTTGGTCAATTGGAAAAGCCAACCTATCGGTTTGATAAAGTTTTTCAATTTTAAAAGAATCTATGGTAGGTGGTACAAATTGACAGTTGGGTAAGTCGTCAAATTGAAGAATAAAACTATCACAAACGCCCACACCCGCACAATCATCATCATAGCAATCTACTAAACCATCCCCATCGTCATCTATTTCATTAAAACAGTCTTCCATCATAATAGTTGTAAAATTTTTGTTAGATGTCTGATTTTGTGACGTTTTTCGGAAAGAGTAGAATGCTTCATTATTGGTCTTTTGTTTTAAGACCTGAACCGTTTTTGTGAAAAAAGTAGTGGGATGCCTCTTTTCTGCTAATTCATTGGATAGTAGAATTAGGGGAAAGAATAACAGATAAAAAATACCTCTACCGTACTTAACTACTTTAGTTTGTATATTCATGGAAATCATAGTATGTAGGCGTTAATTTTACATAGTAAATAGATCGTTCTATTAAACTTTGATTTTCAGTATATCTTGTGAATTTCTAAAACTTTTCCCAGCAGTGTTCTTTGCTAGAAAAGGGGATTTAATAGATTGGCCTTAGTTAATAATGATTACGATTTCTGATGGGGGGATTTCCATTTATGATTGGGGCGATAATGGAACTTAGAGAAATCGAATTATTCCTAATTTATTAAAATGACTAGACTTTATATTGATTTTTTTTTCCTAAATGTGACAAGATAAATGGTTGTTTTTTGATTGAATAGTGAGCAGAAGTAATAAAGTCACTTATTTTTTGATGGACGATTTATTCCCTCCACACGCTGTCACGTCAAGCGGAAATTATTTTTCATTTATTAGAGAATCATTAAGACACTTTTTCGTTCATCAAGTATTGAAGCTAGATTGTCAATTAATAAAATAACTTATTTTAAAACATATAAAATTTAAGTATTAACTTCCAAGGTTAACTGCTTGTCACAATTTTTTGTTATCTGCTCAGTATCTACCCCTTCTTTCCCCTATCTTTGAATTGTCTTTTATCGCTGGGGGGTAGATAAAAGATATTAAGGGGAGAAGCTTCGGCTTGTTCCCTTTTTTAGTTTCATCTGACCCCTGACTCCTCGTTCCTGTCACCTGAGTATTTATCAAATATCAATAGCGCAATGGCCCATGCCCAATCTGAGATCTATTTCTTACCCAAAGATTAAAGTCTAAGTTATTAATAATGCTATTGGCATCACCATCCACATTGAGGTATTGGTTAAGGCTTGCACCACTTTGTTTCCACTTATTGAAGTCTAAAGAATTGATAATGCCATTACAATCAAAATCACCAGCATACATCATATAGTGGTTTCCCTGTTTGAGCTGTTGATCGTTGCCTATTGTCAAACTAAGGTCACTAGTAAAATCATATACGCCACCTGAATAGGAGGTAGCGGACATAATGGCTAAGTGACTTTTATGATGAATAGAAAAGTAGGTATTGGTATTACTCACCCGAATACCCAGACTACCGTCCACTCCTACTAACTCTCCATTGATATTAATAAAACCAGCTACTTGTTCCAATATTTGACCATCTGCTGAACGAGTAACTAGCAATATCCAATCTACTACATCTGAGGGAATAGAGGTCGTTGACTCCGAACCATTGTACCTCCAAGGTGCTTGATGGAAAGGTTGGTTTAATGGAATTAATTGATGATGACTTTCTTCTTTAGTAAGACCAGTACTTCCATTATATAGACCTTCTAAAAATACTTTAGCGAGTATTCGATTACTACTATCCTCATCGTCAGCTCCTGGAGAACCACAAACATTGTCAGCTGATAATTTCCAAAATGAAAATCCATCTTGTGCCCCTATTGGATTTACGTCACTAGCAACAAGTGAATATCCATCTCCATCAGCTGCAATAGGCCAAGGGTCTTTGTCGTCATATTCAACAAAGATGATTCGTTCTCCTTCGGAAGTTGTAAACTCAATTTTCTCACCGCCATTACTTAAAGCGCCCTCATATTCTCCGAACACAGAGAGACCAGGACATTTACTAGCCAGTTGTTCTGCATTACTTGCTACAACTAGAAAGCTCTGAGGAGTCATTATCGTCCCTATGGGGAAAGTAAATTCTACGCCGTCAGATATTTGCAATCCACTTATATCTAATGACAAAGAGCTACTTGTATTCTTTATTTCTAAAAACTCTAATTCCGAACCATCAATGGCTCCAAAGTCTGCAGGGTGGTACATGATCTCTGTGAGTTTAATCCAACTTAAATCTTGCTGTACGATTAAATTTAAGGGATGTAATGCACTCCATTCATTTCCATCCTTTACCCTAGCGAGTAAGGTTGTTGAATTATGGAAGTTTAGGTCTTCATTTGAATAAGCTATGGCGTCAGCACTCACCTCCCCTCTAGACATTCTAGGATCCACTCCATTTGTCGTGTAATAGATTACCCCATTATTATTTGGATTCTCTAGGCCGATTGTAAAACCACTAGATACAGAAAGTTCTGGTACTTCGATTGCCTCCCCATTGTTTTTAAATAAAGGAGGATCAATCATCGGATAATAATCTTCCGCTCTAAGTGCATCGATTAATCTTTGAACATTTCCATTCATTAATCCATCTAATCTGTCTACTTCATTCTGCCAGTGTTCATCTCGAGTTCTCGTTTTACCATCATTTATTCCATCTCCCCACCGAGCTGATTCTGCCACAACTGCATTTTTAATATGATCATTTAAAACACTCCATCTTAATCTAGAGTTGTCGTCTGTCATTACACCATTATTAAAGCACAACTTGTATACTCGGTCCACAAATGACATCATGAAGTCCTCATTAACTTTTACTTTATTAAATACCAAAGCAGAGTTCCGTCCTCCAGTATCATTACTTCTAAAATCAGGGTGTACCCAGGCGCCATTGTTGGCACTTTTTGTTACATCCCAAGACCACTCATTATCCCAGGCAAAAAACATAAACCGTCCAGCTGGGTTGTTACTAATACCTCCCCACCAGTTGTTGCCCGGCCAATCCTGTACACCAGTCATCCAAGAAAGTAATAGATAATCACTAAACTTATCTACATCCAGATACGATTTTAATTCCTCGTAATTGGTGCTATTTGTCAGGTTTTTACCTAGCAATTCATTCCTCAAGTAATCGTATCTGTCATCATTTCCACCTTGATCACCACCATGGCTTACTGCAAACCAATCCTCTTTTTCCCCTCCTAAATAAGTAGAAGTAAACGATTCGTCTGGCCGTTCTATTGGGTTGTATAATCCCCAGTATAATCCATTTACGTATAGGTGTACAAAAGTACCATGCGATCCTATTCCTGAAGCTGCAATTTGTGACTGTCGCATCCATTCATCTCGTGTATAGGCGGTTCTATCTGTATTCCAGTTTCTAGACCAAGCACGGTTGTTTCCAGCTCTGAGTACAATTCTGTCAAATTCATTTTCAGCAGTTTCCGAACCCATTACAGCATTTCTAAATATATCTGAATCCCAATCACCAGCACCATATATATTTTTAAACGATAGTCTATAAGAACGCTTTAAACGATCATGACTATGCCCTTCTATCCCTCCATCTTCTTGTTCGTTCCTATCAGGATCATCAGCGTAGAGTAACTCTATGGATGCCTTCTTCTCCGCATTACCGTCATTCATTTCCCAAAAATTATCCCTAGGCATGACAATGGACATACTCGGTATTTCGGTGAGTCCCTTAATTAAGTCCGCATTATAGAGTGGCGAGTTGACTATCGCAGGATCCATCTCATAATCGTGCACAGCGGTAGTTCTGCCAGATCCAATATCATAACTATTGTTGGGCCAGCCAGCTATGTTTTCTGGTTGATTAATTACCTCATCAATAAATATATAGGTATGCGTATAAATTTTTGAAGTATCCACTCCTGTAATGTAACCGATAGCCCTCAATACGGTAGTCGTTTGCACTAAAATAGGGCTATTATATATTTCTCCAGAATTTGTTGATGGTTCCTCCCCATCTAAGGTATATCTAATCGTAACTGAAGGATCTTCAGCTGTAATTGTTAGATTGAAAGGTGCATCGCTAAATCCTCTTTCATGGGAGAAATCTAATTTCGCTTGTCCTGCAACCTGTTGAGTGGATGATAGGAAAAATAAGCAGGTAAGCATGCTTATTGATAGATTGCTAAAATTAGCATAAGTGTTTAAATTAAAAATTAGCTTTGTGTACATAGCCTTCTTTTGTATTAAGAGAATAAATTTACTGTGGGAGCATAAGAGAGGGGAAGATGGTTTATTTAAATTGACCTTTCGTAAGTGATGATTTTAAATTAAGTATTGGGGAAAGGGAG
Source organism: uncultured Saprospiraceae bacterium (assembly GCA_964392805.1). Classification (GTDB taxonomy): domain Bacteria; phylum Bacteroidota; class Bacteroidia; order Chitinophagales; family Saprospiraceae; genus JAFMDF01. Next base: position 21,685 of record CAYMSC010000008.1, read on the forward strand.
AAAAAGACATCCATTAAAAAGGTCAAAACTTAAAAAGAGAGGTATGGAGAGTAGGCTTACTCGAATGGCTGATGATGCTTTCACTAGTTTACAATTAGATTAGGTATCGTTTTGAACTCACCATTGATAAATAATAACTACAAAAATCATACCTTATAGCAAATAATGCAGGAGGTACCTGTGAAAATAATGGAGCAGATATTACTTTAGCCGCTTGTTCTCCTCCAGTTGACCCTGCCCCAGTTGCTGTTGCCCCTGTCCCAACCATGAGCGAATGGGGTTTATTGATATTTGGGCTACTGATTTTGAATATGGGGGTGTTTTTTGTGGGGCAGCGAGTAAGGTTATAATGGCGGTATACATGCTATATTGACTTTTCGAAACGGTATTATATGGATGATGATTTGGAGAAGGTGGTAGGGTTTATTTTGAAGGTGTAGAGGTGGGTTTTTAGAATATCATTTAAGTGTGACAATAGAGGGAAAATAAAGAACCTCATCACCTAGTTAGGTAATGAGGTTTGAGTGAAACTCTCTCTACTTAGTTTCTGCTATAAAGATACAGGAACTAAGTAGAAAAAGGAAATAGGAAGGAGTTCATATTAGGTTTTTTAGTGCTAAAAAATAGTGAAATTCACAAGAAACAAATTTGCTGTCAAGTACTTTTTAATGAAAAAATAAGCGCGTAATTATATAAATAATTCATAATCAGCGATTTATTATTTAAAAAGTTGAATTTTTTCAAAGCTATAAAAATAGAGGCCTAAACGTACTAAGAGCGCAACGGTTTGGCGTCTGCGGATTTTAGGGTCGATAATTTTGGGAAGGTGGTTTCTTTTGTGTTGAAATCTGAGTGGCCGATACTTAACACCTGAAATTATTTAGGAATAAAGTGCAGCTCTTCAAAAATTTTTTAATCACCTTAAAATAGCAGCACAAAAAAAGGGAACAAACCGAAGTTTGCTCCCTAATATCTTTTATCTACCCCCCAGCGATAAAAGACAATTCAAAGATAAGTGAAACACCTAGTTAATGCCAAAGGGATTCGTTTTTTTTGTGACACCTACTTTTATCCTTTTAAATCATAGGTTAAATTTGTTGGCTAGAAAATAATTTGCTTAAATAGTTGATTATCTCGTATAAATACTTGACAATTGAATGTTATATTTTGAAAGAGACTAGGCAACTAAAAATAATTCCAAGATAGTGTGACAGTGTGTGGTGTATATTTTCCTATATAACTTCGCTTTTAACACCAAACAAACCTCCTGAAATTTAAGTAGTTTTATTTTAGGATAAAAGGTTGGTGTATACCAAAAAGCCATAAAAAAGGTCGATAAGTAAGCCCACTTATCGACTCGAAGTTAATTTTGTTTGCTTTCTATTCAGGGTTTTCTTTTATTTCACTTGAATCATCTTTTTAGTTTTAGAGACGACGAAAAAATAAGTTCCGCATTTTTCAAATGGATTTTTTTGTAATGGGTTGAAAACCTATGATAAAAACATTCAATTGAAAAATCAAATGCAGAAGTTATTTTTTCGTTATTACTAAGAAGGCTATTTGGTGCGAGTATAATATCCGTAATTTCAGGCATTAGGAGAACCACTGTTTGACTGGCCGTAGCGGTATTGCCACAAGCATCCGTAGCCGCCCAGATGATTTGTGCACGAGTCGTATCACAAGTGCCGGTCGGGCACAGGAAAGCCTGAAGGCTTTTCTATCAGTCGTCCGCAACTTAAATTAACTAACTAATAAGCACTATGACAAAATGAATCTCTAATAAACAATCCATAAAAAAAGCCGATAAGTAAAGACCACTTATCGGCTCGAATTAAATTTTGGTTGCTTTCTATCCAAATTTCTTTTACTTCAATTGAATCATCTTCTTAGCTTTGGTTTTATACTTAGTAGACAATTGATAATAAATGAAGCCATTAGGTAAATCTCCTATTTCTAATTGTATTGTATTATAACCTGCGGTTCCATCCTGTTTGATAGTCTTTAAGACCTTACCCATTTCATCTCTTAGAATCAATTCAACCTCAGAATCATTAGGTAAATAGAACCCAATCGTGGTTTTATCATAGAATGGATTTGGCTGATTTTGGTATAATTCAAATTGCTTTTCAGAACTTGAAGTAGTGAAAGTTAATTTAATATCCATCAAGCTACCTTCTTGGTCACCCAGGTTGGTTCCTGCGGAATACGCTTCAATAGTTGTTGGTCTACTGATTAAACTTAATTGTTCGCTTAACCTTCCATCCTCTAAAGCAGTAAATTCGATGTTGAATAATTCTGTTGTCGGTTTTGAATTGTCGGTTGTCGGTTGCGAACTACTGCCTTCTGCATACTGACCACTGCCGACTGCCAACTGCATTCTGCCAACTGCCAACTGATTCCAACTCGTTGTAATTATTCCCTCCTCCATATTTTGTAAACCGAAGTTTTCTACCCCAGCGATGCCACTATTCAATTTCTCTAACTTCAAGTTTTCATAACCTAAAGTGAATTGATACCCTTGAATAGCTGCCAATTGTGTGGTGGTGAAGTTGACGGTATAAGTCTGACCTGCTTTTAATACTTGGTCTTCCGTCGTTATCTCAAAAGTACTAGTGGTTGTTCTATCTTCTGCTGGTGCTAAACTATTCGTTTTCGCATTACCATTGACATCCCCTATTTTTACCGCAACGAAGTCCATTTCCATATCATTTACCAATTGCTCAATCTGAATCACTTCAGGGAAGTTTTCGGCTAAAGGTTGGTCCGTTGTAAATTCATAGGCAGCATCTACAAAACGCCAGCTTTCGTTATTCGTGAAATCGGTTCGGATATTTAAAATTAATTGCCGAAGCTGAACCATATCGAATGCCGTAATGCTACCCGAATTATTGGCATCAGCCGCAATTAATTGGTATGGATTATCAAACTGCGTGATGCCTAAGATATGCTTAGATATTAAGACTAAATCGAAGGTGCTCACCCCGTTTAATGGCTGGTCATTTTTCTGAGGTTGGATGGTGTATGGATTATTCATTGCCAACTCAAAATTATAGAAACCATCCGCTTGAGTTGAAGTTGAGGTTGAGGTTGAAACTTGAACATCTTCCACCGTTTGCTGTTTCCAATCCATTATAGTACCACTTACCTTTGCCATTGAGGATTGGGTCGCTTCTTTTAATTCTAAAATCTGGATGTACTCCAACTTATGGACATTTTCAAATTCAGCAACGGTAATGATTTTTGGAGTAGTGACCAGACCCTGTATATTTTCAGTTCTAGGAATCTGTAAGGCAGCTTGTCCTGTTTCATAGGTACACCAATTGGTGATGGTAAAGGTTCGGACGACTTTTTGGCAACTGCCTTCTATAGATTCAAACACTTTATCTGTTACTTTATAACCCATTAAATCACATGCGCCATTTGTAATCAATATTGCTGAATTTGGTAGGGTTTGCGTACAGTTTCCAGTCCAATCACTTGGCAAGGTAATCGACCAAGCTGCTGCTGTTTCGATATTGATATTTTGAGTGAACCAATTAGAAATATTTCCTTCTCCATCCCAATCAATCGCACGGAATCGACGTTGGATATCAATTACGCCACATTTTTTGGGAACTAATTGATACTGCTGCTGAATGATTAATGCACCGCTACCTGTTCCGATGCATCGGGAACCAATGTTATCTGAACAAACAGGATTCCCATATTTGGTATTAAATAATTCAATTTGTGCAGTGGTCATATCTTTCCATTCATCATCTAGTAAACCATTGTCATTCGCATCGGTGCTTATACCTAAATCCGCTAAATGATTTTCATCACAAGTTCCTTTTGCATCTGGTAAATCCGAACAAATTGGCGCAATTTTATCTGCTACATCGACAGTCATCCAGCAAGTGTTTTGATTGCCATTTATATCCGCCACTCTTAAATAAACGCCTACGGCTTGTTGAATATCTTCACAATCAAAAACGACTATCGAATCCCAATCAACTTCATTTCTACTAAGCTCATACTTAGCAATACCACAGGCATCAAAAGACCCGCCGTCAATATCTTTGTAGTGTAATATGGCGGCACCTTGTCCAAGACTTAGTTGAATATTATCACCACAAGTTGCTGAAGGTTTAGTCACATCTTTTAGAATTAATATTTGCGTAAGCGTATCATTTATCAATTGTTGGTGACAAACATCTACTGCTATCCAACGCAATTCAAAAGAATCATTTTCTAAAGTAGTCCACTCCTCTGTCGGAATCGTCCATCGACTACCATTTTCTATGCTACTTACTTTGTCTAATTGGACCACAGGAATGGAACAATTATCTGTTGCCGTTGGTGTAGTTAATTGATTAATATCATAAGTACAATTATTAGCAGCTAACTCGATGTTTATGATTGCTTCGTTGGCATCAAATGTAGGTGGGGACGTATCTAAAAATTCAACTAAAGCGGTGTCTATAAGGCTTGGTCCACCTGCTGCATCACACCAATCTAAAACAGACCAATAACGGAATAATTTGCTGCCACAATCGGTTGCTGGAATAGGCACTTCTGTTTTTTGCAAAATGTACCCGCAAATATATGCTTCCGTACTTAGTAAAATCGTATCTGATGGCGTTAATTGACCATTTTCCCATTTTCCTATTTGTAATCCTGGTCTGCTTCCTTCACTAGCATTTGCTTCGTCGCATGTTAGGACTTCATCTGTTGCCTGGACTAAATTGGCTAAAGATGGACGTATAAATACAATCGTTTGAGTAGCCATTGTACTATTTCCACAAGCATCTATTGCCAACCATTCAACGGCTACTTTTGTGGTATCACAAACTTCACTTCCTTGGGAAAGAAGGCTTGCACCGTTGAAAGTGACCCTTACCTCTGAACAGTTATCCAATGCTTCTGGTGTTGGTAAATTTAACCCTTCTTCCGTCAAATCAATTTGACAAGTTACAAAGGTATCAATAGTGGTCATCTCCACAATCCAAGGGGTGGACTGGTCAATAATTGCTACTTCGACGGTACAATTTTCTGTTTTTGTTCCATTATTACAGAAAGATAAATTTAATCCTTCATAATAACGTCTTTCGATAGTAGCAGTAACCAATCCACCACATTCCCCTAACATCTCTTTTGTAAGACTAGGATATAGTCCACCCTTGCCACCACCACTTACCATTTGTGTTTCGCCTTTTTTGTTTACGTATTCCAACGTGATGTGGTAATACAAGGTATCTGTGATGGTGTCACAAGGATTTTCTAATAAATCATCTGGTAATAGCATAACGGAACAGCCTGAACCTAGTGGAACAGTAAGGTTATCATTACAAACTAGGTTGGGACCCTGAACGCTAATCACCGCTTGGTCTGTTTTGACGGTATCTGTTTTTAATTTGTATGCTATGCGGTATTCGCCAATGGCAAAAGTATCTTGAAAATTTTTGTTAAAAGCTAAGATAGTATCTACACAAAGCTCGTTATGTCTATTATAAATTCGGACGAATTGACTATCTTGAATCGCACTACAACTAGAAGTAACTGTAGCAGGATTAATGGTGAATATTTTATAGGTTTCTGAACAAGTTAATCTAGCTTGTAAATCATTTGCCGCTGTTAAGGTAGTTTCTTCTGAAAGACAAGTATTATTGGCAATCCAGCCAGTTCCTTTTCTACGGTCGCCGTTAGTTTTGAACTGGAAGGTTAGACTGCCTGTCGGGTTGATGGCAGGTTGACAACTAGCGGCAACCCAACCACCTGTTTGGCTAATACCCGCCCCACTAAATTTACCTAATAGATTACTCAAGGTATCTGGGCCATCGAATACAAATAAAGTATCTCCAACCGCTAAATCAAAGTGGGTGAAGGTGGTCATTACCGTTTGCCATTGATTGGACGGATGAATTGTGTGCACATTATTTCTAGGTGCATCATCTCGATATAAAACAGCATCTTCTGACCCTTCGCTTCTAAATTCACAGCCTTCGCAATTAGCTAAGGTAGAAACTGCTGGCGTCGTATTGCTGGCATTGATGATGTCTACACAGTCTAACATTGGTGGTGCAGGTGTTCCTGTAGGTGTAGTAGGTGGAAGAACGATTCTACAAGAGTTATCGGAAAAACAGATGTTACTTACGGTTAAAGTATCTTGACCATTGCTTATTTTTCCGTTGTACCCAATTCCGTCTTGGTGTTTGATGTCTAAAATGTATTTGTAAAAACCATTTTCTGTTCCGACTGAGGTGAAGTTAGTACCCAATGCGACTAGACCATTGGTAGTAGACAAGATGCCATTATTTTCTACCAAGGTCCAAGTCTCATTTGGTATTGTAGATAATATTACAATTTGTTCGTTGAAATTCCCCGTAGGGTTGAAGAAATTGTCTATCTCACATTCACATGGATTGTAAATTCTAGCTGTATTATATAAAACATTGACTTTTAGCTCAGCTGAATTATTACATCCATAAGTATCGTCGGCAAGGACGGTATAAGTTCTATTTTCTGTTGGCGTGATGCGAACAGTTTGGCAAGTATCACAATCTATTTCTATGTTTGGTGTCCATTTGAAATGTTCGCCACCCGTAGCGGTTGCTGTTATGGATTGTCCAAAATAGAGGGTTTGCACACTTGGTGTAATGACAACTTCTGGACAAGGAATTAAGTGCATATTAATGGTCGTATCACATTCTCCAAAATTTAGGGTCGTGCATTCCGAGAAACCACCTCTTTGTTCGATAATGCCTATTGGTGTGGCATCTAATGCAAATCTATGACTTGCAGGAGGGACAAATTGAACCATATAATCACCCGCAGCTAATCCGTCAAATTTATAGACACCATCTCCATCGGATAGGGTAGTGGCAATTGGATTTAAAGTATCCGAACATTGGTATAAATTGACTTCAATTCCTGCCAAAAAGATTTCCCCCTCGTCTTGTACACCGTTCCCATTTTTGTCTTCACACACAACGGAACTAATGAAAGAACATTGAACAGGAATATGATTATTATCAATAAATGGGTCTCCTGATGCCAAATGGAAATCTAAATAATATGGATTATTGGCACAACTGGTATCAGCTAAAGCATCATTGACAATCAGCGAAGTTCCCAGAGAGATTAGCATATTTCCTGCAATACCATCTTGGTCTTCTGGGGCACCGTCTCTACCAGTTGGGTCATAGATACCTGGTTGTGGTAGACATTTGGTACTCATCGGGAAACCAGATGGATGACTATAAGACATCGTGTAAACTCCTTCTACACCATTGGTCCACCATTGATACATGCCTGTCGAACCATCCATAGCTAGATAAGCAACCCCTCTTGGTGGAGTGCTTACAGCAATAGTTCCTCCTTTAAGAATATGCCCCGTTTTATCACAATAAATATAACCTAAGGGGTCTACTTCCATCAAATAGACGAGGTAAGAAAAATCGTGGTCATCTTCATCGTTATAATGATTATTCAAGAAGTTATTTCCGCCAATAATGTCATCATTATTTCCGTCTGGATTAGAATCAATATCTTTGGCATTGATGCCATTTCCACTCACTCGACTACCTCCTATAATTTCTGCATGATTGACAACTAAGGAATCCATGAAAGTTGTATCAACTATCAATTGGATAGGAATAGTTACATTTTCTCCTACTAATAACTGATTGAATACCAGACTACTATCAGCTTGCCATTGATTGCCTTGGAAATCATAGGTTTGATTTAAATTAGCATCAAAAATCAAGCCTGCTGGAATGTAGTTTTTAAGAGCGATGTCATAAGCATCTGCTACACCTTGATTTTCTACAAAAATATGGAAGGTTACCGTATCTCCTTGCACAACATCTCTAGGTACTCCTGCTGCTAATTGGATAATTAAGGCTAAATCAAAATCTGGAATTAAACCTAAATCATAGCTTGGGTTATGCTCGCCACTTATCAGTATTTCCTGCATAGCAACCCCTAAAGAATCGGTGTTACTGTCGATTAATGAGTCATTTCCAATTTGCTGTAAAGTGACTTTATATTGAGTGGGTATATCAAAAGAAATTTGATACTCCCCAGGTGATAAATCGTCCAATAAATAAACCCCATTTGCATCGGTAGTAGTCATGAGTAGAATCGAATCGCCTACACCATTCACTCCTTTTAAGAATACAGGAACATTGGCTAGACCAGTGCTATCTCCCTCGTTTTGCAGCCCGTCAATATTGACATCGACCCAAACATAATCACCAATAGAAGCCGTTTGATAGAATCCTGCATCGTAGCTGAGATTTTGTTCTCCACTGGTTAATATTTCAACCATCATGATACCTAGCGAATCAATATTACTATCCAAAGAATCAGTATTTCCTTGATTACTTGGGGTAATTTCAAATCCAGTCGGTGGAATAAGGCTCACTTGATAACTTCCTGGAATTAATTCATCGAATAAATAAAACCCATTTGCGTCGGTTTTAGTAGTTAGATTAATAGTATCTCCATTGGCATTTACACCTGTTATATTGACCGTTACCCCTTCTATGCCTGTATTGGTTTCATCTTGAATGCCGTTAGCATTGAGGTCTTCCCAGACATAATTGCCAATGGAGGCAAATTGATAAATGCCTGCATCGTAAGTTGGATTATGTTCTCCACTGATTAGGGTTTCTGACTGCATCAGCCCAAGTGTATCAATGTTGCTATCCAAGGAATCATTAGTGCCTTGAGTAGCTTGACTAATTTCATAGTCGTTTGGCGGAATGACACTTACTTGATAAGTGCCTGGGATTAAATTGTCAAAAAGATAATAGCCATTGGAATCGGTAGTGGTACTTAAATTGGTTAAATTTCCTCCGCCATCTAATCTGCTTAAATTTACTACTATATTTTCTAAGCCTGTGCTATCTCCTTCGTTTTGAATACCATCTGCGTTGGTGTCTAACCATACATAATCACCGATACTTGCGAATTGGTAATACCCCGCATCATAAGTAGGGTTGTATTCTCCGCTGACGAGCACTTCCATTCCAGAAATACCTAAATCGCCTATATTACTATCCAAAGAATCGTTAACTCCCTGCGTCTGTTGAGTGATAACATATCCAGTTGGCGTAGTGAAAGAAACGGTATAAGTACCTGGATTTAGATTCGGAAATAAGTACAAGCCGTTGCTGTCCGTTTCTGTGGTTAATTGATATTGAATCCCTAAATCATTTCTACCTGTTAAGGTGACTTCTACGCCACTGATAACTGGTTCATTAGCTTCTTGAATACCATTAGCGTTGAGGTCTTCCCATGTGTAATTGCCCAACATTGCCCCCATAAAATAACCTGCATCATAAGTTGGATTATGTTCGCCACTTTCTAAGATTTCAATATCGGTCATGCCCATTGTATTGATGTCGCTATCGAGGGAATCATTGACACCGATATTTGGGAAAGTGATGATGGTTGCTTTGGGTGTTTCAAAACTAAGTTTATAGCTGCCTGGGATTAATTCATCAAATAAATAAGCGCCATTTCCGTCTGTTTGGGTGATTAATTCAATGTCTTTCCCGAAAGCATCTGTTCCTGTTAAGATTACTTCAATCCCTTCGATGCCTGTATTTGTTTCATTTTGCAAGCCATCGCCATTGGTATCTATCCAAGCATAATCTCCAATAGAGGCATACTCATACAAACCTGCATCCAAAGTAGGATTGTTTTCGCCACTAACTAAAGTTATGGTTTGTGTTAAACCTGTTGCTGGATTGACATCCGAATCTAAAGAATCTTGGCTACTTCCTGTTCCTAAATTAGCCATAGAAAAATTAAAATCAGTTGGATTAACAAACTGAACGGCATAATCCCCTGGCACTAAATTGGTGAATTCATAAAACCCATTTCCATCGGTGTAGGTGGTGTCTTTAACAGCATTGCCTAGTCCATCTGTTCCAATTAAAATAACTTGGATGTTTTCAATTCCCGTTGCGCCATCATTCTGAATGCCATCTGCATTGGTATCTAACCAAACATAATTCCCTAGACTTGCAGGCTGATAAAAGCCTGCGTCTAAGGTTGGGTTATGTTCGTTCAAGGGCAAGGTGACTGTTTGTGTTAAGCCGTTTTCATCGGCATCAGCATCTAAAGAATCTTGTGTGATGCCACTTCCTTCATTTGGTTTAGTGAATTCAAAATTAGTGGGTTGACCAAAGGTTACTTCATAACTCCCTGGTAATAAATTATCAAAGAGATAAAAGCCCATCGAGTTGGTATAAGTGGTATCTCTAAATTGTTGACCTGAACCATCTGTTCCTGTCAAAATAACTTGTACGTTTTCAATGCCCGTAGCGCCATCATTTTGAATGCCATCTCCATTAATATCTTCCCAAACATAATCTCCAAGAGAACTAGTTGAAATTAGTCCAAAATCAACAGTTAGATTGGTCGAATTATCATTATCTCCATCATTTGTTGGTTCTGATTCTAAGTTAATCGTAACAGGAGTGCTGCTGATAATTCCCTGATTTTCCGTTCCATTATCGTCCTGGTTTAAATCGTTATCAGGGTCGGATGCGGGTTCATAGCTAGCATCGTTTTGACCATTTACTCCCGTTCCATTTGAACTAGTCATACCCGTTGGAATGCCATCCGTTAGGACGACATAATAGCTGCCCGTATCTAAATTGCTAAATAAATATAAGCCATTTGCATCAGTTGTGTCGATGGCTATTAGCATATCATCACCACCTCCTTTTTGACCATCTGTGCCTAAATTATATAGCGTAACTTCAACATTTTTAATGCCCGTTTCATTAGCAAATAGTCCATCATTATTGGTATCTTCCCATACTAAATTTCCTAAACTTGGACATTTGACATCTGGTATTAATTCGGTAGGAGAAACAGAAGGACAAAGCACCCCTGTTTTAAATCCTTTGACAATATAAAGACCTCCTTTATTTGGTCCTGCCCAGAAATTAGTAGTCGTAACAGCTTGTATAATTTCAAAACCTCCTTCTAAAATATACCATTCGTATTTGTCGAAACCTGCGTCGGTAGTCAACTTTCTGGGTGGATTGGCTAAACAATAGCCAACCTCTGAGACAATACTTAATTCGCTGGTACTTTGTACATTGACTGCCACATCTTCTGAAATAATACAATCATTTCCTAGAATAATATCTACGGTATAATTGTAAGTGCCTGCGGCCGAAGCTGTGAAAATTGGGTCTAAAATAGTTGGGTCATCTAAATTGGTCGAAGGTGTCCATTGGATAGTCGCTTCGTCTTCGAATTTTGTTGGAATAACCAATTGTAAATAAGCAGGGGTGTTTACACAAGCTTCTGTATCGTTTAAATAGGGGGTAAATGGTTCGAGTCCCTTTAAAAATAACACCTCTAAATAATCACATTCCCCAATGCCTCCTTGGACGGTAATTGCCAGCTCATTTGCTGGATTGGTTAAACCAAAATAAATACTATCTCCAACGGTTCGGATATAGCCGTCTGCTGCATCATCCATGCTATAAGTGTAATCTCCGCAAGTAGCTATCCCTAATTCCTGTCCTTCGCACAAGACGGTAGTGGAAGGTAATTCAGCAATAAATGCTGGTGCAATGGTATTAAAATAGGTCGTCTCAAAATCACAAGCACAGTTTGTTTCGTAACTGATATTGACAAAAACAGGGCATGCGTTTAATTCCTCTAATTCAAAACAGCCACTTAAAATAATGGTGTCCCCTGCTGCTACAAACTGGTTGGCAAAAAGCTGATTGGCTAGAACTGGGTCGTAATCCTCTAAGATTTCATTGGACAATAAATCATCGTGTAAATTAATATTGATGTCTCCTGTATAATCAAGTCCAGGATTGTATAATTTTGCTTCAAAGCAAACCGTCAGAGGGTCTTCTGAATCACTACATTTGCGAGTTAAATCTAAACCGACCGTTTCTAGCGGTGCTTTTAATTCTATTCCTGCGGCATCATTGACAGAAGTTTGTACAAATACATCACATAGACTTTCATCTATGACACAAATTTGGTCGGGCACTAATTCTTTGATTTGGATGCCAATATCTGCCATACCACATTCGACTTCTTCTGGCATGGTGGCTTTGAATTTTAAGGTGAATTGTCCACCCAAAGGCAAATTATTGACCCCTGCAAAACAAATTTGGGTCTGTCCTTGGACTTCCATCTTACTTACAGTTCCTACTGATTTTCCTGCTGGAATGGCATAGCCAATGGAATTATCTTGATAGACTAATTCCTCTGGGAAAGTCAAACAAATTTGTATACTATCTCCTGATGGTTTTTGAGAAATATTCTGCCCTGTTAAGGTGAATTCGGTATCCGTTGATTCGCAGTAGGCTACGGCTGGTTCGGCTGTAGTAAGGATTTGGGCAAAGTCTTTTGGATTGGCATTTTTTATGATAGTTGCATCACTAACTACCGTTCCCGTAGATAATAAATTAACGCTACAAGGGTCTGCGGCTGTTCCTTTAAATCCTAATGTACTACCAGAAACAAAACTATCACATACAGTCCTCATTAAAAATTGGATAACGATTTGATTGCTATCTAGTAAAGCGCCAATACCAGGCAACCCATTACTGTGGATAGCAGGGCTAAATACTTCATCTTCTGTATAGATTAGTTTCGTACCATTTATTACTGGGTCATCAATATCATAAAAAGGTTTGCTAAAATCTCCTCCATTGGGATAAGATGCTTGAAAACTTCCACTAACCACTTGAGCCCCAGTAATAGGTAAATCAAATGCTGCTGTTAAGTCTGTAATAGTTACTTGTTTAACATTTTTGATTAAAATAGCTACTGGAATATCGCCACAAAGTGGATGTTCGCCTCCTGCTGCTGGTTGTAAAAAATCTGCCTGAATAGCCGCTTCTCCAAAAACATAAGAATAGCAAACTTCATTGGCAGTACAACTTTCTGTATTGCCAACTACTGCTGCTTGAATTTCAGGGTCCATACAACCCGATGTAATATTTACACAGATATCTGGTGGAGGTAATGGCGCAATTGGACAAAACAGTAAGGTCGTTCCTAGTTTGATAATTACTTTGTCTCCTGCTGCTAGATTTGGTAAAGTGGTTCGGTAAGTACTGGTGGTTCCATCTGTGGTGACGTAGACAAAATCTAAGGGTACATCATTTTCGTCGTAGATATTTTTTAAAGCTACGGAATTAGACAACTTTACGGTTGCCATCACGCCCAAATGTGTAGGTTTTGATAGGTCACTACTATCTGCTTCAATTACAATGGTATTGATCTCTTCACTAATGCCCGGAATAGCACTAGAAAATAAATTTCTATCAAGCGTTTGAGTAATTTCTGGAAAACCTAGTCGCTGGTCATCAATTGTTTTATCGGAACTGGTGTTGTCATTTTTAATCATCAAAGTATCCAACATCCATTCATTATAATAATAAAAACCGTTGCCTAAAGCGGCACATTCTTCTATTTCTGCGGTCGTAGGGTCATTCGCATTAAAATTACAACGATAGGAAAAACCATCTGGTGGGTCGCCTCTATATTGATAATCATAGACAATTTCATAACTGGCTAAATTAGGTATTTCCCCTGGACATATCATGCATAAATCATAGCTTACTTTGAAACTATCTCGATAGCCTCCTAAACCTACCGCCAATCCGGGGAATCCTTCTGTTTGGGGATTAAAGGTAAACGTCCCTAAATTACTCGTTGATACAGAACAGTAGGATTGACCACCAACGACTACACAAGTATGATTGGTTGTGTCTCTGAGTAACAATGGAAATTCTACCCCACCTTTAGTCACCCCTTTGGCATTGCCACAATACATCATTGGTGAATAAATGGGGACGTCCAAGTTTTGCATTTGAAAATAAGGGCGATATTCTTCGGTGTACCAGTTGATGGGGGTTGTATTATCCACGGTAAAGGTATGAGTTGCCATTCCACCACAATCATCTATTTGTAAATCTGTTTTGGCAACTACTTCACTTGGACAATAGGTTTGAAAAGGTACATTTTCTCTACAAATGCTTTGGCCAACTAGGCAATTATCATCAAATTCGTCTAATTTGGTTACCCATGTATCTTGATAGACTAGAGGTGTGCCTGGTGCCTCTTCCGTTTGATTTGCTAGTACTCTGTGCGGATTTTTCGTAAAAGGAATCCCTACTTTTAAAAATAAAGAATCGCCTATTTGAAATTGATATTTTGCATTAAAATCATCCCAACAATTACCATTGTCTGCCCAACTTCTATAATCTATATTTCTACATTCTTGTAATTTGGTTTGATTTCTAATTTGAATATAAATTCTTGCATTATCATAATAATCAAAACCGCTATTGGCTCGAAAGACTTGAAAACGGCTGTGAATCGTTGCATCCCAAGGACTGGTGCCATAATACATAGAAATCCCATGTACTGTAGTGCTCGAAATATCATCATCCAAACAAGCTGGAATATCAGAAAAATCTATCGCTATTCTATTATTGGTACCTGCTTTTTTGATTTCAAAAGTTCGTAATGCTGTTTTCCCAGCATCCATCATTAATTCCAAATTGGGCGTACTTCTACCACTAATAAATCCCGCGTCTAATATTCTAAAACCCATTCCCCACTCGTAAATATCTGTAAATGCATCGGCTGTATTCACTCGATATCCTGCTTCGTAAACCATGGTGTCACCGGGTAAATAGCGGTTTCTATCTTCAGGTAGGACGTCTGCTGGTTGGACTTTTTCCGTCATCGTTTCATCTGTAAAACCTGTACTTTCTCGATACATTTGAACGACTCGACTTCGCATTACACATTCACATCCACTAGCATTAGGGTCACTTCTGAACAATATTTTATCACAAGCTAAAACGGTTTGACATTCACAATCTCCTGTATTACAGGTTTCTATGACTTGATGAGACCCTTCCATGTAGATGGGGGGGGAACAGAGTGTTGTATCAACGGTCAATTCATATTCATATCGGACCGTATCATTTAGTAAATTTAGCCCTGCATCAATCACTAAAATTCGAGTATTTACACTCGTGTTCGTCCAAGTTGCCTTGGAATCGTCTATTGCTACGCCATTTAATTTAATGGAATTTGGTTCTAGCTGAATGTCTTGAACAATGGCGGATGTCCCGTTATAAACGATTTGTAGTTTATTGGAAGCAAATTCATTGGCACAAGGTGTTACATTTTCTCGATTATAAATATAGTCAAAAATGACTTTCTCCGTTTTGACGCCAGACGTACCTGTTGCCCCAAAATCAATTCCAAAAAGACCATTGGAAATTTCTGCTTGGTTATTCCCAACGTAGGTCGCCCCATTGGTGATTTGAAAATCATCGACTTCTGGATACGCCGTGAATGATTGTCCACAATCTCTGCGTGCATTTACATAAAAGGTAGAAAAAGAACAATCTAAATTGGAACAATTGAGGGAAGTGGCATCCGTAGGTTCCATACAAGAAAAATCTAATTCTATGGCTATTTTAAGGGTGTCTCCTCCAGGTAAATCGTCATAAAACCCGTCGCCATCCGCATCTGTAATACCAATTCCCGCTCCATCTGGGTCATTCTCTACGCCCATGAAATCTATTTTTAAATCAGTCCCTACCCAAGAAAAATTCTCAGGGGCAATTTCTGTGGTATTCGGTGCTGTTCCTATAATGACTTTAGCTATATCTAAACTCGGTTTTTCACAGGTCTCGAAACCAAGCGTTAAATCTTGAAATAGCCCAATTGCGGAATCTTGCTGATTACTAGTAACGGTTAAATGAATGATTCCGGGATTGCCACAGACACTTGGATTTTGATATAAAGAAGAAGTTACGATAGGTTCTGGACGGCTGGTCGGGGCAACGCTTAAGGTGACATCTGTCTGCTCTACTTGACAGGTATCACCGTTACAGCCGTAGCTTGCTAAATAGGTTAATAGTTGGCTGGAAAAATCGGGACATTCGGCTACTTGGAAGCAGAGTTGTATGCGAATTTGTTCTCCTGTATCAAACCATTCATCAGCTGGTGC
>CAYMSC010000009.1:0-36765 GCA_964392805.1 uncultured Saprospiraceae bacterium
AGAAGAATTCTGCCCAGAATTTAACGCCTTCGTAGGGTCGCCCTGCGATGATAACGACCCAACTACTGAAAATGAATGGCTAGAAGCAGATTGTAAATGTGTTGGTCGAGTTGTTAATGGCTGTAACATTACTATCCGAACCGAAGGAAATGACATCATTGCCGAAGGGGTTGACCACGACCGTAATAAAGTATTTTTATGGGATAGAAGTTTTACTAATTTAATTGATAACTCTTGTGATTATTGGACAAATTGTGTCGGCGACCAGCGATTTAGTGGTTTACCAGATGGTTTCTACGCAGTACAATACCAATCATTCAGCGAGGATTGGACGAGGCTAATTTGTGATTCGGTTGTTTATGTAGAACTCACAGGTACAACTACAATGGATGCTTGTGCCAATTTAAACATTCAATTAAATGGTAATGATTTAAGTATTTCTAATTCGACTAGCTTAAATACCATTATTGAGTTATTTGACAATCGGTTTGCGCTAATAGATGACTGTATAGGAGATTGTGGAACAAGTCAAGTGATAGAGAATTTGGCAGAAGGAGATTATATCCTAAAGGTCAAAATTTATGATAGTAGTTGGAATTTTGTGTGTGAAAGAGAAGAAAATCTGAATGTGACTGGAACAGGTATTACAGCCGATGCTAACGACCGAGATAATTTAACGATTGCTCCCAATACTACTATTCAACAAAATTTATCTTTGTCTACTGTTACCCTATTCCCGAATCCTGCTACCAACGAAATTAATTTGATGTTAGTCGATTTTATCGGTAAGGAGATGGAAATAGCTATCATTAACAGCTTTGGACAATCTGTTTATCAACACCATTTGGAATCGGTTGCTAATCAACAATTTACTATTAATTCCTCCAACTTTACGAATGGTTTTTATATCATTAGAATTAAAGTAGATGGACAGCGAATTATTAATAAAAAACTGATGATAAAACGTTTGTATTGATTTTATTCTAAAATGCTTAGAGCTTCCAGAACTTGGAGTTCTTACGATTACCCACAGAATAGATTTAATGAAAGGTAATCTCATTTTATAGGCTGCATATAGTGCCGTTAGGTACTTCCTGTGTAGGTCTTTATTCTGTGGATAATGGATAGAACTTGGAGTTCTGGAAGCTCTTGTATACGAAAAAAATTAGAATAAATACTATTGATTTGAGTTTCTTTTTTTATCCTTCAACCTACCTTTGAAATTCTTATTTTTGCTAAATTCTTTTTTGATTAAAAAAATGTAAGGTTCTCAATAGCTATTCGTAGTGCATGCTTTAGCCTGTCGGGTTCCAAGCCTTAAGGCTTGTTTAGTCTAAGAAATCAAAAAGTCTAAAGACTTTTAACGGGACAGACTAAAGTATGTACTACCAGTCATCATATGGAGAACTTACAAAAATAGACCTAAACCATTATGGCATTTGAATTTTTTTCTGAGTTAGTTGACCGTTACGATAGTTTAAAATATGAAATTTTAGAAGCGCAAACCTTTAGTGAAGAACATTATGGTTTTCCACCTATCTATTATAAAGTGATGGAAACGGATAAGACCAGAGTGCGAGCCTTTACCAAGGCTTTTGAAAAATATGATTTTACAGATAAGGTAATTTGTGAAGCAGGAATAGGTACGCTAGCACTAACAAAGCATTTTTTGCCAATTGTTAAAAAAGCCTATTTGATTGAGTACAATCCTAATCTAAGAGGTTTTATAGAAGAGACACTGGCTAAAAATGGCTGGACGGACAAAGTGGAAGTCATTTATGGAGATGCCATGAAAGTAGTCTTACCAGAACCAGTTGATTATATCGTTGGAGAGTTGATGAGCATCTATTGTGGCAATGAGTTTCAAGTACAAATTTTCAAGAATTTACGTCAATATCTAAAACCTAATGGTAAGCTTTTACCAGAATACATTACCAATGTTATTCAGTTGGCAAATGCTGATTTTGATGCCAATCACCAACATTATCCGATTAATTTCACCCGTCATTTACCAGAGCAATTGTCGCTACAACAAGTAGTGAATGTGATTGATTTGTACGAAGCAGAAGATGTAGTGGTAGAAAAAACATTGGAAGTTGTACCGATGTTAACGGGAACGGTAAATTGTGTATATATGCACTCATTAGTGCAAGTAGCAGAGGGCTGTAATTTTACAGGAACAGATAGTCTAATGCCACCGACCGTTTGTCAATTAGAAACACCAGTCGAGGTAAAGCAAGGTCAACCAATACGATTACATATTCGATTTGAATATGGGACGAGCCTAGACAAAGCTAAATTTTGGGTTGAACAATAGAAATATCTAAACCGATAATGTCCCGCCAAGCTGATGTTGCTGGTGGGGCTACATAAAAGGGGGTGACGTAATGCCATAAATCATTGCCATAATGCTTTTCTTCCCCTGTATCTGCTTGGAAAAGAAATTCTCCCGCTTGTAGTTCTCGTTCAAAAATATTAACGAGTTCTCCACTAGCTAATTTCTCAAAAACTTGGCTTTTTCCACCTGTAATATTAGCTCGATTGATGACTAAGGCGGAGATAATAAAATCTGCCCCATCTTCATGAGCACCTTCGGGAGAATTGTTGCCCGGAACGCCTTTTTTAGCTTGTACACTCATGAAATGAGCCGTAATTTGCATTTTTTTGACTTTTACATGCGGAGTGATTTGTTGAGCGTATTGAGCTACTTTTTGTAAAAAATCAAAGAATAATTTATTTTCTACTAAATCACTATCGGTTTCTGCAAAAACTCTAGGCAATGACCTTATATCTTTTTCGGCCAATGCCTGTTCAAATCCTTTTGGATAGGTTCGTTCAATGGCAATATCCTTCCCTATTTTTAAATCAAAGGAACAAACCGAACGCCTTCGCCACGGTTGAATAGCAGCTAACGATTGCCTAGTGCTTTCATTCATCATCAGCTTATCCGCAAATTTTTCAAAACTTGCTGGAGATTCAAGATAATACTCCTTAAAAATATCAAAATGCGTTTTTTGAAGTGTTGTTGGCATCAACTCCCATTGCTTCCGCTTCACATCGTAATAATCGAATGGCATTTGCACAAAACTATCCTTGAAAAAATCAATAAAAGTAGTGGTGTCTATATCGAAGTAATCCAAATTGGCACATAAGATTGGAGAAAAGACAGGGGCGGTCGTCGATTTTGATATTTCTTTTTCTGTTATTGGTAGCTGTTGCATAATGAATAAAGGTATTTTAATTTTTTATTTTAACAAGGCGTGTATGAAGTTTTCAAATAGGATAGGATTCAACGCTGATTCAACTGATTGGACTGTTTCTATACTAGATTTGCTCTAGGTCGAGTACCTGGAAAATCATTTTTTGATGTACACGACCTACAAAATCCGTTTTATCAGTCTAATCAGCGTTGAATCAAGTGTGATTAGAAAATTTCGTATACCCCTTATTTTACCCCTCAATAGTCCTAATCAAATCCGCATAAACAGTATTACTCATCAACAGTTCTCGATTCCCCAAAACCACCAAATGCTTCCTAGCCCTAGTCAAAGCAACATTCAATTTTCTATCCACTCCTTCTTCGGACATAGAAACTAAAGAGTCTACCTGCGCAAAATTATTGGTGCAAAGCGAAATTAAAATAATATCTCTTGCGCCTCCTTGATAACGTTCAACCGTATCAATCGTCAAACTTTCTACCTCAATATTTTCGCTTAATAATTGCTGTCGGATTTGGGCAATTTGTGCTCGATAAGGAGTGATAATCCCAATGCTATTCACCGTCATTTCCAAATTATTTTTTTTATAAATCTTCTGGAAACTTTGTATCAATTCTAGTAATTTTAACGCTTCATATTGATTGGTTTTATGGGTTTTACTACGTTCGTCTACCTCCGTTTCAATATAGACGACCCTTTGTTTACACAATAGATGTTCTAAAAAAGTAGGGTCATCAGGTAGTGTATAATTCAATGGAACTAACTGGTTTTTATGGTAAGGAATGGAATTCGGGAGAATTTTTAAATTTTTATTATAAAAAAAAGTATTCGGGAAGTGCATGATTTCTTGGTGCATTCTTCCTTGATGACTCAATTGTGCGTGCGCCCAATGCCAACCGTTTCTGAGGCATTGTTTATAAATTCTTTCGAAAAAAGAATCTCTTAAGTTGACGACGCCTAGTTTATTTAATTCCTCGTCCCCTACTTTTGATTCCTCTGAACTTTGCTGTACAACGGCGGGCAATTGCTGATGGTCGCCAATCAAAACAAACCGTTTAAAATGAGGCAATAAACCCACCAAATAAGGTTCTAATAGTTGAGAAGCTTCGTCAATAATTACCTGATGAAAAGTCTTTAACTTTAATAAATCTTTTCTACCAACAATACCATTAACTGTTCCTACAAAAATACGATGATTTAAAAGTAGTGCTTTTAAGTCTTTTCTATTTTTAATCGGTTTTAATTTATAATCTAACAACTGTTTGCTAAACTTTTCATTGGTAGAAAAACGAGAACCAATTCTAATATAATCGGACTTAATACTTTCGTCAATTTGCTCTATTGCCTCACATATTTCATCTACGGCTCGATTCGTATAAGCCATCAATAAAATATTTTGGTCGGTCTCTTGCCATAAGTATTTTACAACATACTTGAGCATCATACTTGTCTTGCCTGTTCCTGGCGGCCCCCATAACAGAAAATAATCTCTAGCGTTGATTATTTTTTTATAAATATCCTGTTGTTCTAAAGTTAATTCTGGCGGTGCTACTAGTGTCTTTTTTTCGGGCATCCTAGGAGGATTTTGCCCTAAAAGCATTGCTCTTTTACTAATAGGTACTTCTGCAAAAGCAAATAAACCTCGGTATAATTTGGTATAGCCACTATCCATTAAATCATGCTCCAAATTCCAAAAAATATCCTCTTCAAATAGCGTGGTATTAAATTGTTTGGAACGTAGTCGAACGATTACTTTTTTATTATCAACTTCTATAATCGTACATTTAAATACTTGGTCTTGTAATGGCGTATCATCTGGTTGGCGATAAGGGTATAATACAGCAATATCTCCCCTTCTGAAATTAGCTAAATTATTGGTGTGCGCTGTTTTGGAAAAGATTAAAAAGGGGTCTTCATCTTTGCCTTTAAAGTCGATTAATTTTAGGGAACTAATAATATTAAAATTGTCTTCTTTTTCCTTATAAGTATCCAACCAAATCGCCGCTTGTCCATTTCGTTTAGTTGACCCGTGCATCCCCATTTTTGCCATCCGATGCTCTCTAGCGATGAAGCTGGTGAACAAGGTAAAATATTTTCTTTCTAAAACACTTAATTCATAAAAAGTCTTAGAAAATGCGGTTAAATCGCGTTTGATAAAACCAGAAATTTGGGGGAATCTATCGGGATGTAAATGCCTTAATAAAGGAGGGTTAACTAAGTCGCCATCTTTCAAATTAATTAGTCCTTGCTCTATGGCAACTAATTGATTTCTTACTTGAATCGCTTCGTACTGCTGCGCTTTAATGGTTGGTGCAAACCGCAAAGGGCGATTATCTAAACCAGAATAAAGAATATAATTAGTTGGTGTAATTTTACCGAAAGCAGACCGAATTAGTAAGTCATACAACAAAGTTTGAGTATAATGATTATGGCTAATTCCGTAACGATTGGGCTTATAAGCTTTTCCACTTTTTAATTCGACAATTCCTGCTTCTTTCTCTTCTCCTTCATTATTTTGATAAAAAACATCCAACCTTCCCTGTAAACCATATTTTTCAGAATAAAAGGAAGGTTCAATATAACATTTGTCTTTTTGAATGCCTTGTTTTTCAAACTGCTCTAGCACCATTTGCTTAAGCGTCAAATAATGCTTTTGTGACTTGCCGTGAATTTCATAAACCTGCTTATCTTCAAATAGGGTAAAAGCCAGTGGATTTAGTTGAAAAACATGAGAAAATAATTCTTTAAAGGTGACTTCGGGATTCGTCATTAATTCATCTAAAAAATAATTGGCGATATTTCCCAACATCAATGGCACACTACTTTCAAAGGGCGTAAATCTCTTTAGTAAATGAAGTAAGGCTTCTGTGCCGGTATCTTTAAAACATTCGGCAACAGCTGTTACATCCATCAAATAATCGGGTTCAATAACAAATCCCTTGGGGCGATAAATCCCTGCTTTGTCAATTTCTACATCCAATATATTCATCATTACTGGAAACTCAAATCCTCTTTTTAAGGCTCGAATGCTTGGATTAAAATTTTCGTTTCGTTCAGGAATACTGTACTGCACTCGAATTTCTTCACCTACGCCATTCTGGTCTTGGGCAATGAGTTGATTATTGGCTTCGTCATCTGCTAAAGCAACGATTCTAACCTGGGCTCTGTATTCTTTGACTTCGACAGGCGTTGTTTTATAAAAACCTTTGGGGGGTATTATTTTTTGAATATTGGAAGGAACGGCTATTGAGAATAAAGCCGCTATGCTTTCACTTACGGCTTTTAATCCGAGTGGATAATGGACTTTTTCTAAGGTAGTCGTTTCAATTTTTTTAGACCGAAAAACTTGTTGCCCTTTAATTCTAAAATGATGAATAAAAAAACGAGATTGTTTGCTAATTTGAAACCGTTGACTGGCAAACGATATGCGAGAAAAGAGCGTGGTAAATAAAACTTTTTCATCTCTAGTCGCCTCTACAAACGAAAGGCTCAATAGTCGGTATAGTGCCTCCACTTTTTCTGAAATGGATAGTGCCGTGTTGTTCGTAATTTTTTCTAACTCCTTAAATAATAGGATACCGACTTGCTGATTTTTCATGCTGGTTGCAAATTGCGAGTTGCTGGTTGTAAGTTGAACTCGCAACTCGATTACTTCTTATCTAAAAATTCATCCGTAAAATGCGCTATTCTTTTGGGCTGTGCAAATTTTTTCTGATTATAAATTTTAGATTCGCCTTTGGGGATGGACAAAGATTTCCAATTTTCGCCTGCTATCATTCTACCAATAAAAACAATTTGCCCAACATGGTAGGCATAATGTGCTAGTTGGCGATTAATGGCTTCGGTTACCGTATGCCCCATATTTCTAATGTAAATGGTTTGCGCTAATTGGTTGGTAGCTAATGGTTGGATATTATCAAAAAGGCATTGCCAGCCTGCTTCCCATTTTTCTAGTAATTCTGCTTTGGATTTAATCGTTGCTTCAAATTCTCCATCTCTATCTCGAAAATCTTTCTCTCCATCTGTTTTTAAAAAGTCGGTCCAACGAGACAACATATTACCCCACATATGTTTGACGATGACGGCAATGCTGTTACTCTCTGGATTGTATTGCCAAAAGAGGTCTTCTTCTTTGAGTTGTGCAAAAGTCCAATCGCCCAGTTGTTTGTAATAAGCGAATTGCTTGTTGACACTTTCTAAATAGTTGGTGTTCATAAGTAGTATGATAAAAATTACTGATTAAAACTGTACACAACTAATCTTTTACTTATAAAACTGTCATTTCTGGATAAGGAGACATTATAAACACCAGAAGGTAGCCCACTTATATTTTCTGTTATGACAGGAGAAGCAAAACGAGGCGGACTGACGGTTCGCTCAGATACTATTTGTCCTAAACTATTAGTGATGGATAATTGGTAGTCTTCAAAATCGGGGGTTTCAAATTCTATGGTAATGTTTCCAAATGCTGGATTTGGATAAATATTCATTATATTTAATTGCTCTCCCTCAATCGTTCCACAGTAGATTTGTAAATTAGTCATTGTAGTGAACATATTTAAACGTCCACCAGAAACAGTCCTATCTTCTAAATCTGATATTTGGTCTGTTCCTATTAATAGAATATTTTTCATAAAAGAAGCCGTTTGTCTAGGTCTGGCTATTGCGTCATCACCTATTTGGGTGCAAGGCAACGAATACATTAACCCTATTGCCCCTGTTACATGAGGAGTAGCAAAAGAGGTTCCAGAGAACTCTCCATAGGTATTTCCTGTATTGGTAGCTTGAATATTTTCTCCCGGTGCTCCTAAATCTATAGAAATACGACCAAATCCCCCATCTCTACTTTTTTGGTCTAGCTCATCAGTTGACGTTACGCCAATAAAGAAATTACTAGTACAATTAGTTGGTGTATCTCCTACAATTTCAACATCTACATCATTATTTGGCCCCGCACCAACAGATAAAATACCAACCTCTCCCATTATATCATACATTTGGCAGAGTTCAACGCCCATTCTTAATTCTTCGGGACGAGTGTTATCCCAACCAAAAGAATTATTATTGGCAACAATAAATGCACCTTCTCGACCATTGGTTTCATTATATCTTTTGCGAAGATTATATAAATATTCATAAGCCTCAATAACCTCGCTGGCTAAATCTACACCAGATAAAAATAGCACTTTTGCATCCCAATTAATACCAGCCATGCCAATACTATTATCTGTTCTTGCACCGATAATGCCACTCACTTGCGTACCATGACTCAGTACGGGGTGGTCGTCCGTTAAATCGTCTAGATTCAAACCTAAAAAATCATCAACATATCCATTATTATCATCATCTCTACCATTATTAGGTATTTCGCCTTCATTACGCCAAATATTTTCTAATAAGTCAGGATGGTCTAATTCTATCCCCTTTTCTAAAACAGCAATAACAATCGGGTCACCATTAGCAGTAAAGCCTCCTCTAGTTTCATTCCATACTCTCTGAATTTCTATTCTGTCCAGATTCCATTGGTCTTGATACAAGTCGTCATTCGGTGTCGTATTTCGATACGTCAAGGGCGTGTCATAGCCTATTTCCAATACATTTCTATCTTTTTGTAAATCATTAATCAATAAAGCACCTTCTGCTGAGCGACCATTGAATTCAATGCTATAAATATTCAATAATTTGGAAACTTGCCTTTGAATAGAGAAATTAATTGGCTGCCTGCTATGGGCTTGATAATTATCTACAAAATCATAACCATCTATTTTGTCTTGTAATCTAATTAGGATATTAGAAGAAGAAGGTCCAGTAGTATTTTGCCCTATTAGGATTAGGGGGGAAAATAAAATAGCAATTATTGTAAAATAATAATTCATTTGTTCTAAGTTATATGAATTTGTTGATTTGATGGTTAGGGGTGTACTGTAAGCAAAATACAAAATTTAGTACTTACAATCCATTTCTACTGCAAGCTAAGTACTGTTTTAATAAAATTACTCAATAAAAAGTAGTAGAGCAAACAAAGAAAACGCTTTAGCTGATTTACAACTAAAGCGTTTTCTTTTATTTAGAGCCGACGAAAAAGTAAATTCCGCGTTTTTCAAAAAAAACCCGTACGAGTTCCTATTTGAAAAACCAAATGCGAAAGTTATTTTTTAATCATTACCTAAATGATAAGAATTTCCTATTATTTTTAGTTAACTGTGCTAACATTAAAACTCGTTTGTAAATTTTCCCAAACGAAACTTACTATACCGATAGCATCATCATTGTCGCTTACTTTAAAAGTCATTTGTTCTGTAAAGGCTGCTGCTGTACCTGTTTTAGCCGTAATCCTTAAAGCATCTTTCCCTGAATCATAACTATATGCCCCCCATTGATTAGCTTCTTTATTAAAGATAATGGTCCATTCTCCGTCATTGGGAATTGTAAACAAAGCATAGGTACCAGCGGCTAATGCTTGACCGTTTATTAGTACATCCTTATCGACCGTAAAAGTGGTTGCACTATTTGCACCAGTTCTCCATACTTTTCCATTGGGCACTAATTCTCCCCATACTTTCCTCCCTCTTACAGACGGAGCATTATAGTTAATATCTATAGTTAAACCTGCTATGGTATGGGAGGCAGTAGCTGGTGGACTTTTAGGCTTTCCTTTTTGTGCTTGGGCTGAAAATGTTAAACCTACTAGTAATATAGCCGCAAACAAAAATCTAGTAAAATAAATGGGCTTCATGTTAAATATTTTTTTGTGAAAATGAATAATGAGAATTAGTTGAGGAACTTTGAAAAAATAATTCTAAGGAATTATTTTTTCATGACCCCTCAAACAAACTCTAATGATTTAACCATTAGTATGCTTTTGAGTTCATATTCTAAACGTCTATTTACTGACATTTTTTAAATCAAGTCAATTATTCTGTTAACAAATCTATACTTGCTTTTACTATCAGAAATTGAGCCATTATATAAGTAGACATAATAGCTATCCTTGGATAAGGTATTTTTAAGGCTTCTTTTTTGAATTGATTTAATCCAATTAGCGTATCGGAACACATAAACAATAAGACCCCAATTACTAAACAAATAAAAATATTGTTAGGAATTTCGTGGTAGAGATTCATACAACTCAGAACCATTAAAGTAATAATAGTGCTATAAATGAGTATGGGTATTTTAAAGGCAGTTGGTAAATCTGGTAGTAAAAAAAGAGAGTTACCAATTAAAAATGATAGAAATATAAGTATTATCCAAGGACGCTTTTTAATATATCCTTTCCCATTAGCATATTTCCAAAATGCTAAAAAATATAAACCTTGGGTAAGCAGAAAACTACCTAAACCCATTAAGAAAAACTGCTGACTGCGAGCACCCGTTTCTCGAAACATTAAAAAAGAGTCTCCTAAAAAAGAAAAAAATAGTCCTGTTAAAATTAATTTGCCATAATTGTTGTCCATTCCTTTGTTAAAATAAAAATGAAGGCCTAAAAAAATCATTAATAAAGGCTTAGTTGTATATATTAATGGAATGTTTTGTGTGGCTTCAGCGTATAGATTTAAGACTACATCTATACCAAACAGGAGTAACCATATATTTTTTTTTGAAAGCATCATTCGCTTGTTTTGATTGATAAATACGATTTATCTATAGCGTGAAAGTAAGCGGAAATTAACATTGTTTTTTCATGCTTTTTAAAACGAAAAATCATAAAGATGAAAAATATTATATTCCTTTTAGTAATGACGAAAAAATCCATTTGAAAAACGCGGAAGTTATTTTTTCGTCGTCTCTTAGTTTTTCTTTTTGCTAAGAAACATATGATATTCAAGCTTATCGAATAATTTTGTTTAATGATTGCGTCAATTATTTAAACAATTTTAAATATTTGATGTTTAAAACTTAATTATTCATAAGAATCAATTAAAGTAATCTATTTAACGGTAACAAAGTGGCTGTTTACTCCATTAAGGATTTAGAGAAACTATCTGGTATAAAGGCTCATACAATTCGTATTTGGGAGCAGCGCTATCAAATTATTGAACCAGGGCGTACTCAAACTAATATTCGCTACTACACAGATGATAATCTAAAATTACTACTTAATATAGCACTGCTTAATAAAAATGGCATTAAGATTTCCAAAATTGCCAAAATGGATGATGAGGAAATTTTGGAAAAGGTAGCCGCCATTTCAGAGATTAATTTTGAAAATGATGTACAACTAGATGCCCTTACTTTATCCATGATTGAAATGGATGAGTACAAATTTGACCGCATTATTTCCACAAATATTCAGCAATTAGGTTTTGAGCATACAATGATTGAGGTTATTTATCCTTTTCTGGATAAATTAGGTTTATTATGGCTTACGGGTTCCATCAACCCTGTGCAGGAAAATTTTATGAGCTACCTCATTCGCCAAAAAATAATTGCTGCTATCAATAATGAGCCTATTGCCCAAGGAAAAGCCATTCCTAAGTTTTTGATTTATTTACCTGAAGGAGAAAGTCAAGAATTGAGCTTATTATTCATGCACTATTTGCTTAAATCAAGAAAATTTAAAGTAGTTTATATTGGTAATTATATCTCCTTGACGGATTTAAAAGATGCTTACCAAATACATCAACCCGAATTTATCTACACCATCATATCTGAGACCTTTACAAAGCCTTTGGTAAAAGACTATGTAGATAATTTAGCTACTACTTTTCCTGATACTCAAATATTACTATCCGGCTATCAAGTAGTCAGTCAGAAAGTGCAGTCTGATAAAAATTATAGTGTTTTAGCTGATTTAACTGAAACAATTGATTTTTTGGATGAATTAGGTCGAAAATAATCATATAGACAATTTCTTTTACCATTCTTTATTAAAAGCTTCCATTTTCTACTTACCTAATAAGTAAACCTATTACTTTTACAAATCATATTTCAAAACGATTTTATTACTTCATCATTAAATTATTCAAACAATGAAAGCTACTATTAATTTAGCATCATTTTTCTTTTTATTATTGGTTGTTGCTTGTAGCAGCCCAGAAGGTAAAAAAGTAGAAGCTACTGAGGCAAAAACGCCTGAGAAAACCATGGAAGCAACACCTGCTGCAAGTGGTAATACGGCTAATTATACGCTTAATAAAGGCACACTTGGATGGACAGGTTCTAAAGTCGTTGGTAACGATGCTCATTCTGGCACGATTAGCGTAGCCATAGGAGACATTCGTGCAAAAGGAGCTAATATTATTGGTGGACAATTCACTATTGATATGAAATCAATTGAGAACACTGATTTGCCAGCAGGAAAAGGAAAAGAAAAATTAGAAGGGCATTTAAAAAATGCAGACTTTTTTGATGTAGAAAAATTTCCAACTGCTACTTTCGTTATTACCGGAGCTACTCCTACTACTGGTGTAGAAGGTGCTACTCATAATATTACTGGAAACCTAACGATGAAAAAGATTTCAAAGAGTATTACTTTCCCTGCTGATGTGGCGGTTGTTGGTAATAAATTAACAGCAGTTAGCCCAGCATTTGTTATTGACAGAACACAATGGGGCATCGAATATGGCTCAGGTTCTATTATTGG
Organism: uncultured Saprospiraceae bacterium; assembly: GCA_964392805.1. Taxonomy (GTDB): domain Bacteria; phylum Bacteroidota; class Bacteroidia; order Chitinophagales; family Saprospiraceae; genus JAFMDF01. The sequence continues at coordinate 12,805 of CAYMSC010000009.1, forward strand.
TTTAGCAAAGGACAGAGTAATTAGCAATGATATTGCTTTGGTTTTAAGTTTAGAAGCAACTTCTACTGCGCCAGTACAATAATATAAAATCTCAAATTCAAATTCGCCAAATTCTCTAAATTAAATTTGAGAATTAATGGATATTTTTCTCGTTTGTTTTTGAAGTTGATTTTGTTATTGAAGTTTAATTTTTTCTCTTTTATTATAGAATCAATCACCTTGTCGTACGGGTGCTACCAGTTATTCATTGAGAACTTAATTAGAAAGACGGGGCTAGTCCCTTCAAATGGCTAAAATCGAGTTTAGCTGATCATAAAAAAATAAAAAAGGGTTTTAGTCGATTGACTAAAACCCTTTTTTATTTAAAAAATATAGTGGGATAAAAAACAAAAGAAGTGATAGGTTGGGGCTAACCTATCACTTCTCAGGTAAGGGAAATGGCTAATTAAAAAGAGCCATAAAAATGTGTGTAGTTAAAAATGCATTTTGAATTTACTCAAAATATTTTCTCATAGTTCTGTTTAAATCTCTTCAAAGATAATAGAAAAAAGGAGAATGTCAAACAGTTAAGCCAATAAATATTTGGCAAAAACACTTAAATGACAAATTTAAATTTATTTAATATTTTGTTAAAAACATATTCAATTGTGATTTTTATACATTCAAAACGGTTGAATATAAACTAGCCAAAAATAATAACAAGAAAATATATAGCTTAGAGGATTCCCTAAACATTTATTTTCAGAAATATGAAAACGGGCTTACACGACTATTTTTACTTTTCTAAAACCCAGAGAAATGGTTTTATAATTGTCATGAGTCTTATTTTTTTGACCTTCTTTTTGTCCAATACTTTATCGAATTACTTAGCCAAACCTGCAACCGATTTTTCAGTATTTAAAGAAGAAGTGATGGCATTTGAAGCCGAAACAAAAATACTAGACAAAAACGATTTTGGAAAAAATTCATCAAAGGAGGTTTTAAAAGAAATGAACACTCCAATAACCCTATTTTCTTTTGACCCTAATATCGTCACCAAAGAAGCATTAATAAAATTAGGAATCAAATCTACCGTAGCCAATACTTTTATAAAGTATCGAAATACGGGCGCAAAATTTTATAAGAAACAGGATATTAAAAAAGTTTATGGTATAACAGATAGCGATTATAGTAGATTAGCGCCCTATATACAATTTAATCAAAGATTGTCTGCCAATAAAGAAAAAGAACAACCAAAGTTTATTAAACAACCCGTACCCAAAACGCTAACTCCATTTGCCTTTAATCCAAATGATGCCACAAAGCAAACTTTATTAGCATTAGGTCTTTCGGAAAAAGTAAGTCAAACAATTATCAATTTTCGGTCTAAAGGTGGGCAATTTTGGAAAAAACAAGATTTTAAGAAAATTTATGGATTGACCCCAAAAGACTATTTAACTTTAGCGCCATATATCGAAATTTCACCAAGTAAAACTAGCATTGCAGAGAAAAAGCACATCCCTTCTGATGTTCCACAAAGCTTATCTACAACAACCGCTATCAAAATAGATATAAATAATAGCAATATTGAAGACTGGAAAAAATTAAAGGGCATTGGAAATATAACCGCCCAACGAATCATCAACTTCAGAGATAAATTGGGTGGATTTATTTCAGTGGAGCAAATAAAAATGATCTATAATGTACCCGATAGTGTGATAGAAAAAGTAGCTACTCAATTAGTCGTATCTCCTATTCCACATAAAATTTTAATTAACACTATTTCCGCAGATGCTTTAAAAGTACATCCCTATATCAAAAGGAAACAGGCGCATGCTATCATTAATTATAGAAGCAATCATGGGTATTATCAGCGTATTGATGACTTGCATAAAGTAAAATCATTAAATCAAGCGTTTATTGAACGCCTTCAACCTTATCTATCTTTTAATGATTTAGAAGTAGCAAATGACTGAAATTAGTCGATAATTCTTCTTGGTTTGCCGAGCAAATTAGCAATAATTGATAAATCCTATTAATTTGGATAGTAAAGATTATTCGGAAAAAAATAACTAACGCATGCGCGCGTGTACAATCTTTTTTCTGATAATCTTTAGTGTATAAAATATTTTTCATCATTAAATGATAAAAAAATGACTGCAATTTTTTTGATGACATTCTTGGTATTGGGAATAGGAAGTTTTGTATTTTGGCTTTATGCTTTAATAGAAATTATTTCAGATGAGTATAAAAGTGATACTGATAAAATTATGTGGTTTTTATTAGTTTTCTTTCTACCATTTGTCGGAACGATTATCTACTACTTTGTTGGTAGAAACAAAATAAGTTTACCAAAAGAGGATTATGTATAAGCCGTAGTCTATGGTATTAACTCTTGAAGATTATCGTTAGCTTGCTCCTCCCTTTTGAAAATTGAACTTTTTAAATTGAAAATTGAAAATTGTTTAACTTATTCCCTTATATTAAAATTTAAAAAAGCTGCCCATACGGGCGGCTTTTTTTATAGCTTTACATTTTTTTCAGAAAAAGTGATGTATGTTGACAACAACTGTAAAAGCTAGTAGTGTTTCCAATTTAACCGATGCCCGATATTTTGCTGCATGGCATGTTGAGTGGTTAGGTTTTGATTTAACGGCAAGTGGTTTAGCAACTTTGCCCTTACCTCAAGTCAAAGAAATTAAAGACTGGATAGAAGGTCCTAAAATAATAGGAGAATTAGCAATTTTGGATATAGAACAAAGCCAGCAAATTATTGATTTTTTAGCCTTGGAATATATTCAAGTTGGGATGCATACCCCTGTCGAATATTTTAATAGTTTAACCGTATCGACGATTATTAAGGAAGTAATTATAGAATCGACTACAACCTATACTTCTTTAAAAGCTCATTTAGATACTTATTTTGATTATGTAGATTATTTTTTAATCGACTTTAATAAGAATAATATCAATTGGATTTCCTTAAAAGAAGGGACTGGAAATTTATCCTTGATTCAGTTAAAGGAAATAGTCAGTCAGTATGAGGTGTTTTTGAGTTTAGATTATACGGACAAAAACATAGCAAAAATAATTGCTGAAGTAAATCCTATTGGAATAAGTGTGAAAGGAGGAATAGAAGAAAAAGTAGGGTTTAAATCTTTTGATGAATTAGATGCAATATTTGAGTTATTGGAAGTCGAAGTATAGGAAAGAACGCTTAAGAAAATAAGGCAGCCCCTCTTTAAAATTTCATACGTTGAATAAAAACTAGTGAGAATAACAAGGGGCTGCTTTTAGTATTTAAGTCATTAAGCTGTACCTAAAACGACCCGCTTAATTAATACGCTGCCTGAGCATTAATTTTTTTCAATAATTTTTTTATTAATACTACTAACTAGTAATTGGTTAATTTAACTACTTTTAATGTATCGCTATTAAATGAGCATAAAAATACATTGTAATAAACGAGAATCTGATACTAAAATCAATAGACTTTTTGACAAGCCTTGGCAAAGAGTAAAATAAATTAGACTCATACCACCACAGATGAAGGAAAGAATCAATAATATAATGCGTTGGTATTTAAAACAACGGATTGGAAGGATTCAAAAATTCATAAAAAATCCTCACGAAGTACAAGCACAAGTACTCAGAGACCTCGTTGCCGCTACTAAGCATACAGAATGGGGGAAAACCTTTGGGTACGGTGTTATCAAATCAGCAGCAGATTTTGCGAAGCAAGTTCCTGTTTCTAGTTACGACGATTTGAAACCTTATATTCAGCGAATGATGCATGGAGGAAAAGATATTTTGTGGAGTGGACAAGTTAGGTGGTTTTCTAAATCATCGGGTACAACTAACGATAAAAGTAAATACATACCAGTAACCGATAAAAATCTTTTTTCTAATCATATTCGAGGCAATTGGGACACCATGTCTATGTTGTATCACAATAAACCAGATGCCAGAGTTTTTGCAGACAAAAATTTATTATTAGTTGGTAGTTTAGCTACTTACGCTGAATATCCCAAAACAACTATCGGCGATATTTCAGCTATTATGGCACATCGAATGCCAGCAGTTGGCCGCCCGTTTTACGCACCTGATTTTAAGACTGGTTTAATGAGTGAATGGGAGGAAAAAATTGAGCGAACGGTTCAATTAACCAAGGACGATAAAAGTCTTTATATGATAGCAGGCGTTCCTACTTGGAATATTGTTTTATTTAGGCGATTACTGGAAGTGACGGGGAAATCACACATTTTAGAAGTTTGGCCAAATTTAAGTGTTTATGTACATGGAGGGGTTGGGTTTGCTCCTTACAAAGAACAGTTTAAGCAATTTTTACCAAAAGATGATTTTGTATATACAGAAGCTTATAATGCTTCCGAAGGCTTTTTTGCTACGCAACAATTTCTTGGAGATGATGACCTTTTATTGCTATTAAATAATGGAGTTTATTATGAATTTTTGCCAATGGAAGAATGGGATAATGAAAACCCAATTGCTATTCCATTAGAAGAAGTAGAAATAGGGAAAAATTATGCAATGCTTATTAGTACGAATGCAGGTTTATGGCGCTATAAAATTGGAGATACCGTGACTTTTACGTCCAAATATCCCTATAAAATAAAAATTACAGGTCGTACTAAACAATTTATCAATGCCTTCGGAGAAGAAGTAATGGTGGAAAATACAGACAAAGCAGTCGCCCTGACTTGTGAAGAAACTCGCTCTATTGTTTCCGAATATACTGTAGCCCCAATTTATTTTACTAAAAAAGGAAAAGGCGGTCACCAGTGGTTGGTTGAATTTGAAAAAGAACCAGAAAACATATTAGATTTCACCAAAAGACTAGATAAAAACTTACAAGCAATTAATTCAGATTATGAAGCTAAGCGTTATAAAAGTATGGCATTAGAACAGTTGCGTATATCCCTTTTACCAAAAGGGACTTTCCATAATTGGATGCGTTCTAGGGGGAAATTTGGTGTTCAAAATAAAATACCTCGCCTAGCAAATCATCGCGATTATTTGGAAGATATATTGCAAGTAATGAAGAAAAGTAAAGAGCAGGGAGTAGAGAAGAGAGAGTAAATTAACATCATTTTTACATAGCACTTATGCGGTGAAATCATTTTAAATTAAAAGAGATAGCTTGTTTTTCATAATAAGGAGTCGTTGATTTTTCTACCGTATTGATAACATAAGCGCCTTCATTTTTTACATCTTGATAAGCCACTTTTTCTTTTTCACAGATAGCCTTCCATTTTTTGACAAACCAATAGTCATTAGACCCATCGAAAATAAGTTCTCTAAATTTATAGTGCTTTGTAAGTTGTGTTAAGGTTATATCGGGATTATTTTGTAGTAGGATATAATCGGTCCTAAATCTATTTACGATAGCCGTATTTTGAGCAATTTCTTGATTGATGAACACTAGTCTTTTATTATGAAACTGGAAGAATTTTCCTTTTTTAATTAAGTTAGTTGCTTGGAAATCGTTATTTTTAATACCTATAACTTCTTTACTACCTATTGCCCAACGGTTGTTTTGTAAGGTATAAATTCGTTGGCTTTCAGATAAATTATCTTCTCCTAAAGTATAAGTAGTTTGCCCATCTGTAAAATCAATAACGCTATTTTTGTTAATAGAATAGACCGTAATTTTTTGTTGCTGATTTTGCTGATAGCTCTTTTTAAATTGGACACAACTAACCAATAATAAACAGCAAGTCACACTCATTATCCATTTAAACTGATAGGTCAACAATAGCAAGGCTAAACCTAAAACTATACCGTAAAGTAAAAGAACTTCTAATTGATTTATCCAAAAGCCTGAGAAACTAGAAAACGGTAATTCCTTAATAAACTGGATTAAATCGTTTTGTAGGGCAATAATATTGGTAAGCAGACTACCTATGGTGGTGGAAAGGAATTCATTCAGCCCATGTGTCAGGAAAAGGAAAATACCAAGTTTCATCAAGATGCCAGCTAGTGGCACTACAAAAAGACTGGATAACCAAAAGTAGCTTGGAATCTGATGAAAATAATATAACATCAATGGAAAAATAGCTAGTTGTGCGCTAATGCTAACTATGGTCAAAGACCAAAAATAATAAAGGATTAAATTTTTTGGCATCCAAAGTGATTGCAATTTTGGCATAAAAAAAACAATACCTGTAACTGCTAAAAAAGAAAATTGAAAGCCTACATCAAATAGCGCATAAGGACTGGAAAGCAATATAAAAAAAGCCGCTATTGCCAAAGCATTATAAATATTTACATCTCTCTGTAAGGTCCATCCAAAATTCAAGGCACTAAACATAATAGCTGCTCTTTGAACGGAAGGAGATAAGCCTGTTAAAAAGGCAAACAACCAAATAGCAATCAAAATAAATCCAAGTTTACCCCATGCCCAAATACGACCTTTGAAAGGTAATAATTGTAGTAGAAATGATAGGAAGCCACTAATAATACCCACATGTAAACCAGAAACTGCCAAGACATGAATCGCTCCACTTTCTCTATAAGTAATTTTTAAATCATTGTTTAATTTATCTTTATAACCGAGCATTAAAGCAGACGCTATGGCAATTGTTTCTTCGGATTTAATATATTTTTCTAATACCGTTAAATAATGATTTCTAGTATCAAAAATCGTTTTCCAAAAAAAAATTCCTTGATATTCAGCAAGTACTTTAAATTTTTGGTTGTTCACAAATGATTGAAAATGGATATTTTGAAAATGTAAGTATTGTTGAAAATTAAAAACATTGGGATTATTAGCGGATTGAATAGGAAAGATTTTACTTTTTATCAATAATTGGTCTCCATACTTTAAGTGATTAGTCTCGTCTTTTTTTAAATAAACTAATAATTTTCCATTAGAAGGTTGAAAATTCTCTATCGTAGTCCCAATTGATTGAGTAGCTAATTCTATTTTTATTCGACCATTCTTTTCTGAAGGAACATTGTTAATGACCCCAAGCACAAGGTTTTCTTTGGCGATAAATTGTTTAAAGTGTTGAGCGGAATGAAGGTCATTTTGATAATAGACAGACTGATAACCGAAAAGAAATAAAAAGAAATATATGGCTAAACCTGCACTCCATCGTTTAGCATAAGCTTGTTTTTTTTGACTAAAATAAAAAAGACTGAGAAAAGCAATAAGCAGTAGAATGTTTAACGAAAAATGATGTATCGCTAAACGGTTCGCTAGGAAAATACCTAGCATGAGTGGTAGGACAAAACGTAGAAAGGGTTGTGCCTTCCAATTTATCGCTGGTGTTGTTAGTTTTCTCAAGTCTGTGAAGTGTGTAGTTTCTAGTAAATGTTTGCTCTAGTAACGAGCAAAGAATAAGTAGTGCATTTCGACGAGTTTATTTTGTTTCTAGTTTTTCTTTAAAAGAAGGAATATTGTTGATACTATGACCGATTTTAAAGGAAAAATAGGAGCAAAAGAGACCGTCCAAATATGCTAGTTATTTTTTACTCGTTACTCTATCTTTATAGAGTAATAAAACAACACAATTCCACACTTTTGGCTTTATTTTTTTCTCAATTCAAAATTCTTACCTAGATAAACCTTTCGGACCATTTCGTCAGCCGCCAATTCTTCCGCAGTTCCTGCTTTCAAAATATTTCCTTCAAACATCAAGTAGGCACGGTCCGTAATAGATAAAGTTTCTTGGACATTATGGTCTGTAATTAAGATACCAATATTTTTAGTCCTTAGTTTATTGACGATACCTTGAATATCTTCTACGGCAATTGGGTCAATCCCTGCAAAAGGCTCATCTAGTAGAATAAATTTAGGGTCGGTTGCCAAGGCACGAGCTATTTCCGTTCGTCTACGTTCGCCACCCGACAACGTATCTCCATTACTTTTTCTAACTTTTTCTAAGTTAAATTCACTGATAAGACTTTCTAGTTTTTCTGCTTGCTCTTGTTTATTCAAATCGGTCATCTCTAGTACGGCACGTAAATTATCTTCCACACTTAATTTTCTAAAAACAGAAGGTTCTTGGGGCAAGTAGCCAATACCTCTTTGCGCCCGCTTGTACATAGGGAGGCTCGTAATTTCTTCTTGGTCCAAATAAACACTACCCGAATTGGGTTTGATAAATCCTACTACCATATAAAAAGTAGTGGTCTTGCCAGCACCATTGGGACCTAATAAACCAACGATTTCGCCCTGATTCACTTCTACAGAAACGCCTTTGACAACGGTTCTTCGACCATAAACTTTAACTAACTGTTCTGACCTTAATTTCATATATTTAGATTGATGCCCAAAATTAAAAAATAAACTAGGAATAGAAGCAAAATAAAAACGATTTAGGGGTTAATGATGCGTTAAAAGATGGAAGAATGAAAGGTAAGATAGTAGAAAATAAATTGTATGGAGCTTAATGCGCTAATTAGTTGTATTCTTAACCAATATAAAATTGTAATTTTGCCTTCTATTTTAAAAGCAATACTGAAAATAAATGGCTACAGAAAATACGAAGCGAACAGATGTTAATCAATTAGGAGAATTTGGTTTAATTAATCATTTGACTAAAAATATCCGCCTGCAAAATTCTTCTTCTAAAAAAGGAATCGGAGACGATGCCGCGGTTATTGACAATGGACAATTACAAACAGTTGTTTCTACTGATATGCTAGTAGAAGGGATTCATTTTGATTTGATGTATTCGCCATTGAAACACTTGGGGTATAAGTCAGTGGTCGTTAATGTATCTGATATTTATGCAATGAATGCTATTCCGAAACAAATTACGGTGTCTTTAGCACTCTCCAATCGTTTTTCAGTAGAGGCGTTAGAAGAATTTTATGAAGGGGTTCAAGCAGCTTGTGATAAATATAATGTAGATTTAGTAGGTGGTGACACGACTTCTTCACCAAAGGGATTATATATCAGCATTACGGCGATAGGACAGGCGGCGGCAGATAAAATTGTTTATAGAAATACCGCAAAAGTTGGAGATATTATTTGTGTGACGGGAGATTTAGGGGCCGCTTACTTAGGCTTACAATTACTAGAAAGAGAAAAGCAATTATACCTTTCCAATCCGGGAGTCAAAGCAGATTTAGAAGGACAAAATTATTTGGTAGGTCGGCAATTAAAACCAGAAGCACGCAAAGATATTATAGAATTATTCGCTAAAAATAAATTGGTCCCCACCTCAATGATAGACATATCAGATGGTTTAGCATCTGAAATATTTCACCTATGCACCCAATCCAAAGTCGGCGCATTTATCGAAGAGAAAGGCGTTCCGATTCACGATGATACCCAATTGATGGCGATTAAATTTAAACTGGACCCGATTACTTGTGCTTTGAGTGGTGGAGAAGATTATGAATTATTGTTTACCATAGCTCCTAGCGATATTGATAAAGTGAAGTTTTTGCCAGATTTGTATATAATAGGAGATATTGTAGCAGAAAAGGATGGGGTGAAGTTACATACGACGGGAGGGAATATTCATCCAATTAAAGCGCAGGGTTGGCAGCATTTTGGTAGTTAACTGTAGCGCCAAGCTCTACTTGGTAAAAATATTTAATATTATGATTTAGATGGTAGTTATTTCAGGTCTTTTCGTTTTATTTTAGATATGATAAAACCAAGAATTATATGGTTTTCAAGATGTAATCCATAGCTGTCAGGCTAAGAAAATAGTTGCTAACAATCAACGACTTACGTTTCTGCCTATATTTGAATATTTCATCTTCAAACCAATATTTTTCACGTTTTCAACGTGTCTAGCTTTAAAAAACAGCTATTTCAAATCGTTAGCCTGACTATGGATGTAATCTTGAAAAATCGCTTAGTGTTTATGGAGCTTTTTTTAAACAAATCAAGTATTTAAGACAGGAAAAGTATTTTTTCACCAAGCAGAGCTTGGCGCTACAGTAATTCTTTAATAATCTCCCCCATTTTCTCCCCACTTTCATTGGCTACTTCAATCATTTCTTCCACTGTAGAAGATTGTATATTTTCAGTAGGATAACATTTATTAGAAACCACGGAAATAACCATAATCGGTAAATTACTATGTTTAGCGACAATCACTTCTGGCACTGTAGACATCCCTACTACATCCCCGCCAATTCGATGCAAAAAATTATACTCTGCAGGCGTTTCTAAATTGGGTCCTGCCAAAGCAACATAAACTCCTTCATGCGCTCTAATTCCTTTTTGAGTAGCAATATCAATGGCTTTTTGATTCAAAGTACGGTCATACGTATCCAGCATTTCAGGAAATCGAGGGCCTAATCGGTCATCATTCACTCCCCTCAATGGATTTTCAGGTTGTAGATTAATATGGTCTCTAATGAAAACTAAATCACCTGCAAAAATATGTGGGCTAGTACTACCAGAAATATTAGAAATAAATAGACGTTGTATGCCCAAGAATTTTAAAACTCTAATAGGAAAAGTGACCTGCTTCATAGAGTAGCCTTCATAATAATGGAAGCGTCCTGCCATAGCGACCACTTTGTGCCCGTATAAATACCCAAGGATTAATTTACCTTTATGTGTTTGAACGGTAGAGACAGGAAAGTGAGGAATATCTTTATAGTCAATTTCTGCAACTCGTTCAATTTCATCAGAGAGCGCACCTAAACCTGTTCCTAAAATAATTCCATATTTCGGTTGGAACGAAGCAATCTTTTGAATGTAAGTTACTGCCTCTTGTATATCGTCGTAGAGCATATATTATTAAGTTTCATTGAGCGCCTATCGAATAACAGAAATAGGCATTTGCTTATCAAAATTTCCTTTAATAACGGGAGATTGTCGACTGCCTGTATAGCTCCGAACATTATGATAAGTAAAATCAAAAAGTTCTTGAACAGTAACGATATTATCGTTATTTCTATCTGCTTCCCCCTTTAAGCCTTTTATCAAGAAATGACTAAAAACCCCTTGGCGAAGACCAGAAGATTCTAAAGAAGTCTCCGTAGATTTAGAAGATAGAATAAGCGCAGAACCAGGACTAGATTGCGCCAAGGCTTCATAATATTTTAACAAAGCGTTATTCGCATCTGCACCTTTCATTGCTAATAGTCCACCAGAATGACAAGCATCTGCTATACAAACTTTATATTTTGCAGGGCTTCTGTCTAAAATATCTTTTATTTCATCATGATAAACCCTATTATCAAAACCATCAAAATCGCTTGGCAAAAAAGAACCAGGCAAACCATGTCCTGAAAAATAAAGCATAACTAAATCATTAGGTCCTGCTTTGGTAAAAACATTTTCTAACGTGTTTAATATTTGCTTTTTCGTAGCATCTTCATCTATTAATATTTGAATATTCTCATCCGATAAAGCACCTCCTTCCGGACTTTTTAAAAAAGCATACATGCGATAGGCATCATCATCTGTGAATCGCAAAGTAGGCATATGATTATAAGACGCCACACCAATGACAACTGCCCAGACTTTCATTGCGTTATGCTGTCGAGCATCTTGTCTGATAGCCGTGGTTTCTTGGAATGGGTTTGTATCTCCGATATGTGTACTCGCTTTCCAATAACCAGAAATTCGTTTGCCATCACTTAAAGTCAATACTCCTTGCCCTTCAAAATAGCCATTCACCCAATCTCCTACATATACGTCCCCATTAGCATAATAAATTGCCCCTTTTCCATGTGCTTGTTCCCCCTGGAAAGTTCCTTCGTATCGAGCACTATGATTTTTATAAACATATACTCCTCTTCCGTCTATACAGTTACCAGAAACGCAACCTTCTCCACTAGCCGATTTGGTAGCTAATATTTCTTGCTTATTTTGTGATTGCCCATTTAAGCGTGTTTCGATATCAACTATATTACCTTGGCTGTCCAAGGCTCTACCTTTCATCCATACTCCAGCCCATTCTTTTTTATTCGCCAATACTTTTTTTCCTTTACCATGAGGATAACCATTCAGCCATTCTCCTTTGTAAATACTGCCATTGGAATAAGTACACATTCCCCAACCATTCATTTTTCCTTGTTGGAATTTACCGATATAAGTAGCGCCACTGGGATATTTGTAAGTACCCGTGCCGTCAATACAATTACCAGAAATACATTGGGCAAATAAAAAAAATGGTGTGATGACTAAAAGTGTGAAACTGATGAAGTGTTTGTGATTCATAGAAAAGTGTTGGGATAAATCGTTGCTTAGTTAAATATTTAAATTTATTTAATGCATAAGTCTTTAATGTTCTTTTACTACAACGATTATTTTAATAAATAGTCTATTTTCCCGAGTGTTTTTTTTAAACAAATTTTAAAAAAATGAAAATTTTACCAAAAAAGGTGTGCTTAAAGATATATGCTTCTAATTAATATCGAAGGATATTATAATTTACTTTTTAATATTTCAGCTTTAGTTTTGTAAAATTTACTATTATTATTAATTAGTTCCGAAAGGAGTTGAATAGCTTTTACATTAAGTTTCTTTTTAGTGTAAGCTAAAGCTAAATACCAAGTAGCATCTTCATAAAGGTTGGTATCATTTGTTCTCACTTCTTCTAAAAAAGGAATAGCTGTATCAATATTATTTTCTTCTAAATTGGCGAGTGCGTGAAGAAAAATGGCATATGTATTTTCTGGATATTTTTTTCGATAAGCTTCAAAAAGTGGTAAGCTTTCTTTGTATTTTTTTGCAGCATAATAGTTGACGGCTACATTCAAATCTTCGAGCAAAGATATATGCTCGTAAGCTGTAAGATTTGGTGCTCTCGTAGCTGTCTCAGGAATAGTATAAGTCTGAAAATTGGCTTGAAATAATCGGTCATTAGCAGCAGAATTCCAATAAAATAAGGCTGCTATACCCGCAATAGGAAATAAAAGGCTTGCGGCGATTTTGGAAAAGAATAATCGCCTACTTTTGAGGTTCCGTCGATTGACCGTATCAAAGACTTCTCCTTTTAAATCTGCTATGTCCTCCTCTATACCTAATTGATTAACTGTTGAGAAGCTTTCTTTTACTTCACTACACAATTCACAGGTAGAAAAATGACTAGAAAATAGTGCTTTTTCTTGTTCACTAATCGTATTATTGAGATATGCCTTAATTTCTGTCAAAGACAAACATTCGCATTTAGAATCATTCCGTTCCATCAGGTAAAGTTATACGTGTAAAAATTTAGGTCCATTTAAGTACGTGTATTCAAACGTATATAGTTTGTAATTTAATTAAGTTTTCTTTTATCAATTTATTGAATACCTCCTGTAGTAGACAATAGCAACTATCGAGTTAATTTTTTTCTTAAATTATTTTTTGCGTGTTGTATATAGCTTTTAACTTCTTTTGGCGTATATCCCGTAATCTCTGCAATTTCTCGATAACTTTTTTTATCAAAATAGAATAACTGAATACAAGTTCGATGATGGTCTTTCAACGTATTTAAAGCATTATGTAATGCTGTTTTTGTAGCCGCATTATCCTCTTCTTCTATAAGATGCAGCAATTGGTCATTTTCCACACTATTTTGCGAATTTCTTTCTAAATCACTCCATTCGCTCAATTTATGAGCTTGAGTATTTGAGCTACGGAGATAATAGATGCATTCATTCTTAGTGATGGTATGTACCCAATTACCAAAAGTTTGAATTTCCGTTTTATTTAGATTTTTTAATACTTTTTCGAAGACCATCATAACTAGGTCTTTACTTGTCTCTCTATCTTTCACATACTTTCGAGTAATCACATAAACCTTATCAACATACCGTTGAAAAAGTTCCGCAACATAAACTTCTTTACCCGTTTCTTTATACAACTGAATAAGTGTTTCATCAGAATGATGTTGGTAGGTGTTTTCTCCCGTATGTTTTCTGACCCAAAGCATTAAAGAAATTTTCCGAGGTAATATTTACACTAGACTCATAAAAGACAAAATTGACTTTATATAAGCAATTCATGCTACAAAGATAGTTTTTTTTAGTTTTGATTGAAAATTAGAAATAACTTATCGGTTAAAGGAATGCTACTATTATAGCTGTAACCGTCCTTTTTTATCAAATTTTCTAGTGAACTAATTTTTTTTACCAAAAAAGAAAGAAGAGAGTCTATAAAAGCTGATTTTATTAGGCTTTAATTAGGAAAAAGTCCATTTTTTTTCTTTATTTTTGTCTGCCGCAAAAAAATGAGCATTAAAACATATAAACCCATCTCTTATAAAACAAATAATATTGATTAATTCAAATGGGTTTTCTAAAAAAATTAGAAAGCCTGATACAAATAAACCGAATCAAAGCGCTTTTCATAGAGCAAAATGATTCACCCTAAGACTAAACTCTATAAATTAAGAAGGGAAAATCAGAAAACTTACACAGATTTCATTAACTTTCGTAAAATAAATACGAATCTTTAAGAAACGAACCGTATAAATAAGCTTTCACAACGTTATATCCCAGCTTGTAAAGCATCTTTTAATTATTAGAGCAAGACATCCAAGAATGGTAGAAACGAAAATTGATCTTCACGAAGCACTTCAAACTCAATTTGGGTTTGACAAATTTAAAGGGACACAAGAAGAAATTGTTCAGAGCGTATTAGATGGTAACGACACTTTTGTCATTATGCCAACTGGAGGAGGAAAATCGCTCTGTTATCAATTGCCCGCATTAATAATGTCTGGAACAGCAATTATTATCTCTCCCTTAATTGCCCTGATGAAAAATCAGGTAGATTCCATTAGAGGCTATAATCAAAATGATGAGGTAGCTCACTTCCTAAATTCTTCCCTTTCCAGAGTACAAATAAAGCAGGTTAAAGCAGACATTGAAAGTGGTAAAACCAAACTGCTTTATGTTGCTCCTGAAACCTTGACAAAGGAAGAGAATATTGCTTTTTTCAAAGAAGTAAACTTATCTTTCGTCGCTGTAGATGAAGCACACTGTATCTCAGAATGGGGGCATGATTTTAGACCAGAATATCGCCGAATTAGGGAAATGATTAATGATATTAATCGAGATATTCCTGTAATTGCGCTAACCGCAACGGCAACGCCAAAAGTACAGTCTGATATTGTGAAGAACTTAAATATGAAGAATGAGAAAATTTTCATTTCTTCTTTTAATAGAGATAATCTCTATTACGAAGTTCGACCAAAAGGCAAAAAAGAGGCGACCTTTAGAAGCATTGTACAATATGTAAAAGGCCAGGCAGATAAATCGGGTATTATTTATGTCCAGTCCAGAAAATCTACGGAAGAGATTGCGAAGGTTTTAAATGTTAATGATGTAAAAGCAGCTCCGTATCATGCAGGCTTAGATGCTAAAACACGTAGCAAAACACAGGACGATTTCTTAATGGAAGAAATTGATGTAATTGTAGCAACTATTGCATTTGGAATGGGGATTGATAAACCTGATGTTCGATTTGTAATTCACTATGATATACCTAAAAGTATAGAAAATTATTACCAAGAAACAGGTAGGGCAGGAAGAGATGGTTTGCAAGGAGACTGCCTAGCTTTTTATGCCTATAAAGATATATTGAGACTCGAAAAGTTTCTTAGAGATAAGCCGGTAGCAGAACGGGAATTAAGTGCCCAGTTGATGCAAGAAATTATGGCTTATGCAGAAACTACTTCTTGTCGCCGCCGCTTTTTATTACACTACTTTGGAGAAGAATATGACGATGCGAGGTGCGATAATATGTGCGATAATTGTCGCCATCCTAAACAAAAATTAGAAGTAAAAGATGAAATGCAACAAGCCATCAAGGCTGTTTTAGCATTGCAAGAAAATTATAAAATCAAAACTTTAGTGGATTTTGTTAGAGGTAGAGAAACTAAAGAGATGCAAGATTTTAAATTTAATAAGAAAGAATTATTTAGCGTAGGAAAAGAGAAAGATGAGACTTTTTGGAATTCTATTTTCCGTCACGCTATTTTAAATAATTTAATACTTAAAGAAATTGAAAATTATGGCATTTTAAAAGTAACGAAAGCAGGACAGGCTTTTATTGAAAAACCTAAATCTATACTAATTCCAATTAATCATAACTACGATTCCGAAGAATTTGATTATGCCGAACCAGCTGGAAAATCGGCTGTTTTAGATGATGTCTTGATAAAAATGTTAAGAGATTTACGAAAGCAGGAAGCTAAGAAGCGAAATGTCCCGCCTTTTGTGATTTTTCAAGATCCGTCATTAGAGGATATGGCTACGCAATATCCGATTTCTATGGACGATATGAAAAATATTTCTGGGGTGAGTCATGGAAAGGCAATTCGATATGCCAAGCCGTTTATTATCATGATTAAGGAATATGTGGAAATAAACGACATTGAACGCCCTACTGATTTTGTGGTTAAATCGGTTGCTAAAAAATCTAAAGTAAAAGTTGCTATCATTCAAGGAATAGACCGAAAAATACCACTTGATGATATAGCTTCTTCTAATAATTTATCAATGGAAGAAATGATGCATGAATTAGATGCAATTGTTACTTCTGGAACAAAGTTAAATCTAGATTATTACCTAGAGGATGAGGTTGATGAATACTCTAGAGAAGACATTTACGAGTATTTTATGGAAGCAGAATCAGATTCGCCTGAAGAAGCTTTTAGAGAACTAAAAGAAGATGATATTACGATAGAAGAAATACAATTAATACGAATTAAATTTTTATCGGAAATGGCTAATTAAGAAGTCAGATTTTAGACTGATAAATCCAGAAGTCAAATCTGTATACAATGTTAAATCAGAATTAGGTGCTCAAAAAATTATAGCTATTATTAGAAATAATTTTTTCAAACCTTAAAAATAATTAAATTAAAAGCCTTTCAGCGATGCGTCTGAAAGGCTTTTTCCTATAAATAATTTTTATCTTACTACTAACACTTTTACCATAGTACTTAAATTAATGAAAATTTTAATTATAAACGGTCCTAATCTAAACCTTTTAGGAAAGCGAGAACCCGAAATATATGGATATCAGACCTTTGAAGACTACTTTTCCCTGCTAAAAAAGAAGTATAAAAAAATTGAATTGTCCTACTTCCAGAGTAATTCAGAAGGTGCTTTGATAGACAAAATCCATGAAGTTGGTTTTACCTATGACGGAATCGTTATAAATGCAGGTGCGTATACACATACCTCTGTAGCCATTGGAGATGCCATTGGCGGTATAACCACTCCAGTTTTAGAAGTACATATTTCGAATATTCATGCAAGAGAAACTTTTCGACATCATTCTTATTTGGCAGCCAAATGTGTAGGCAGTATTGTCGGATTAGGTTTGATGGGCTACGATTTAGGAATTGATTATTTTACTAAGGAATAATGAAAAAATAAATAGTTATCGGTTATCTGGTATCAATCCCATAATCAGCAACTGACAATAATTCCTAAAACTCATAGCATTTCACGGCTTTCCCTCTTTTGCCTCCACCATTTTTCCAACCTAACTTGAAAGGATTAATTTTGATAGCTGCATAAAAATCAGTGCCCGTAAGATTTTTTTGACCAAAAAAACTACCAATATTTTCTGTGCCAATCGTTAAGAAAGCCAAACGTACGGCCGCACCAATTTGAAAATTTTGCCAATTATAAATAGAGATAGGCAGAAAACCAGAAATCCACCGACTCTCATAACGGGGTGTCAAGGCAAATAAATTGCCTCTTTCAATAGTGTTTGTACCAAGAGGAATACGCTGTATCAGCGTAGCATTTACATAAAGATTTTCCTGAATAGCTATATCTGCCTGTAAGCTTAAAGCCGTGGGCAAAGAGACTTCAAAAGATGAATCAATAAAAGTAGTTGTCGTATCTGAAAATAACTCTTCATTCAATTGGGCTAAGCCATCTCTAAAACCCGTGACATCCCTTAAATTTCTTGGATTAAAATTAAAAGGTTCATTGATATTGATACGATGATTTTCTGCATTTTCATCAAAGCTTATTTTACCAATATCTAAAATAGAAACGCCTAATTTTATTCCATCCCCATCTGTGTAATCAGGGGAAGCATAGGTTAGTCCTATATCAAAACCAAATCCAGTTCCACTTTCTTGAAGGTTAACCGCTTCTTCATCTATACTAGAATTTGTAAAACCAAAAGAAATATCTGCTCCATTTTCAAAATTTAACGAATCCAGTTCCAATTTATTGACCCTTATATCTCTATTATTTCTTAGAAAGAATGCTTCATATCCTTGTAAGTATTTCAGGTTAACCCCAATCCCAATATCGCCATTGGAAGTTTCTGCTTTAAACAAATAATTAAAACCTAATTCGCTCCAAGCCATTCCTGCAATACCCGATGGAAAAAGACTATAATCTTCATTAATCAGAACACTCTGGTAATCGTAATAGCCCAATACGGCTGGAATTCTTTGACCGCCAAGCGCCACTCGAAAATTGGTGAATAGTCCAAAGCTATGCTTTTCAAAATTTAGCAAAAAAGCAGGTCCCGTTACGATCGTAGCAACAGTAGCGAATTTATCTTTACCGAGTTCATTAAAGTCAAAAATCACCGCCCCAGCTGGAAATTGTTGATCGCTCGGAAAATCGGTAGCTAAAAAAATCTCCGTTCTATCATTTAACAAATCTCCAATACCCGCATTTTGAAAACCACCAAAATTATTGTCAATAAACTGTCCAACGGCTAAAAGATTAACATCCCATTGAAAAGGGGTCGTAAGATTATTAGCGGGATTTAAGAATACACTATTGATACCAGCATAATTTTCTGTGCGTAGTCCCAGTTGCTCTTGTCCAAAACTGCTAAAAAAGCAACAACACAGTAAGAAAGGGAGAAGTATAAAACATTTCATTAGTGGTGGATATTTGTAATTGAGTGTTCTGTTTAAAATAGAAGGATAAGTGCTCTGTATTTCCTTACGTGTAAACACTAGTTTAGATTGTGTAATCTAGCTATAAATTGTAGCAACTAGCCGTCTTCTACTACCAAAATTTCTAAATTCACATAAGTATATACCTTGCCACGTTCCTAGGTTTAATTGATTGTTGGTAATTGGAATCGTGATAGTGTTTCCTACAAGGGTAGATTTAATGTGAGCAGGCATATCATCGGGACCTTCAAAAGTATGTGTTAAGTAAGGTTGGTTTTCTGGTACGATTTTGTTAAGTATACTCTCAAAGTCTACTCTAACCGAAGGGTCTGCATTTTCATTAATCGTCAAACCTGCTGAAGTATGTTTGATAAAAAGGTGGAAAAGACCAACTTTCGGTAATTTCGGCAATTGGCGTAATACGGTTTCATCTATCAGATGATAACCTCTAGAAAAAGCAGGCAAGGCAAATTCAATTTGTTGTATCATAAGTTCAAAATTATGCTAAACAGTAATATATGTTACAGAATGGAAAATAAGGCAAATAAAATTAAAAAGGGGTAAATATCTTTTATTTTCTGATTTTAAAAAAACGTATTTTTGTGCCGAAAGTAAAAAACATATGATGCGGAAGAACAAATATATTTGTATACATGGACATTTTTACCAACCACCTAGAGAAAATGCTTGGTTGGAAGCTGTTGAAGAACAAGATTCTGCGGCCCCTTTTCATGATTGGAATGAAAGAATCAATTTTGAATGTTATGCGCCCAATGCAGCAGCAAGAATAAAAGAGGGGGATGAAATTATTAAAATTGTCAATAATTATAAACAGATAAGTTTCAATTTTGGTCCAACGCTTTTGTCTTGGATGGAAAATGGAGATAAAGATACCTATGATGCCATTATTAAAGCTGACCAAATAAGTCGGAAAAAATTTAATGGCCATGGTTCAGGAGTAGCACAGGCTTATAGTCACATGATTCTACCTTTGGCAAACCAACGAGATAAAGACACACAGGTTTTGTGGGGAATTAAGGACTTTGAGCATCGATTTGGTAGAAAACCAGAAGGAATGTGGTTGGCAGAAACCGCCGCAGATACAGCGAGTTTAGAAACGCTAGCCAAACATGGTATTAAATACACCATTTTAGCTCCTCGACAAGCGAAAGCCATACGAAAAATAGAGGAAGATCAGTGGCATGAACTATCCCATGCAAGTATAGACTCTAGAAGACCCTACCTCTGCAAACTACCTTCTGGTAATACTATTGCTTTGTTTTTTTATGATGGGAATATTGCACAGGACGTCGCTTTTAAAGGCATTCTGAATAATGGAAAAGACTTCGCCAATCGCTTGATTAGTGTTTTCGATGATAATGACGAACCTCAATTAGTCAATGTTGCTACGGACGGAGAGAGCTATGGTCATCATCATTCACATGGGGAAATGGCGTTAGCATTTTGCTTAAACCATATTGAAGAAAACAATTTAGCAATTATTACTAATTATAGTGAATATTTAGAAAAATTCCCACCACAATACGAAGTAAAAATTCATGAAAATAGTTCTTGGAGTTGTGTCCATGGAGTAGAAAGATGGCGGTCTAATTGTGGCTGTCGAGCTGATATGGGAAATGGTTGGAGTCAAGCATGGAGAAAACCTTTAAGAGAAGCATTAGATTGGTTGAGAGATGAATTAATTCCCATCTATGAAGAAGAAGCCATTGAATTAATCGCCTCCCCTTGGGCTACTCGAAATGAATATATTAATGTTATTCTAAACAGGTCAGATGAATTAACAAATGCCTTTTTACAAAAAAAGGCTGCCAAAGACCTCAACGAGCATGAAGTATCAAAAGTCTTTCGATTATTAGAAATGCAACGGAATACCATTTTGATGTACACAAGCTGTGCATGGTTTTTTGATGAAATTTCTGGTCTAGAAACCAATCAGGTATTGCAATACGCACTAAGAGCCATATCTTATGCTAAGCAAGTTTCTGGTGTAGACTTACATCCTAAATTCTTAAAACGTTTAGAGCAAATTCAAAGTAATGTTTTTGAAAATGGTGCAACGAGTTATAAGAATGTGGTGATTCCAACTCGATTAGATTTAGAAAGAGTAGGCATGCACTATGCTTGTGCTTCTTTATTTTCCCCTAATCCAGATAACTTATCTTTATTCAATTATAAAGTAGAGAATGAATATTTTGACCGTATTATTGCAGGGAATTACCGATTGGTTATTGGTCGAACTACGGTCACGTCTAAAATCACCCACTCAAGAAAAGCATTTAGTTTTGCCGTTTTATATTTAGGGCAACAGAATATTATTGGAAATTTATCAGTAAAAATGCCAGGGGCTTTATTTAGAGAGGCTTGCGAAAAATTGGCAGAAGGGTTCAGAGCGACAGATTTGGGACGAGTTATTGGCTTAATGCAAACCTATTTCCCATCAGAAAAATTTTCTATCTGGCACTTGTTTAGGGACGAAAAACGACAAATTTTTCACGAGATTAATAAAAAGAGCCTAGCACAAATAGAAAAAGACTTTAGAGAAATTTATAATGATAATTATCAATTAATCATGGGGATGAAGAATAGCGATATTCCAATTCCTGATGTATATAAGAGTGCGCTAAAACATGTGGTCAATACTGATTTGCACCAATTTTTTGATTCGACAATTTTGAATATTAAAGAATTAAAAAGACTGGCAAATGAATTGTCAAAATGGAATTTAAAGATTACGCATCCACAAACACTTAAACTAGCTGCGGGAGAAAGAATTTTTTATGAAATTCAAAAATTGGAATATATTGGCGTGCCTGAGAGTCAAGTACAATCTTTAGTAGACATCTTAGAAACGGTCGAAAAAATGGATTTAGCTTTGGACATCTGGAAGAGCCAAAATTATTATTATTCCTTATCAAAACGATTCCGTAACCAAGAATTGACATTTGTGAACGAAACATGGAAAAAAGCTTTCTTGAGATTGGGAGAATTACTAAATTTTCGGCCTAGTGTTTTTGAGAAAGTTAGTGCGCATAGTATAAAAGTTTAATTAAAAACAATCATTTTAATAGATAGAAGGGATTAAATGTTTGAGGCATTTAGTCCCTTTTATATTTCCTAAAAGGAACTTTTTTCCTAAGACTTCGATTAATGTACTATTCTAAGTAGTAAGATAAAAATAAATTCAGATTCTCTTGAGTCAAAAAATT
Organism: uncultured Saprospiraceae bacterium; assembly: GCA_964392805.1. Taxonomy (GTDB): domain Bacteria; phylum Bacteroidota; class Bacteroidia; order Chitinophagales; family Saprospiraceae; genus JAFMDF01. The sequence goes on from CAYMSC010000009.1 coordinate 34,826, forward strand.
AAGATAAGTCACTTAAAATGAACCGTTTAGTTATCTTAATTATTTTGACAGAATCTGAATTTATTTTTATCGCGTTCCTAAGACGAAATAATTAATTGAACACTTAAAGTTTTAAATTAATTATTTCGGTGTTCCTAACAAGAAAATGCGATAAAAAGGTAGGTTTTGGATAGTAAAATTCTCAATACTTGAAAAAACAGAGGATTCTGATTAATTTCGCATCTTCAAAAAATAATACTAACCTAGTGAAAACTACGGATAATTCAGTATTTGCTTTTCTTGCACTAAAATTGGTGTAATTCTAGTGTTTTCCCCCTCTGGAGGGGGCTAGGGGGAGGATTATTTAAATTCTTTACTGAAACTTTAGTGCTTTCCTCCCCCCGACCCCCTCCAAAGGGGGAGAATACACTTGCAAATAATTGACTTTTGTATTAAAAAAAGAAAATGTTCATTTACAAAAATTTTATCCGTAGTTTTTAATAATCTAATAATCATGGCTAAGCGCACAGAAATTGTTGATGTTTTAAAAGCTCCAAAAATTGGAGATACTGTTACCGTAAAAGGATGGGTTCGAGCCTTTCGTAATAATCGTTTTGTAGCCTTAAATGATGGTTCTACTTTTAACACCTTGCAAGTAGTCATCGATGAAGAAAAGATTGACGAAGCCTTAGTTAAGCGAATAGGATTTCATGCTTGTATCTCCGCTACGGGTGAATTGGTGGAATCTCAAGGGGCAGGACAAAAAGTGGAGATAGTAGCAGATAGTATAGAAATTTTAGGAGACAATGATTTATCGAATTATCCATTGCAGCCAAAAAAGCAAACGATGGAATTCCTAAGAGAAAAGGCGCATTTTAGAATGCGGACGAATACTTTTAGTGCCGTGTTCCGCATTCGGCATGGTGTCGCTTTTGCCATCAATAAATATTTTAATGATAACGGCTACTATTATTTGCATACGCCTATTATCACAGGAAGTGATGCAGAAGGGGCAGGAGAAATGTTTCATGTGACAACCTTTGAACCCAACAAAGCACCTATCGCAGAAGATGGGACGATTGATTATAGCCAAGATTTTTTTGGTAAGGCAACCAACATGACCGTCTCTGGGCAATTGCAAGCTGAAATTGGGGCATTAGCTTTAGGAAAGGTCTATACTTTTGGTCCAACTTTTAGAGCAGAAAATTCCAACACTTCTCGGCACTTAGCAGAATTTTGGATGATAGAACCAGAAGTCGCTTTTGCCGACATCTATGAAGATATGGATTTGGCGGAAGATTTCTCCAAGTATATCATCCAATATATCTTGGAAAATTATCCAGACGATTTGGCTTTCTTGGATAAGCGGATTCAAGACATGGAGAAGAACATGAAAAAGGAGTTGCGTAGGCCAATGAGTTTGATTGATACCTTAAAATTTGTTGTCGAAAACGATTTTGCTAGAATTACTTATACCGAAGCGATTGACATCTTAAAACGTTCTAAGCCTTATAAAAAAGGACGCTTTGAATTCCCTGTAGATTGGGGGATTGATTTACAAGCAGAACATGAAAGATGGTTGGTTGAAAAACATTTCAAAAAGCCCGTTATCGTTAGAGATTATCCAAAAGACATCAAAGCATTTTATATGCGGATGAACGAGGATGAGAAAACCGTAGCAGCGATGGATGTTTTATTCCCAGGTATTGGTGAGGTAATCGGCGGTTCTCAAAGAGAAGAACGCTTAGACAAATTGCGTAAGCGAATGCAGGAGATGAATGTGCATGAAGATGAATTACAGTGGTATTTAGATTTAAGAAAATTTGGTGGTGCGCCGCATGCTGGATTTGGTCTAGGGTTTGAGCGAATTATCTTATTTATTACAGGTATGGCGAATATTCGAGATGTGATTCCTTTTCCTCGTACGCCAGGGAATGCGGAGTTTTAGAAATCTAAAATTC
>CAYMSC010000010.1:0-15016 GCA_964392805.1 uncultured Saprospiraceae bacterium
TTAAAATCTGTAGTTTTTAGGGTCTTTTACCTTAAAATCTGCACGGACTATTGAAGGGTTTAAACTTATTGAAAAAGGAATCTATCAACGGGATTTATTTTAGTTGAAAACACCTTAACTTACCCATGCTAAAACGAGTAACTATTTTATTATCTAAATTCAATTAGCATTATCGTACCGACGAATTCATTCGACCTGTACAGATAAATTCATTTTGAAGATTTTGTAATTAAAAATAGCAAATTAAACAATATAGGTTGTACGGATTTAGCAAGTTTATCCAATTAAACCGCTTTTCTATCTTTTTATCTGTACAGGTCGAATTCATTCGTCACTACCTATGCAAATAAGTAATGACTAAAAAATAACTTCCGCATTTGGTTTTTCAATTATGAATAAACGCAGTTTATGAACCTCGAAGAGGATGGGCTGCTTGTCATAGGTTTTCAACCCATTATAAAGGCTACCCCATTCGCAAGGCGGTTCGCCCGTACGGACTCATATTTGAGAATAGAGATTATTGTTGACTACCAAATAAAAATATTGTTTTATGGTTGCTTCTTTCCTAAAACAAAAAGGCAATTCACTAGTAGGTGAATTGCCTTTTTATCAAACTATTTTTTTACTAGAAAAAACTATTCAATCAAACCTAACTTCTTTGCTCGATTTTCCCATTTCTGTCTAGCTAATTTTTGTAAATCAGCTTCCCCATCAGATTCATCTACAATTTCTAAACCTAATAAAGTTTCTAGTACATCTTCCATAGTGACTAGCCCTACCAAAGAACCATAATTATCTACCACGATGGCGATTTGCGCTCTTTGAGTCGTCATGACTTCAAATAACTCTGGTAATGGTTTATCGTTTTTGACAGCCAGCACCTCTCTCTTTAATTCCTTGAGTGTTACATTATCTTTATCTTCTACTAGATATTGTAAAATCTCATCTTTCAAAACAATCCCTGTGATATTATCAGAAGATTCTTGGAAAATAGGAATTCTTGAAAAACGTAAGGGCTGATTATTTTTATAAAAGTCCATTAGGGTCGTCGCTTCATCCGCTTTCACCATAACTGTTCTCGGTGTCATAATATCTTGGACAGCTACTTCTTCAAATGCTAATAGATTTTTGATAATAGTCGATTCACTTTGAGCTAATACACCACTCTCTTCCCCTGCATGTGTCATAGCCGCCAAATCCGCCTTACTAAATACACTTTTATCTTTATCTCTTTTAAGGTTTTTGGTAATCAATTGACTAACCCAAACAAATGGGGCTAAGATGAATAACAAAAACTTTAAAGATTTTACAGTAAAACCAGCCAGAGATTGCCACATATTGGCCCCAATAGTTTTAGGTATAATCTCAGATAAAATCAAAATAGCCAAAGTCATTACACTGGCAACTACTGTTTCAGTAGGAATCCCACCTATTACAGGTAGCGATTCAAAAAGGATAGGAGTATCCTCAAAAGCAACCGCAGCTTGCGCACCTACCCCAATTGCGCCTACCGTATGAGCAATCGTATTAAGTGTCAAAATAGCCGATAGAGGTCGGTCGATATCTTCTTTGAACATTTCAAGATCCGCTCCTAATTGGCTTCCTTCCTGAACCTTTCTACTAATAAAAGAAGGAGTAATACTCAATAAGACCGCCTCCCAAATTGAACATAAAAAAGAAAAAATTATAGAGAGTGCAAAAAAGGCAAATAAGAGAACCATGTGGTTTTATCTAAAAAATAAAGATTAGAAACTAATAGTATTTTCTACTGATTTAGTTCCTTTGGCAATATCGCCAAGCGTACTTTTAAATTTTACTACTTTATTACCAGCAGATAATTCTGCATTTTGGTTCGTCATTTTTTTGACGGATTTGCTAAAAGTATAAACACTTACCATCCGAGCAGACTCTAAAACAAACCGCTGCATCATCGGTAATTTGTCATAATCTTCCGCACTAATCATCGAACCAAAAGAGCGAGTAAATTGTCCATTTGCATATTCATATTTATTATCAATAGTAATCATACCTCTGGATAATTCCTTCGTCAATTTATTGACTGCCAAATTCATGGCCTTGATATTCGTAAAATCTGCTGCAAAAGTAAATATAAATTCATTAAAATCTGCGGTTGCGGAAGCATTAGACATTCCATCTACAGATTCTAAGGTTGTTTCAATCTGATTTAGGTAATTATTTAGCTCTGTTTTACTAGGTAAATTCATACCACTGACCTCTCCAGAATCCATATATCCTTTTAAATCGTCTTTACTTTCACTCATGTTGACCGTGACCACCATTTGGCCAGCGCCATTCGATTTCATATTGACTTCTTCCACAATTTCAAAACAACTGGTAAAGAAGATAGCTAAAAAACTAAAGAACAATAATTTTTTCATGGATTTTATTTTTTATAGGTTAATTTTTTTAGAAGTCAGAAGTCAGACCGTCAATTTCATTGACTGTCAGAGGTCAGATTTTGCTCTATTGTTAAATCTGACCTCTGACAGTTATCATAGATAACGGTCTAACTTCTGACCTCTTTTTATTCGTGGCGATACCACATCAAGATTGCACCAAAAGCAGTAATCAAAGTAGTTAACACCGTTGCCATTTTAATAGAATAGCGAATATGGTTCACAAAAGTTTTGATGTTATCTACCTGTTCGGGGTATTGAGGATAAATCTCAGCAGCCATTTTTTCGTCATTAAAAATATGTGCTGCACCAAATTCCACTCTATTTTGAATTAATATTTTATAAACTTTCATCACTTTTACTCGAAAGTAAATATTCAAAAATAACATGGCAATAAATAAGCCGATTACTATAGTAATTAATAATAGGTACATAGTATAAACTAATTTTAAGACGAATCAAGTCTGGCAAAATGTGTTAAGAAACCTATAAAATTAAAACATACCTATTCAGTATATTAGAGAGTAGAGACTCCCGATAAAAAATCGAATTAGCGTCAAGCGAAATATTTATAATGTATATCTAATTGATTATTAATCTTTTAAATTCTAATTCGTCGTTTTTTGCAAAAAAAACTAATGTGTAAAAAATTCATTGTCAAAGATTTCTAGTCAGAGAATTTTTGACCGAATTTTATCTTAAAAAGACAAATTGCAAAATAGCTTAAAATAAGTGTTTGCAACATTTTGATAATCAACCATTTAAATATTACGATTTTTTAGCTTGACGCCAATTCGATAAAAAATCGGGACAGGCTATTTCATTGAGAGAAGAGAGAAAAATCAAGGATTACCAATAATTTTTTCAGTTTTTTACCAAAAAAAAGTTTACCGATTTCTATCTCTTTTCTCTATTCTGAACAGTCACATTAAAACAATTGAATTAAGTAAAAACAATCATCCATTTAATTTTCTTCGGTATTCAATCTTAAACGCTCCTCTTGTTCCTGTCGTTCTTTAATAATAGAATCAACGGCTTTTTTAATAAAAATTTCTTTCTCTACAATACATAAACTGTCCAATATTGGACTAATAGAATCCAGTTGATTATTAGTCAAAGTATCAATTGCTTTTCGGTCGGCTCTATTTAACTTTATTTCAGGCTCTCCACATGAAAATATTGCTGTAAGAAAAATAAATAAAATAAGAGATATACTTCTGTTTATGCTAAAAAAAATAATAGCAAAAGAACTTCCAGAACTTTGAGTTCTGGAAGCTCTAGGTATTTCAGTATAAAGTATATTCATTTTAGAAAATACAAAACGGTCAGTCGAATGTACTTCGAAAGACCGTTTGGTAGTATATGTTTGTATTTTTTGTGCCATAATAAAAATCAAATCCTTTAGAAGCACAAAAATAAGTAATAATCAACCACTAATTAAAGTCCAGCTTTCGCAGAAATTTCTAACATTCTGTTAATGCTCTTCACTCCATCATCAATTACCCACTTTGGCAAGGTAATTTCAGGCGTTTCATACTTCATACTGATATATAATTTTTCCAAAGTATTTAACTTCATATGCGGGCAATCATTACAAGCACATGCATTATTAGGTGGCGCAGGAATAAATGTTTTGTGCGGAGAAGCTTTAATCATTTGGTGTAAAATACCAGACTCTGTAGCTACAATAAATTCTGTTGCAGGATTTTCTTTAGTATATCGTAATAAGCCACTAGTAGAACCGATATAATCCGCAATATCCAAAATATGTTCTTCACATTCTGGGTGAGCAATAAACTTGGCATCAGGATGACGCAATTGCAGTTTAGTGATTTTTTCGTGAGAGAAAATCTCATGTACCATACAGCTACCATTCCATAAAATCATATTCTCTCGACCAGTTTGTTTTTTCAGCCATCGACCTAAGTTAATATCTGGAGCAAAAATAATTGGTTGGTCTTCTGGAAAACTATTAATAATGTGCACCGCATTAGTAGAAGTACAACACACATCTGTTAATGTTTTTAATTCCGCCGTACAGTTGATGTAGCTTACTACTTTATGGTCAGGATATTTTTCTTTAAATTTTTTAAATAGATGAGGAGGGCAAGAATCCGCCAAAGAACAACCTGCTTTTAAATCAGGAAGAATAACCGTTTTTTTCGGAGATAACATTTTTGCTGTTTCTGCCATAAAGTGAACACCTGCAAAAACAATAATATCTGCATCCGTAGAAGCTGCTTGCTGAGAAAGTCCTAAACTATCACCGATATAATCCGCAATATCCTGAATATCTGCCTCTTGGTAATAATGTGCTAGGATAATAGCATTTTTCTCTTTCTTCAACTTTTCAATCTCTTCAAACAAATCTAAAGTTGGGTCAATATCAATATCTAAAAAACCTTTTTTAGCTAAATTTTTCTTAGCAATAGCAACTGCACTCATTATTGGATTTTTTTAGTAAATATGAAAAATACGATGGTAAAAGACTTATTTATTTTTCAATATCACTTAATGATTTAAAATTACTTTCTACAAAAGTTTACAAACATCTCACAATCGTACTAACTAAAAATTTGAGTAGAAAGTTTACTTAGTCTAATACTCAATATGTATTTATGAAAAAATAAATTGCGCTTTTAGATTTACAATTGATTCTTTTTTAAATTGATTATAAATCAATTATAAAAAAGTAATCATTTGAAAATCCGCAATTTAGTTTTCCATTATTCCTAAGATTTATTATTTGGACGAAGTACTTATTTAAAAGTTACTAATTTTAGGACTACATTAACAGAAAAACTGCTGGCCTTTTGTGTAATTCGGGAAGTTTTGTCTTTCTCCACTCCGCAATGGTTTTAGTCATTATATATTCATTAGGTAAAGTTAAATCCATAGCTATACAAAATCGAGTTCTCGCCGAAAGCACCTTCAAAGCTTGCTCCACCAATTGTGTGTTTCTATAAGGGGTCTCAATAAAAAGTTGTGTTTGCTTTCCTTTTTGAGCCGCTTGCTCCAAACGCTTTAAATCTTTATTAACCAATTCTCTCTTTGGAGATAAATAACCATGAAAAGCAAAACTTTGTCCATTCATACCAGAACCCATCAAGGCTAATAAAAGAGAAGAAGCCCCCACCAAAGGTACTACTTCAATGCCTTTCTGATGAGCTAATTTAACAATCTCTGCTCCTGGGTCAGCCACACCGGGGCAACCAGCTTCAGACAACAGACCAATATCTTGTCCTGCTTCAGCAGGTTGTAAATATTGACTCCATTCCGTATAGTCTATGCGCTTATTTAATTCCGAAAAAGCAAGCTCACTAATAGCTTTAGGATGCGCTGTTGTTTTAATATATCGTCGAGCTGTTTTCGCTTTCTCTGCAATAAAAACATCTAATTTATGGATAATTTCCCGAACATACGCAGGTAATACATGATCTCCATTTTCACCTAAAGGCGTTGGAATTAAATAAAGCTTTCCTTTTTTTTGCATTACATTTTTTGCCAAAATTACATTTTAACATTGACTAAAATAAAAAGAGGAATGAAAATTTAATTCCATTCCTCTTTTCATAGATAAAAGGTGACTATTTAGAATAGACTTTAAAAAGAAAAGTACTCGTTTTGTCACAGTACTCCACTAATGCTATAAATTATCCAAAACCATTTTTTCATAAAGTCCTGTAGACTTAATTGTTCCACAACCATCTATGGGCAATTCACTAATATACTCTACTCGGTTAGCATAAGAGGGTCTAGTATCTCTATATTGTTCTTGAGCATCAGAAGAAATAATTTCTAAGATTGGTTGAATACCAAAACGGTCAAAAATGGATGTTTCGCAAATCAATTCTCCCGTTTTTTGGTCTATTTCTCTAATTTCAGAATCTCGAAAAGAAATATCTTCAATTAGTAGTTGAACAATATCCTCTAAAGAAGGGTTGACAGATGCTTCTTCCGAATCAAGAATATCTAATAAAGTAGCTGTACCGTATTCAGCAATTAAATTATTCACTAAATAACGTTCTGAAATATTGATTGCCTCAAATGCCATCAAATAATATATCTCATATCCTCTGCTCAAACTCCCAAGAAAACCTGTAGAGACATAAAAATGCCCACCGGGTAAAGAAAAAGCATAACGAGTATCATCTTGTAATACAATCACTTCCCATTCTCGCTCAGAATTCCATCGATTAGAAGGATTTGATAATCGGTCGGGTCTAATCTCTTGGGTAGCTTGATCGTAAAGCGTTTGTAGATAATTAACAATAACAGAGTCTCGCTTAGACTGTCTATCCAGTATAGTAAATGTGGATGTTTGCTCAATAGTTGTTTTAAGCAAATCACCTAATAATTCTCGTTTTTCTTTTGTAAAATCTACCGCAGTAGGTCCGGGTTCAACGGCATCTATACAAGAAGTAGCTATCAAAATAAAACAAGATAAAAGGAGAAATATCAATCCCTTAATTCCATAGTGCATAATGATTTTTTTCTTTTTAGTCTGTTAAAAGAAGTACTATGATGTTGTAAAAGTAGGGATTATAAATAGAATAGGACAAATATAGGATACCATGAAAAGGCAGCAAAAAACATACCAAATTGTTATAATTCGTTAAAATATAGGTTTTTATAGATTATATTTATTTTATTATAATAATTAATTAAAAACTATGACTGAACGAATGTTCGAGTTAAGATGCAGTATAGGCTGCTATTGAGAACAAAGATACACAAGCAATAAAATAAAAAGAAAATTAAATTCTATAAAACTTTGAAAAAATAATATTATGATTGATTTTAATTATTTTTGAAGCATTATTTCCATTTAATTTTTAAATTGCAGTAAATCATTAGGAATAAAATGTAGATAAGTATTAATCCAAAATTAAATTACAACTTATTATTTATACTTTTCCTATAAAAATTTAATCATAAAATTACACATTAAATAGCATAATTATGAGAAAAGCAGATTGGGTAATTGGCGGGCTAATTGCCCTGTTTATAGCATTTGGTATTTTTTTCTTTATAACAAATTCTAAATCTATTAATAAACAAGTTCCTGACCGTCCCTCCGTAGCAGAAACCTTAAATCAAGGAAGCGATGGTGAAACCGTAACCTTAGATGAAGAAGATGAATACGATGAAGAAGAATATCCTGATGATGTAGAAGGGACGGATTATGAGGTAACAGACCCAACAATTGATGACTTGGCAGATTTAAATGAAGCCAAAGCACAAGCCGCCGCAGCAGCGGAGGCAGCCGCAGCGGGAGTTGTTGATGGAAATAATTCTGGCAATACGCCAAGCAGCTTCGATAATAATTCAAGTAGTACAAATGGAAATTTTTTAGTGGTAGCAGGGACTTTCAAACAAGAAATAAATGCAGAAATACAATTAAAAAAGTTTAAGCAAATGGGCTATGTCAATGCAGAAATTGGCAAGTTTAACAAATCTACTTATGCCTCTTTAATCGTTAACCGATTTTCAAGTTCTGCGGCGGCAAATAGTTTAGTCAAATCCTTAAAGAATAAAGGTATAGATGCTTACGTGCATGAAAAACGATAAAAGGAGTAGTGTAAAATTCTTTTTAAATAAAAAAACTTATTCACTTTTCTCTACCGTACACTTTTTGAAAACGCCGCCTCTAGCGGCTAAAACAAGGGGTCTGAACCCGAAGGGACGGGATGCTCTTGATTTAGTAAAAAGTGTACAGTAATGAAATTTACTTTTCTATTGCTTTGGGAGGCAAAAAATAACTTTACATTTTGTCGAAAATTTAATATAAAAAACGGTACACTTTAATAGATTTATTTGAAACCATACACTTTTCTAAAAGGCCGTCTTTGGCGGCTAAAAACTGGGGTTCCGAACCACTTGCGGATGGGTTGCCCGTGATTTAGTAAAGAGTGTATGGTTTCAAAAGAGATTTATTCTAAAATTCCGACTCAAAAAGAATGTAAAGTTATTTTTGGCCCACTACTTTGATTATAGAATTGTGTAATTGTATCTATTACATTTACAATCATCCAACCAAAAGATATTTTGAAAACTCCTATTCTATTTATTTCCTCAGTCCACCTCCCAATAATATACAAGAAAAATTAAAATAAGCACTTGACTTTCCTCGCAAAACTAAAAATAGTCCTACCTTGCAACTTCTTAAAAAGACTAATAAAAGTGTAGCTTTAAAATTATGTTTTTGAAAACAAAAAAATGGTTAACCCGAGGAGCAATAGTCTTTTTATTATTACTCCTCGTTATATGGACCTGTAATTATTGGGTAGAAAATAGTACCATCCATCAAGTATATAACAGTATTGATAAATTACCTCAAAATGAGGTAGCCTTAGTTTTAGGCACTTCAAAATATACGGTCAACGGTTACCAGAATCCTTACTTTTATTACCGCATTGAAGCAGCAGTCAAGCTCTACCAAGCCAAAAAAATTAAGCATATAATAGTCAGTGGAGATAATAGATTCAAGCATTATAATGAACCTAAAGAAATGCAACAAGCATTAGAAAAAAGAGGCATTCCAACCAGTGCTATTACTTTAGACTATGCAGGGTTTAGAACCCTTGATTCAGTGGTTCGGAGTAAAGAAATTTTTGGGCAAAAACGAATAACCATCGTTTCTCAAAAATTTCATAACCAAAGAGCTTTATTTATTGCTAATCATAGAAATATAGAAGCCATCGCTTATAATGCTCAAGATATTGGCTTGCGATTTGGTCTTAAAACAATGCTTCGAGAATATTTGGCAAGATGCAAAGCTATATTAGACATTATCATTTTGAATAAACAACCTAAATTTTTAGGTAAAAAAGTCAATATTAACATTTAAAAATGACGAAAAATAAGATGAATGTTTTTCAATTTTTTTTTCGTCAAAACTCAAAACGCAATAAAAGTTATGAAAAGACAGCAAATAGCAGCAGGTAACTGGAAAATGAATAAAACCTATAAAGAAGGAAGAGCCTTGGCCAACGCAATTGCTAAAGGCATGACCAGCACAGAGAATTTAGTGATTCTAGGAACACCAGCTATACATTTGAATGCAGTAGCAAACATCGTCAAAAAAGTACCAAATGTAGAAGTAGCCGCACAAAATTGTCACCAAGAGCAAAGTGGAGCATATACAGGAGAAACTTCGGTAGAAATGATTAAATCCGTCGGAGCAAAGTATGTAATTCTTGGTCACTCTGAAAGAAGAGAATATTTTAAGGAAAGTCACGAACTATTAGCTGCTAAAGTGAATACCGTCTTAGGTAAGCGACTACTCCCAATTTTCTGTTGTGGCGAGCCGCTTGCTATTAGAGAAGCAGGAACACATGTTGCACATGTCAAAAAACAATTAGAAGAAAGTCTTTTTCATCTTAAAAAGAAAGCTTTTAGTAAAATTGTCATTGCATATGAACCGATTTGGGCAATTGGCACAGGCGTTACCGCATCTCCACAACAAGCACAAGAAATGCACAAAGCAATTCGCCAATTATTAGCCGATAAATATGGTGCAGATATAGCAGAAGGCATTAGTATTTTATATGGTGGTAGTGTCAAACCAGCTAATGCTAAAGAGATTTTTAGTCAACCTGATGTAGATGGAGGTTTAGTTGGTGGTGCTTCTTTAAAGCCAGATGATTTTTTACAAATCATCAATAGCTTTAGCTAAAATTTTGTTTACCTAGCAGGATACAAAAAGCAGAGAGGAAATAAAATATTATTAATTTCCTCTCTGTTTTACCACAATCTTTTCTATTAAAAAAGTATTTCTTTTTTCTAAAACAACTGCCCTCTACTCAATAATCTCGATTGAGAATAAACTTCCGCCCAATTTCTTTTCGCCCTTCTGGTTTGATATATAAATAATACATCCCGTTTTGTGCTTCGCTCATATTAAATCCAAGTGTTGGTGTCTGTATATTTTGTAACTTACTTTCCTTCATTAATTGTCCATAAGAATTATAAATTTTCAGGTGAGCAGATTTTCCTAAAAAGGGTTTTAAGTGTACGTTTATTATCTCTTTTACTGGGTTTGGAAACAAATAAAATTCTTCTATTCCATAAGCTCTCTCTACCATTACGGCATTAGAATACTTAAAAGAACCATTGTCATTAAGTTGTTTAATTCGATAATAAGCGATTCCCTTTAATGGGGTATCATCTATCGAAGAATAAAAATTAGCTTCACCTGATTCACTTAGTGGAGCCATATCTTTGATTTTGAAAAAACTAAAATTATCTGTTGATCGCTCTATTAGATAATTAGTTGCTGATTGATCTCCATTAGAAATCCATTCTAGGTCTACTTTCTGGTTTTTATCAGCATAAGCAGAAAAGGTCAATATTTGTGCAGCCCGTCCAGATGCACTTGCTCCAATATTAATACTGTAATCCTCTACTTCTCCAAATTCAAAATTTTCACAAGCAGTAGCTGTCCCTTCCTTTCGCATTGATACTCTCATTCGAGTCGTTCCACTTTTAGCAGACGTAGGAATTGTTATTGTTCCAGAAACTATTTGAGGAATAGACTGTGGTGTTCCAGCCAAACTAATCCCCGCAAGCACCTGTTCTCCAATATCATCAAATCGGCCATTCTGATTAAAGTCAATCCATACCGTTATATGTTCATCCCATTGCGTCCAACTAAAAGCAGGACTAATGCTAATATCGTAAGAAATTTCTTTATCAAGCTGCGTAACTATATTCGTAAAGTCTCCATAACCATCTTTACCAGAATTATGATTAATCGCCCCTAAAGACACATTAGCTATCCATTCTTGCCAAGGAAAATTACCTTTTGAAGTACAATAGTCCACAACCGCTGATACCTCATTTTCTTCGGGCAAAGAAGGTGCCATCACGCTAAAAGCACGATTTATCGTTTGAGCAGGCAGGTATTCACTATCCCCATCTTGTCGAGCATCCACAACCACCCTTCCTTCGTTTCCTGTTAAAGTCAAAATATTGGTATTCACGGTCGCAGGACCAGCAATAACAACATAAGAAATAGGTAATCCAGAAGTAGCCGTAGCATTTAAACTAATAGAAGCATTCGTCGTTAATTGGTCTGGAATAGGCGGAAAGTTAATCGTTTGACTTTGTTGTTCAATTGGCGGAGGAACTGACGTTCCTCCAATTATATCTAAAACATAATCTTCTACTTCTCCGCGATAGATAGTCCCACAAGGTGTAGCAGCACTTTCTCTTTGCATAGCTACTCGCATTCTTGTTTCGCCAATTGCTGCGTTAGCAGGTATTAAAACATTCACAGAAACCCCTACTACATTTTGTTGGGGTGAACCTGCTGCACTAATACCTGAAATAACATTTTCTCCAGTATCCTCAAAATCACCATCTCTATTAAAATCAATCCAAACATTAATAAACTCATCCCACTGCGTCCAGCTAAATGCAGGCTTGACCGTCAATAAATAACTTTGCGCTGTTTGCACAATAGTCGGCTCTTCATATAATTTATAAACATCTTTAGAAGAGACATTATCTAATGCTCCGAAAGTAACTTGACCAATCCATTCTTGCCAAGGGAAAAGACTGCTCAAGGTACAATAATTCATAGGGTCATTATTTTCAGTTGCTTCCTCTACGGGTTCTACCACATTAAAAGAACGATTGACATTTGGCGCAGCTTGGTATTCATTATTCCCATTTTGATTAGCCTGTACGACAACCGTTCCTGATGAACCATTCAAGGTAATGGTATTTCCATTAATAGAAGCTGGGCCAGAGAGAATAGAAAAATCTACTGATAATCCAGAGGAAGAAGATGCACTAACTGAAAAAGACACATCCGTAGTCAGTTTATTAGGAATAGTAGGAAAAGTAATGAGTTGATTAGCTTTTACTACATCAGCGGGATTGACAATAAAAGAACGATCGTAATTTGTAGCAGGATAATAATCTTCATTTCCCGTTTGACTAGCTCTAACTATCACTGTTCCTGCTGTTCCGTTTAAAGTTATTCTATTTCCGCTGACAGAAGCTGGACCAGCGAGAATACTAAAACTAACTGGTAATCCAGAAGAAGCTGTTGCACTTATATTAAATGCAGGATCATCTGCTTTTTTATTAAAAATAGGGTCAAAAGCTATTGTTTGATTTTGTTTTATTTTTTCTGTTACAGAAAAAGACCGACCAAAAGAAATCGCTCTTTTATATTCCTCATTCCCCGCTTGATTAGCTCTAATAGTAACCGTACCAGAAGCACCCGTTAGCGTAATTTCCTTTCCTTCTACCCTTGCTGGTCCTGATTCAATTACTAAGTCTATGGGTAGCCCAGAAGAAGCACTTACATTTACTTCAAAGGGGTCATCGGTCGTAAATTTATTGGCAATAGGGTCAAAAGATATTGATTGACTTAATCTTTCAACAGCAGGTTCCGCCACAACAAAAGATTGTCTAACTGTATTTGCTGGTTTGTATTCCTCATTTCCATTTTGAGTAGCTTTAATCACTACAACTCCAGACGTTCCATTTAGTGAAATCGTATTTCCATTCATACTTGCCGGTCCAGATTCTACACTAAGTATTACAGGCAATCCAGAAGTAGCACTAGCACTAATGGAAAAAGGAACAGCAGTCGTTAATTTATCAAGAATAGGAAAAAAATTAATCGTTTGTTCTTTTTCAGAAGGTATAATAGAGAAGCTAACAAAAGCAGTAGCTTCTGGATTGGTAAATGGCCGATGATTACTATCTGCTAATTGCATTTTCAATATATGTTCCCCTTCCGTTAAATTATCTAAAGCATAAACTCCATTAAGAATATGCACATCAATAGGCGCATGATTGTCTAAACTTACAAATAAATGGTCTGCATTATGAAATGCTAAATTTCCTGACAAAGTATATTGAACATTGATAGCATTCTCCGAAAAACTACTTCCATTTGAAGGACTAGTAATTATTACACTTGGCAAAGTTGGTAATGCCATAACCTCAAATCGACGTTCCACACCTGTTGCAGCTAGAAATTGGTCATTTCCGCTTTGTTCCGCACGAATGACCACTGTTCCTACATCACCCGTTAAGGTAACAGTCGTTCCAGAAACGGTCGCTGGACCAGAGACAATTGAAAAATCCACTGGCAAAGCAGAACTTGCAGTAGCACCTATTGTGAAAGCAGGGTCACTCGTTAATTTATCAGGAATACCAAAAAAATTAATGTGCTGTTCTTGTTTCCCTTTATAAGTTGAAAGATACTGCCCAGAAATTGGTCGGTCTAAGGTATTATCAGGCATTTTCCACCCAGTAGATAAATGACCTCCACCGCTCATCAAATTCTCGATATAATATTGACTACCTGCAACTAGAAATATAGGTTCAGATTGTTGAGAGGCATATTTATTCCATTGATTCGCACGAGTACTGCCTGTAATATTAGCAATAAGCCGTCTATTACTAGGATTGGCATTTGTACTTAACCACAATTGACTATCATCATCACTAGCAATCCAAAAAGTATAAAGTCCCGTAGAGGGCGGACAAATAAATCCTCTAACTCGTTGGGCATTATCCGTAGCCGTAAAAGGAGCTACTTCAAAATTTGTTAAGGTATTCGTTTCGTTAGGTATATTATTAACAGGAATATCATTGATAGAATTTCTACCCCCACCATACCAAATATCTCTAGTAATCAATCCCTCAGCCGTACAAGAAACATTAGTCGGCAATACAATATTAAAACTACTTTCAATAGGGCTGGCTGGTCGATAAACTTCATTTCCGCCTTGAGTTGCTCTAATGGTTACTTTACCGGGAATACCACTAGGAACAATTTTATTACCAAAGATAACTGCTGGTCCTTCCAATAAATACATGCTCACAGGCAATCCCGAAGTTGCCGTAGCATTCAACACAATATCACCTGCCGTAATAGATTGGTCAGCAATTGGTGTATAGTTAATCGTTTGTGGCAATCCTTGGCAATCGGGAAAAATATCTTTTTGAAAGGTAGCAAACAAACCATCTGGGTCTGTTACTTTCAAAGTAACCCTAAACCAATAAGAAGAACCGTCACAATCAATAAGAGATAAGGAAGTAGAAGTTGACGGATTATTATCAATAGGTTCAGCGTGACTATGCCCATCGTGAAAAAGGGTAGTCTGCCATTCGTATTTTAGTTGTCCACTATGTTCTGCATCTGTAACAACCGCATTCAAATCGAAAGTTGCACCACTACTTGCACTAAAAGAATTAATATTATCTAAGCTTGTTGAAACGATGACAGGAGGACTATTATTTAAAGAAATAGGAATTATTTTTTCAGTAGTAGCGCCTTGTTCATCTGATACAAATAATTTGACAGAATAAGTGGTCGGTCTCGTTGAGGAAGCATCAAAAATAATGGAAGGGCTTGATTCTGTACTCGTAACATTGCTGCCAAAATCCCAAAGAAAAGTAAGTGGACTAAATTCAGGGTCAAAAGATTGGGAAGCATCAAACTCTACCTTCAAAGGACTAGGCCCATAGTTTCTATCCATTTCTACGACAGGAATCGGTTTCTTATTGGAGTCCCCCGTATACGTAATTCGCCTAATTTGATTTGGATAACGTACATAAAAAAGTCCGTC
>CAYMSC010000010.1:15116-29787 GCA_964392805.1 uncultured Saprospiraceae bacterium
CAAAATTACGAATCCATCCTGCGCTATAATCTGCGTGAAAATAAGTATTTTGATAAGCTTCAGGAAAATCATCTCCTGTATACCAGACACCCCCAGTAGATGAATTACCTCGAAATTGTTCGCCACTCACAATACCATTTCCAATACTTGTAATTTGATTATTAACAAAAGCCCTGGCTTGGTCTGCACCATGCCGCCAATCTATTTTAGGTTGGGAATGTATGGCATCCGCAATCGCATAATTGGGATTATTATACCCTGCTTTTTGGTTAATGCCTTCATAAATAGGCCAACCAAAATTTTGCCCTGCTCTTTCTACAACATTAAGATCTTCCCAAGTAGACCATCCAACATCTCCAAAGAAAAAAGTACCAGGATTTCCGTCAGTCGCATTATGGCTTCCTGTTTCGGGTTTTAAAGCAATTCGATAAGGATTCCGTACGCCTAAACTCCAAGTCCTTGATTGAGGAGAGCGAGGATTAGTCGGTTGAAAATAAGGATTAGAAGGTACGCCGTCTCCTGTTTCGGGGTCAATACGTAAAATTTTACCACTTAAATTATTCAAAGATTGGCAACGATAAGCGCCTATATTTTGAGCAGGTGTAATAATGCCATCTTCCAAAGCTTGCTGGTGATAAGTAGTAGGATGCGAACCTTCATCAACAGGGTTCAAAAAACTAGCCCCATCTCCAACGGTTACTAATAGTGTTCCATCTGCACCAAAAATAATTTGTCCCGCACCATGTGATTCATGTAAAATAGGTGGTCCCGAAGATTTAGATTCGCCAATTAATATTTTTCTACTCCTATAATCTGTTGTTCTAAAATTATTAGCCAAATTAGTTGTGTATCTAGTAAGGCGTGCAATAGTGGCTTCTTTCTCACTAGACACATTAGCATCATAGTTAGGCGTACCAAAATTAAGTAGATGATGTCTATCTACAACATACCAAAGATAGATATGTCCATTATTCAAAAAGTTAGGATCTAGGGCAAATCCAATCAGTCCAAAATCTCTCCAATTGCCCACTTCTTCGCTTATATCAATGAGGGGTTCAGCAGGTTTAATTCCATTTTCGACCGCCCAAACTTTGCCTCCTTTTTCCCAAACATACATTCGACCATTCTCATCAAATGTAATACCTACCGCCTGAGACCACCCATCAAGTACTAGCTCGTCAGAAAAACCAGCAGGTTGGGCCAATAAAGAGTTAGGACTGCAAAAAATAATTACTAACAGAAATAATAAAAGGGGGCAGGTTTTTCCGATGTCGAAAAAAGCTTTGTTCATACTTTTTGTTTTTGTATGAGGGGTTCATCTACTAGAAAATCATTCAATAAGGTTACCATTGAATAATCACTCATCGTACTTTAACAATAGTGTTTAAAGGGGGAAAATGTGTTATTAATACTTGGATTTGTGGAAAGACACAGAAGGAGAGCTTAAAAAATATTATCTTGTTTACGCTTTCTAAACACAAAGTTTAGATGCTTTAGTTTCGCTAAATGACCTTTAATGTGTACTATCCTAAAAGGGGGAAGTTATTTAATGTCGTTCAATAATTGTTGAAGAATTTTGGCAAAAGTTATACCGTTGGGGGGGTTGAATAAACTTAAGTGATCTCCAGGAACATCTAAGATATGAATTTTTCTTTTAATAAAAGGCTTCCAACCTAAAAAATGTTGGTCTCTAATAAAAAATCGTTGTTCTTTTGCCCGAAATAAATATAACTGTCCGTCATAAGGCGTTATTTTATAATTATTCCAAGCGTCAAAATTACTTTTACTGACAATGGATTCCAGTGGATTTTGCTTATCATAATCAACATATTTATCATCCTTCAACATTTTATACTTCCAATTATTAAGCCGACGTTGATAGACATATTTTCGGTAACTAAAATTATCCACAGGGTGCTTCACTAAATCCTTTAAGTTCCAAGCTACCTTTTTACCAATAGTTGCAATTTTCTCTGTAAAAGAACTTTCTAACTCCGTCAGTTCGGGCTTAATAACGGTATCAAAAACGCTAAGCATTAGTACTTCTTTATTGGCAGCTTTTAGTTGTTTTGCCATTTCAAACGCAATTAATCCACCAAAAGAATAACCAGCTAAAGCATAAGGTTGATTTAAGTTGAGTTTCTCGATTTCTTGAATATAATGAGTCGCCATATCCTCAATACGACTCAATGGTTCACCCTCTCCATTTAATCCTTTAGCTTGTAAAGCATATATGGGTTGTTCTGCGTCCATATTGGCTGCCAACGTTTGGAACATCAAAACATGCAGCCCTCCACCATGAATTAAATAAAGTGGTGGTTTACTACCAGTTGTTTTAATAGGTACTAGAGAACTTTCAAAAAGACCTTCTTCTTGTTCGTCTAAAAGTGTGGCTAATTGACAAATTGTTGAGTTTTTCAACAAGGAAGCTAAAGGCACTTTTCTACCGATAGTTTGCTCAATTTTTGCCATCATACTAACAGCAATCAAAGAGTGTCCACCCAATTCAAAAAAGTCATCATGGACACTTATCTTTTTAATACCTAATAGTTCTCTCCATATATTAGCCAATATTTTTTCTGTAGCAGAAGCAGGAGGAAGAGCCGTTTCATTTTCAACTGTTTTTGCCCATTCAGGAACAGGCAATTTACTACGGTCTACCTTTTTAGATACGGTTAAAGGAAATTTTTCCATCAACACAAAAGCAACAGGAATCATATAAGCAGGCAATTGTGCTTGTAAGAAAGATTTTAACGCATCAACAGAAAAATTTGCTTGATTTTTTACAACCATATAAGCCGCCAGTCGTCTATCATTTGGTTGATCTTCTCTCACAACGACTCTATTCTCTGCAACACCTTCAAATTGCCCAATCGTAGTTTCTATATCCCCTAATTCTATTCTATATCCTCGAATTTTAACTTGCTTGTCTCCCCGATTAAGGTATTCTATATCTCCATTCGACAAATAACGCCCCCTATCTCCTGTTCGATAAAGCACTTGGTAATTGTCCTCTTTTGAAAAAGGATTAGGAATAAAGGTTTTAGCCGTTAACTCATTTAAATGATAATATCCTTGAGGGGCCACACCGATTCCCGCAATATAAATTTCACCACCGACTCCTATTGGAACTGGTTGTAGAGAACCATCCAAAATATAAATTTTGACATTATTAATCGGTTTGCCAACAGGCAAATAGCTAAAACTCAAATCATTGATTAAATCTGGATGAATTTGCTTTGCTGTTGACCAAATTGTCGTTTCGGATGGACCGTAAATATTCCATACTTCTTTTGAATTAACCAATAATGCTTTAGCTAATTCTTTTGACAAACCTTCTCCTCCAGACAATGCTTTTAACTGAGGGTTATTTTGCCAACCAGCCAATAATAACATTTGCCACGTGGAGGGCGTTGCTTGCATCAAAGTTGGTTGGTGTTGCGCTATTAATTTTTTCAATAAAAAGCCATCTTTTACCGCTTCTTTATCTGCTATAATCACTTGCGCGCCCACAAATAAAGGCAGGAAAAAATCTTGCACAGAAGGGTCAAAAGCAATAGAGGCAACCGCTAATATTTTATCGGTTTGGTCGATATTAAATTGATTAATAATGGCATAATGGTGGTCGACTACGGCATAATGTGGAATGGCTATTCCTTTGGGTTTTCCAGTCGAACCAGAGGTATAAATAATATAGGCTAAGTCATCAGTTCTTGGGGTCAACCCATTTTCAATAATGGCTTTAAAGGCATTGTTTTTTCCATCTTCATAAAAAAGTGTTTGACCAGAAAAATTAGGTAAAGCATTTTTTAATGAATCATGACTAATTAAAAATTCGGCTTGCACATCCTCTAAAATAACTTGCAATCGCTCCGTCGGATTAATCGGGTCTAGCGGAATATAAATAGCCCCTAGTTTTAATATTGCTAGTAGACTTATCAACATTTCGGCAGAGCGTTCTAAATAAACACCTACCTTTTTGCCTCTTCTAACCCCTTTTTGTTGTAAATAGCCTGCTAAAGTGCAAGTTTTATTTTCTAATTCAAGGTAGGTAAATTGTTGATCATCAAATTTTAAAGCAATATTATGAGGTGTCTTTTGAATTTGCTGATGAAATAAATTATAGATACACGCTTTCGGAAAGTTATCCACATTTGTTTGATTCCAAGTTGTTAATAACTTTTCCTCTTCCTTCTTTGGCAAAATTTTTAGGGTAGAAATTGGTTGGTCTGGCTCAATTAAAATTCCTTTAAGCAAAGTCTCAAATTCTAATAAACGCCTTTTAATGGTAGCTGCTTCAAATAAGTCCGTATTATAAATCCATTCAAAGAAAACTCCTTCTTTCGTTGGTTTTAAATTAATAAAAATATCAAAAGTTTCGTAGTTTCTAGGCACTCCTCTAGTCGATACTTTTAAGTCCCCAAAATTAAGTTGACTAAAATCACTATCTAAATTAAATAGCACCGAAATAATCGGTTGGCGACTTGTGTCTCTCGGTAATTTTAGTTTTTTAACTAAAGCACCTAAGGTATAATTTTGATGGTCAAAAGCATCTAAGATTTTGCCTCTCACTTTTTTTAGATGCGTTCCAAAATTATCTGCCCCATTCACGGACATTTTTAGCGGTAATAAACTAACGCTATGCCCTACCAAATCTTGATTTCCTGCAATCGCTTGTCCTGCCGCAACCACGCCTAAAGTAAAGGTTTCTTGTTGGGATAAACGGTGGATAAAAACTTGAAAAGCAGCAAACATAAAATTATAAAAAGTCGTGCCTTGTTTCGCTGCGGTTTTTCTAATTTGTTGTTGAATATCCGTCGAAAAATAAATCTTTTCTAAGGCTGAGTTATAAGTTTTAATTGGCGGTCTTAATCGGTCCGTTGGAAATGCTAAAACGGGTATGTCTTCGCTAAATTGCGTCGCCCAATAATTTTCTGATTTTAGGTAAGCGGCCGATTTTTTAGCTTGACTACTTTCCAAAGCATAAGTACTCAACTGTTTTGGAGGCGTTAAATATTTATGCTTTTTACCAATCGTTTTAGCATATAATTCTCCTAAATCAGTACTTAAAATACCAAGCGACCAACCGTCTGCAATAATGTGGTGAACCGTAATAATGACTAAATGAACTTCCGCTTCCAATCGAACAATTTTAAAACGCACAAGTGGACCATCAAATAAATCCATTGGTGTTTCTGCTTCCAACAAATGAATTTCTGCTAAAGAAAGAATCGTAGATTTTTCCTCTTGCAAATCAATAAAAGGAATTTCTATTGCTTCGTAGGGAGCAATTATTTGGGAATGACCATCTCTGCTAAAAGTCGTTCTTAATGATTCATGCCTTTTAATTAATTGCTGGATAGCTTCCTCCATTTTTTCCAACTCAAAAACACCTTCCAATCGTATTTCTGTCGCTAAATTATAAGCCAAAGCAGCTTGTTCACTGAACTGATGGCCTATCCAAATTTCTTCTTGCCCATCCGTTAATGGTACTTCTTTCTTTTCAAAAGGATTAATCGCAAGTCCCAAAGCCGCAGGGTCAATAATTTCATTTAAATCCGGACCGTCCCAAGGCGTAAAAAATTGTCGGTCAAACATTTCGGCAATAGCCGATTCATAAGCATTAAAGACTTTTTCCAAGTCTTCATCAGAATGTTCGGTCGATAAAAACCCAGCTCTTTCCGTCACATACACGCCTTTGAAGCGCATCATATGAAAAAATAATTTAGACAATGGAAAGTTATCTATAACCTTAACCGCTAAAATAGAAGCAGCCGATTTGATAGCTAAAGGAGCTTTTGTTTTCAAGAAAAGTTCCGCTAATCTTTCTGCAAAAGCCTTTGTTTTTTTATTTAGATTTAATTGAACTCGTGGGCCTTCCTTTTTAATTTTTTCTAAAACAGCTTTGGCAGCAGCCAAACTCAATGGATGTTTAACAAAAGTGCCACCAAAAAAAGTAACCATTGCCTCTGGAAAAGAATCATCGCCATATTGCCATTGTCCTCCATCAAAAGCATCCAAATATTTGGCTTGACCAGCAACCATTGCGATAGGTAAACCACCACTCGCAATTTTGCCATAAGCACAAATATCCGCAGGAACGCCATACCAACCTTGCGCCCCACTTTGCGTCAAACGGAAACCAGTTACCAATTCATCATAAATCAAAGCAATCTCTTCTTCCGTAGAAATCGCCCTCACTTTTTCAATGACCGCTTTTCTTTGTAAATGTGGCGTTTGAGTATGAAAAGGTTCAATAATAATAGCCGCTAAATCATCGGCATTATCTTCGATGACTTCTATCAAATTAGGGTCATCATAATATAATACCAAAACATTTTCAACCGCAGCATCAGGAATGCCAGGAGCAATCGTAACTGCTTTCGTTCGACCTTTCAATTGTATACCTCTAACCAACATTTCATCGGTGATTCCATGATAATCGCCTTCAAAAACCGCTACTTTTTCCTTACCCGTCACCGTTCTAGCAGCACGAATCGCAGCAGAAATAGCTTCCGACCCTGTATTCACTAAAGTCGCTCGTTCCATGCCTGTGAGTTCACAAACTAACTGAGCGACCTCTTTTGCCAAAGGTGGCAAAACTGCCAATTCTGTTCCCTTTTGCATTTGGTCGATAACTGCGGATTGCACAAAATCTGGTGTATGTCCGAACAGTCCAATGCCAAAACTCATTAAAAAATCAATGTACTCATTGCCATCCACATCCCACATTTTTGACCCCTTTGAACGAGACATCGCAATCTGGTAAATAGCATCTTTCCACAATTTATTAAAAGCTTGGATAGAACGTGGGTCCGCTAAATATTGTCGTTGTTCTTGGCTTAATTTTTTAGAACCTGCTGTTTTCTCATTATATTTTTCAATAAAATCTTTTAACTGACTTTGTTGAAAATCGGTCAATTCAGCTATTCCTTTTGGAATTGGCTTCCAAGGACCAAAACCCTTAGATTTATCCGCTTCCGAAACTTGTTTTGGTAAAGAAGTTAATTTAAGTGGTTCTATTGCTTCTTTGGCAATAGAACTATTTGTCGTATTGAAATTTGGTGAAGCAACTTGCCTACCACCTTTTAATAAATCCAACTGTTGCTGCATAATATGCAACTGCTGATTAATAATCGCTTGCAAAGACCCCGAAGGGGCTGCCCCTTCGAAAGTTTGGGACAGGCTTTGTGCTTGCCCAATTGAACCCGTCGAAATAGGCAACGCTTGCTGAACTTGTTTAGGCATAAATAATCCCTCTGCCAATGCTCCATCAACAAATTCCGCCAAAGTTTCAATGGTAGAAGCTTCTTCAAATAATTGCCTGAATGTAATAGCTAACTTAAATTTTCGATTAAATTTAGTAATAGCCTGCGTCAAAAACAGCGAATCAAAACCAAGCTCTAAAAAAGTAGCATCGCTTTCCATCTCCTCAGGTTCGAGTCCACTTAGTTGAAATAAAATATCTTTAATCAGCGTAATTAAATGCTCTTTCCTACTAATTGCTAGAACTGTCGATTCAACCGAAGAAGTTGCTTGGTTCGGCTCAATAACTGCTAATTCTTTCACTTCCTGCCTACTGCCTACCTGCTTACCGCCAACTGCTAATGGTTCAATCCAATAACGTTTCCGTTCAAAAGGATAAGTAGGTAAGGAAGTTTTATACGAAGCAAAATGTTGATAATAATTTTCCCAATTTACAGCTATGCCATTGCACCACATCTTTCCTAATGATTTCAATATAAAGGCAACATCGGGAATCGTTTCTTTCGGATGTCGAAGCGAAGAATAAATACAATGATGTTTCTTTTTAGCTGGATGTTGCCGAGCAAAAGTAGCCAAAGTCTGTCCCGGCCCAACTTCTAGCAAAACAATATTTTCTTGCTTAAAAATAGTAGCTATTCCATCCGAAAAACGGACTGTTTGTCTTAAATGGTTTAACCAATATTGAGGGCTTGTGATGTCAACTTTGTTTACCCAGTTTCCATCCAAATTTGAAATAATTGGAATAGTTGGCGACTTAAAATCAATGGTTTCTAAAAAAGCTTTGAATTGGGGAATAATTGGATCCATTTGTGCAGAATGTGCCGCTACTTTAATATGAATTCTAGCTACTTCTATATTTTTATGGGTTAAGCTTTTTTGTAAAATATCAATAGCTGCTGCTGTCCCAGAAACCACACAACTATTAGGTTTATTAATTACGGAGACCGTCGTTTCTTTTGTTAAAAAAGGGTCAATTTCTTTTTCGGACATTGGCACACTTAACATAGCCCCTTCTGTACTAAGACTTTCAAATAATTGACCTCGGAGGCTTACTAATCTCAAACCATCTTCCAACGAAAATACACCAGCAATACAAGCAGCTGTATATTCGCCCATGCTATGTCCAATCAGTTGGTCAGGTTGAATACCCCAATGCTGCCATAATTTAGTTAAAGCATATTCGATAGTGAATAAAGTCGCTAAAGCATTTGTTGGTTGTTCAATTTCTTTTTGTAAAAGTGCTAAATCTATATTCGGAGTAGGAAAAAGAAATTTTTCAATATTTAGGTTAGCATCTTTTTTTAGAAAATCAACACAAAAATCAACGGTGGATTTGAAGGTAGGGTAAGCTTCATATAAATCTTTTGCCATCGCTACATACTGCGCACCACCGCCGGGAAAAAGAAAAACAATTGGTGCATTCTGTAAGGTTAAATTTCCGTTCGATAGTTGTTTAATCCTTGTAATATGGTCACCAAGCTGGAGCTTGGCGCTACGGAAATTAAAAGCAGGTCGTCCAGTTGATAAGGTATAAGCGATATTTGCTGAATCAGCATCTGGTTTTCGTTCTAAAAAAGCAGTTAAATTTATTTTTTGCTGTTCTAAAACGGTCTCATTTTTTGCCGAAAGTAAATATAAATGCTGTATTTTTTTTGAGTTTGAAGTTGAGCTTGAAGTTTGAAGTTTTCTAGGTGCTTCTTCCAAAATAATATGAGCATTCGTTCCACCTAGCCCAAAAGAACTAACTCCTGCTCGTCGAATTCGGTCTCCACTTTTCCATCTTTGCAATTTATCGTTTACATAAAAAGGAGAATTGGCAAAATCTATTTGTGGATTCGGAGCTTCAAAATTTAAAGAAGGAGGCAATAATTCATATTTTAAAGCCAAAGCTGTTTTAATAATCCCTGCTAAGCAAGAACCTGCATCTAAATGACCAATCGCCGTTTTTACTGAACCAATCGCACAAAACTGTTTTTTATCCGTACTATCTCTAAAAGCTTTTGTTAGTCCTTCTACTTCAATTGGGTCACCTAAAATAGTTCCAGTACCATGTGCCTCTATATAATCAATGTCGTTTGCTGTTAAATTAGCTTTAGCCAAAGCAGTAGTAATTGTTCTTGCTTGACCTTTCACACTAGGAGCGGTAAAACCAATTTTATCGGCTCCATCATTATTAATTGCAGTGCCTTTAATAAGCCCCCAAATATGGTCTCTATCGGCAACGGCTTTATCCAGTTTTTTCAAAACAATACTCACCATTCCATTGCCCCGAACCATCCCTTTTGCCTCCGCATCAAAGGCACGAATAGTGCCATCGGGAGAAAGTGGTCCTCCCTCTATATACCTGTACCCAGCATTCAAATTAGGCTGAATCCTACCGCCACTAACCAAAACCATATCCGAATCTCCGCTTACTAAACTTTGGCAAGCTAAATGAATCGCTGTTCCCGAAGTAGAACATGCCGTTTGAATATTAACCGCAGGGCCTCTTAAATTTAATTTATAAGCAACTCGGCTTATCGCAAAAGTTTTTTCGCTACCTAAAGTATCCGAATAATCTCCTGCTGATTTTAGTAAATCGGGATGTGTCGCAATATTATCTGTGAAATAAGCATTTCTAGCAACACCTCCAAAAATGCCTATTTTGCCTTCAAATTGATATGGATTATAGCCTGCATTTTCTAGAGAAGCATAAGCCACCTCTAGTAATACCCGATGCTGTGGGTCCATCAATTCAGCCTCTTTGGGATAATAACCAAAAAAAGGTGCATCGAAACAATCCATTCCCTCTAAGGTCATTTTTTTAGCGACATAACTAGACTGATTTAAAAGTGACGGATCTAAGCCTACTTTAATTAAATCCGCTTCGGTCACCCTTTCGCTAACATCTGTTCCATTCACTAAATTTGTCCAAAATTCATGTAAGGTATTTGCTCCTGGTAGCCGACAGGACATACCAATTATAGCAATATCTGTTGAATTTGTTAGTGTATTTTTTTTGTGTTGCTCATCAGAAGCAGAAGAAAGTGTTTCTTCTATTATCCTTCTATTTTTTTCTTGAAGTATGCCAGCACTCCTTTTATTAGGCAATTCATAGCCTAATTTATCTGCTAACTGCCAAGAAGCCGTCGATAAAAAATTATCCTTTAAAGCAGCTTTCCATTCTTCTGCTTTTGCTGATTGGATGGTATTAAATTTCAACAAATTACTATCACTCATAGAACGAGAATCTGTGTGAATTCCATCAATAGCTTTCTTACTTATATTTTGGTAGGGCTTTAATAAATTAGGATGAAAAGCAAGATTTAATTGAGTACACAATGCTTTAAGGATTGATTCAGGCTGTGTGACTAAATTCTCATAGCTTAACTTGATTTGTTGTTCTTGTGGAATACCTTTTAAAAATTCACTAATATTCTGATGACTCTCTTGCCAAACCAACTCTCCCAATTCTTTTGAAGTATAAGGATGGTCTTTTAAATATAAGACCTGTTCCATGTGATATTTCTCAAAGGAATTAACCGTTGATAAAGGGTGGCGAGTTAGATGGATAAAAAGCGGTTGTTCAAAATCTTGTGCTATTTTTTGTAGTGCTTGCCTATCTAAGGCGTATGCAGGCGTTTTATCGACAATAATTTTTGGAGCAGCCCACTGTTGTAATTGGTGATAAAAATCTTTGGTAGTCGTGCCGTTCTTTTCAAAATCGTCAATAATATTTCTTGCCTCCTCAACCCTACATTTTTTCAGCTCCATTACTGCTCGTATCGCTCCTTCTTGCCAAAGACTAAATTTTTCAACATAAGCAGCATTTCGTTCTTTTAAACTATGGAAACCTAATAGTTTTAATTCATTAAAAGCAATTAAATCAGGATGTCCCGCCAGCATTAAACTCAACAAACTTGTACCTGAACGGGGTGGAGCTAAAATAAAAATAGCCGTAGGATTTTTCCTTGTAGAATCGTCAAATTTTGAAAGGATAGGAATGTATTTTTTAAAATCTTGTTGCTGTATTATAGTTAAAGAAGTTGACGCTTCAATAGGCAAATTTTCAGCAGCAGGAAAAGCTTTTGCTATGGCTAAATGATATGCTGTTTCCAACATTTTTGCATAAGTAGCAATAGTTGGATTGTCAAAAATAGTAGTCACAAAAATGGAAGTATCTAACTCTTTTTGCAGTTGCCCAATAAATTGTGCTGCTTGAATAGAAGTACCTCCAAGTTCAAAAAATTTATCATGCCGACCAATAGGATTTATTTGTAAAATAGCTGTCCAATATTGCGTCAATTTTTCTTCCAGTTCGCCCTGTGGGGCTTGGTAATTTTGTGCTAGGATTGGTCTATCATTAGGTGGGTTTGGCAATGCTTTTCGGTCAAATTTACCATTAGGGGTTAAAGGCATCGTATCTAAAACGACAAATTTTGACGGCAGCATATAAACAGGCAGTTTGTGCGCCAAAAAAGTCCGTATTTCAGATATATTCAATTGCTTTGAATCATGTGTTGTTACATAAGCAATCAACTGAGGTTCCGGTTGATTTTTTAATAAAACAACCACCTCTTTAATTTTTTTATAATGACTAATGGCTGCTTCTATTTCTCCTAATTCAATTCGATAGCCATTAAATTTGACTTGAAAATCAGTCCGTCCTAAAAACTCAATATTTCCATCAGGCATCCATCGAGCTAAATCCCCCGTTCTGTATAAAGTATTGCCTCCTCTAATCGCTAAGTGAGGATTTTCTATAAATCTTTCTCTACTTAATTTTGGTCGATTCCAATAGCCTTTTCCAACTACCTCCTTAGTGCCACCAATATAAATTTCGCCTACTTCATTGCCTTCGACTTCTTCTAAATTTTCATCTAAAATAAAAAGCTCATAATTATCAATCGGAATCCCAATAGGTACTTTAGTCGCAGCAAATCCCTTCGGTATTTTAAAATAAGTACAATTAACCGTTGCTTCTGTAGGTCCATAAAGATTATACAGTTGGCAATTTGGCAGAATCGCTTCGTGTTTTTGAGTCAAAGAAGTAGGACATACCTCCCCTGAGACATTTATCAGTTTTAAAGATTGTAATTTTTCAGGGGCAGCTTGTTCTAAAATTAAAGTATGGAGAGAAGGTAACGTTAATATATGAGAAATTTGCGCATTTTCTATTGTATCCGCTAATCGGGCAATATCTTTCTCTTCATCTTGATGAGGAATAACCAAAGTAGCCCCTTGGTATAAGGTCCAATAAATAGTAAGTACAGACACATCAAAAGAAATAGAACAGGTCAAAAGCATTTTATGAATGCGTTCAGGTGCTATGTTTTGTTGTCCTTCTAATTGATTAAAAACATTTTCATGGCTAATCATCACCCCTTTGGGTTTGCCCGTAGAACCCGAGGTATAAATCATATAGGCTATATCCGACGGTTCATTGACAATTTGAAAATTGGAGTTATTCTGAGAAAGAATGGTCGTTTTTTGAGTATCTAAACAAATAATCGATAAATTATCCGCAGGAATATTTTCTCGATAAACACTTTGCGTCAGTACAATTTTAACCTGCGCATCTTGAATCATAAATGCCACCCGATTACTTGGATAGGCAATATCAATAGGAACATAAGCTCCGCCAGCTTTTTGAATAGCTAAAATGGAGATAATTAAATCTAAAGAACGTTCCAGATAAATCGCTACAAAATCTCCTCTTTTAACACCATTATTTTGTAAATAATTAGCTAAAATTGAGGACTGTCGGTCTAATTCTTGGTAAGTTAGTGTTTGATTATCATAAATTAACGCTAGGGCATAGGGAATTGTAGCTACATAGTGTTCAACTATATTGGGTAAGAGGTAGTGTTCGTCAAAAAGTGTTTCGTTTTTTGAAGACATTGCATCGCTTAATCTAGTAAAAAAATAACGGTTATTATAAGTGAGGGAAAAGTAGGTTATCTAGAATTATACGTTGATAGGGAGCAGTCGTTCATGACAAATTTACAAAAAAAAATAATCACCTGCTTTTCAAAACGTAAGAATAAGCAGTTTTTTTAATCATAAAATAAAATCATATACATTAATT
Organism: uncultured Saprospiraceae bacterium; assembly: GCA_964392805.1. GTDB lineage: Bacteria > Bacteroidota > Bacteroidia > Chitinophagales > Saprospiraceae > JAFMDF01. The sequence continues at coordinate 28,450 of CAYMSC010000010.1, forward strand.
AAATGATACAAATCTTTTACCATAAAGCCATTCTGTCTTTTTCTGTAAAAAAATGGGGTTTTTATTTTCGGCAAATGCCTGAAGATATAAAAGAACGAATCCGTCGATATCGAAAAGAAGAAAATAAGTATCAGCTATTAGTAGGTAGGTTATTATTAAAAGAAGGAATGAACGTGTTAGGTTTTCAAGACTTCCGATTAGTAGACCTTCATTATAATAAAAACAACTGTCCTTTATGGAATCCTGCTATCAATTTTAATATTGCCCATTCTGGAAATGTTGTTGCTTGTGCCTTTTCAAAAACGAGGGCAATTGGATTAGATGTAGAAAAAATTAGAAAAATTAATTTAGCTGATTTTGCTTATATTCTAAACGAAGTAGACCAAAAAAATATTAAATTAGCAACAAATGCTTACCATGAATTTTTTAAAATATGGACCATCAAAGAAGCCGTCACAAAAGCGATTGGTAAAGGGCTAGCGATTGATGTCCAACAAATTTATATTTTTAATGATTTTGCTGAATTAGAAGGGCAAAGATGGTATTATAAAGGGTTAAATTTTGCAGAAGATTTTGCAGGACATATTGTGAGTAATAAAGAAATAAGCCAATTAGAAACAAGTATGTTACATTTTTAGAAAATAGCTTTTTTTACAGTCCCGGAAAAAAAGCATCTTCAAAATGATTAATTTCCATTTTTTTGTTTTTAGGTAATAAAATACCAATAATATCAAATCGAATTTCCCAAGTATGATTTATTTTTCTCATGTAAGCAGTCGCCGCATCTTGCAATAGCACTTTTTTTCGAGCAGACACAAAAGAAGCTGGTTTTCCAAAATAATCATAGCTTCGAGTTTTTACCTCCACAAAAACCAAAATTTTTCCATCCTTAGCAATAATATCGACCTCTGCTCTTCGAAAACGCCAGTTTGTTTCTAAAATATCGTAGCCCTTCTCTTTGAGTAACTTAGTAGCTAAATCCTCTCCTTTTTTGCCTGTTTCCAAATGTTTTGCCATTGTTGGTTGTTTATATGATTTCTATAACTTTTTCTCGCATAGTTTTTGTGCTAATATGTAAAACAACTTGACAATGTTAAATTAGGAAATTATTTAATAGATATATTTTTTTGACGCTGAGAAACGCTGTTTGAAATTATGATTTATTATGTTTTCATTTCTAGTAGGTTAAAAAACATAATAAAGTCATAAAAAGTCAGCGTCCTTCAGCGTCAAAAAAACATTCACATAATTTTTCTTTTAATTTAACATTGTCAAGATAAACTATAAGTCACCTATTCAACTGTAAGATAAAAAATTCTATGTTTTTGAAAAACATAT
>CAYMSC010000010.1:29887-36107 GCA_964392805.1 uncultured Saprospiraceae bacterium
ATAAGTCACCTATTCAACTGTAAGATAAAAAATTCTATGTTTTTGAAAAACATATGATAAACCTATAAAAGTACGTTTTATAGTAGTACCAAACTATTGTCTATGCGCTTAATCACATTGCTTAGTCTTCTTTTTATATTTATCTCCAATGTATCTGGTCAAAGTAAAGACTTAAAAAAGGCAAACCAGTTTTTTAAAGAGGATAAGTATGCCTTAGCTATTCCTCATTATAAAAAAGCCCTAACCAGTAAAAAAAATTTAAGTATAAAGAGTAAATTAGCTTTTTGTTATAAAATAACCAATCAAATTGAAGAAGCCACCAAGTTATATGAAGAAATAGTTACTAATGAAAGGGCAAAAACAAAATCGTATTATTTTTATGCAGAAACATTGATGAGTAATGGGCGGTATGATGAAGCTAAAAATTGGTTTAAGAAATATGCTGCTATTGAAACGGATGATGAGACGGTTGATAGAATGATCGCTTCTTGTGATTTTGCTAAAACCGTACCTGCCTATTTTGGTCAAGCTATAATTATTTCTTTTACTCAAAATTCAGAACAAGATGATAATGCACCCGTGTTTTGGGACAATGGTATTGTTTTTACATCTGATAGAAAAGGAAAACTGAAATTTTTAGACACCAAATCTGGTGCAACAGACAGAAGCTATCTACGCCTTTATCACAGCGAATTAAAGCCCGATGGAACATTTAGTCCAGCTAAAGAATATATTTCTAAAATAAATGATGCTAGAAAGAATACGGGGATGGCAACTTTTCAATCAACAGGTGCTTCTATGGTTTTTACCAGAAATGGAAATCATTTGAATAAACAAAATGCCTATTGTTTACAACTTTATCAAGCCAAATCTTCCAATGGAGAAAATTGGGAGAAAGCAGAATTATTAAATTTTTGTAGAACTGCTTCTAATTATATGCACCCTGCGCTTTCTGCTGACGGAAAAACTTTATTTTTTGTCTCAGATAAAGCAGGAGGCTTAGGAGGTACCGATATTTATGTATCTAAAAAAGAAAAAAATAAATGGAGTAGGCCAAAAAATTTAGGGGCTACTATCAATACAAACGGACATGAAGGGTTTCCTTTTATTCATCCAAATGGAAAACTTTACTTCTGTTCAAAAGGACATTTAGGGGTAGGAGGTTTTGATATTTTTGTTACTCAAAAAGACAAAAATGGGGAATGGGAAACACCTACAAATTTAGGTGCACCAATTAATAGCCCAACCGATGATATTTCTATTTTCATTAGCAAGAATGAAGAAATGGGTTTATTTACTTCTTCAAGAGAAGGAGGTGATGATGATATTTTTTTAGTCTCTTTTAATCCCGAGGCAGCGAACATGAATCAGACAATTTTAACTTCTGTGTCCATAAAAGAAGAAAAAATAGTTTCAATGAATAAAGTAGTGGAGACTACGCCGATTAATCAACCTGCATTAGAAGAAAAAATCGCTGAGCAGAAGGAAAGTCAATCCACGATTAGCAAAGAAAAAATCGCTCCATCGACTAAAGTAGTGGAGACTACGCCGATTAATCAACCTGCATTAGAAGAAAAAATCGCTGAGCAGAAGGAAAGTCAATCCACGATTAGCAAAGAAAAAATCGCTCCATCGACTAAGGTAGTGGAGACTACGCCCATTAATCAACCTACACAAGAAGAAAAAATCGCTGAACAGAAGGAAAGTCAATCTACAATTAGTAAAAAAGAAAAAATAATTCCGCCCGCTAGAGTAGCTGTGACTAGACCTATTAATCAACCTACGCTAGACAAAAAAAATCGAGCACAGCAGGAAAATCAACCTACAACTAGCAAAGAAGAAAAGGAAGTAATAATCGAACGGAAAGCTTTTTTAGAACAATTTGATACAGAAGAGACTAGTCTTGAAAAAAATAAAATCTATACTGCGCCCAACATTCAATTCTTTGAAGGAGAATATTTTGTGACCTATAAAATTGCTAAAGAATTAGACCAAATAGCCGCCCTTTTAAAAAAGCATCAAACGTTAAAAATAGAAATTGCATCGCATACGGCTAACTTGAGTAGCTTTGAAGAAAAGATAAGTTTGACCCAAAAACGAGCTGATGCAATTTTAGATTATTTAGGAAGAAAAGGTATTGATGAAAGTAGTATGCAAGGAAAAGGCTATGGAGGACAACAACCGCTTAATAATTGTTTGATGGATATAGATTGTTCTGTAGAGGAACATACTATTAATGATAGAGTGGAAATCAAGGTGATAAAAAAATAGATTTCAGAAGAAAAGATTTGTCAGATTTTCAAAAATCTGACAAATCTATAGTCTTTTATTATAGTGTTTATCAGTTTGCTATCGAATCAAAAATCTGCTCGGCATGTGTTTTCGTTTTCACCTTAGTAAAAACCTCAGAAATTTTGCCTGCTTCATCAATTAAAAAAGTAGTTCGATGCACTCCTTCATATTCTTTCCCCATAAATTTTTTAGGCCCCCAAATACCATAAGCTTTAATTGTTTCTAGCTCTGTATCTGCCAATAAACTGAAAGGAAATTCAAATTTATTAATAAAGTTTTGATGTTTCCTAGCACTATCTGGGCTAACGCCTAATAATTCAAATCCTTTATTCTTCAAGGCACTATAATTATCTCTCAAATTACAAGCTTCTGCCGTGCAACCCGGTGTATTATCTTTAGGGTAGAAAAATAAAATCAATTTCTTACCAGTAAAATCAGTTAAGGAAATATTTTCTCCTTTTTCTGTGATACCGCTAAAATTAGGTGCTTTGTCACCAATTGTTAAATGTGTCATAGTTATTTAGCTTTATTTTTATAGTAAATCAAAAGCTATTAACAAGGACAAATCATTTTTGTTTAAAAAGAAAAGAGGGCTAAAAATTTTGGTAAGAAAATAGTTAAACCAATAAACGCTGCACCAATAGCAATGAATAGGACCCCACCAGCGGCAGCATCTTTCGTTTTTTTTGCCAGAATATGATAATCAGGTGCCACTAAATTGGTCAAATGCTCAATAGCTGTATTAAAAGTTTCTGCCCCTAATACAAGTGCAATACTGCCTATTACAAAACACCATTCCGTAGTAGAAATAGTAAAATAAAACCCTGCTGCAATAGCAAAGAAAGCAGCTAAAAAATGAATAATAAAATTGGGTTGAGATTGAATGACTTCAAAAATTCCCTCGAAGGCATAACCAAAACTAGCTATTCTTTTTTTGATAAAACTCATTTAACTCGGTGCCAAGTCTGCGTTCGATAAAAACCAGTCCAATGCTTACCTCTCACTTGTAATACATCTGACTCCCCATCTTCAAACCAAATGCTACAACCGTATACATTGCCACTTTCAGGATCCAATATTTTTCCGCTTTTCCAATAACCACCTTCCGCTTTTAAATCTTCGATAATCACTAATCCCAATATTGGTTTATTCTTTTTAGCACCAGAGCATTCCTCACAAAGTATATCGGGTTTAGCTGCTAAAAGCTTGGTGATTTTTCCATAAATCTTTCCGTTCTGTTCATAAATTGTCACATTAGACCTTTCTTCTCCTGTTTCATCATCAATAGATTTCCAAACACCAATGGGAGATTGGCTAAAAGCAAAAACAGTACAAAAAGTAAAAGCAATAGAAAATAAAAATTTCATAAGAGTAAACTTTTTATTATGGTTCTCTAATTTTAAAGACACAAAATATAACCTCAAAGATGTTAAAAAAATTGCAGACTCATTTACGAATATTCAATATTTTCAACTGAATCGTTATAAAATAGCTATCAGTCGTTGGACTTCTTTTACATCCGTTTCAAAGTAAGGAACAGAAAAGAGCGATTTTGTTATAGGGGAAATCGTTTTTTTAGCAGAAGCGTGGATTTCTTTAGGCTTGGTAAAAGCAATAAAATTACCAACATTCTGACTATTCAGCCCACTACCTGGTAAAACGGTTATTCTATTTTGAGCTTGCTCAATCAATTTTTTTAATAAAAATTTTCCTTCGATAGCGGTAGGTGCTAACCCAGAAGTTAGAATTCTATCAAAGCCTAAATCAATTATTTTTTCTAAATCATCTAATGGTTTTTTAAGACAATCAAAAGCTCGATGAAAAGTGGTTTGCATGGGTTTTGCCAACACTACTAATTCTTTATTGATTTCTAAATCAATTTCATTTTGCTCATTTAAAACACCAAATACGACTCCATTAATGCCAATAGATTTACAATATAAAATGTCTTCTTGCATTTGCGCTATTTCTAATTCGGTATAAGTAAAATCTCCTGCTCTTGGCCGAATCAATACAAAAATTTCAATAGACAATGCTTGGCGAGCTAATTTAATAGTTCCATGACTCGGTGTTAATCCACCTTGTTCCAAATTACAACATAATTCAATTCGTTGCGCGCCACCAGTCTGTGCATTGATAGCTGATTGAAGGGAACTAGCACAAATTTCTAAAAGCATAAAATCATAGATTAATTAAGATTTACAAGAATAATTGAAATAATATTTTACGATGAAAAAGTAATAAAAATTAGTTTTTAGTTTAACAAAGTTGTTAAGTTTATAATAAAAAATGCTCAATTTGAATTTATTCCCTTAAAGAAATGTTAGAAAAGCAGTAATATCAAAATAGCAAACGCTATTTGCTTTGTAAGGTGTCGATAAAAGGCTAATTTTGTTTTTAAATTTAATCAGAACACAACTTGCTGTCAATAATATGAAGATTCACTATTTAATATTAGCTATACTTTTCACAGGATTATTCGCTTGCCAAAATACTTCTAAAACTAACCTTAAATCACTAGACTTATTGCAACATGGCATACCAATCACTATCATGGCACCTGATAGTGCAAAAGTAGTAGCAGGAAGTTTGAGTTTTTCTCAAGACATTACAATTAAAAGCCCTGCTGATAATTATGACGTACAAATTTTTGCCTATGATGCCACAACTACTGATGTATCAGTCGTCAAAGCTAGTCATTTAGCGGAAGCCAAAAGTAACGCCTATTTCTCAGAAATCATCGAAGAAGAAGAAGCGGGCTTTATCTATTCGACCGTTTTTGATTCTACTGCTACCAATTATGGTTTTAAGTATTTAAAAATTCAAGGAGACAAGGAATATATTTTCCAAACTGGATTAGTAGGCACCTTTGGTCTAGAGGACGTAAAAATGATGTACGAAGCGGTTAAAAATGAAAAGAAATAAAAATGGCAGGACAGAATTTTGTAGATTATGTGAAGATATTTTGCCGTTCGGGCAAAGGAGGGGCGGGGTCTGCTCACTTTTTTAGAGATAAAATGACTGCCAAGGGTGGTCCTGATGGTGGTGACGGAGGTAGAGGAGGCCATATCATCATAAAAGGCAATCAAAATAGATGGACTTTGCTCCATTTAAAATATAGAAAACACATTCATGCTACGGATGGTTTCGTAGGAGGAGGTAGCCATAGTTCAGGTGCAACGGGAGAAGATATAATTTTAGATGTTCCTTTAGGAACAGTAGCAAAAGATGTGGAAACGGGCGAAACGCTTTTCGAAATTAATCAACATGACGAGGAGCAAATTCTTATTCCAGGCGGAAAAGGAGGATGGGGAAATGCTCATTTCAAATCTCCTACCAATCAAACACCTCGTTATGCCCAACCGGGTAGAGATGGGGATGAAGGTTGGAAAATATTAGAATTAAAATTATTAGCAGATGTTGGTTTGGTTGGATTTCCAAATGCCGGAAAATCTACGCTATTATCGGTAGTTTCAGCAGCCAAACCTAAAATAGCTGATTATGCCTTCACTACTTTAGTACCGAACTTAGGAATCGTTCAATATAGAGATGCTCGTTCTTTTGTAATGGCAGATATTCCGGGAATTATTGAAAAAGCACACGAAGGAAAAGGAATTGGTCATCGTTTCTTACGACATATCGAACGAAATGCTACCCTTTTATTTATGATTCCTTGCGATGCGGATGACATAAGAAAAGAGTACGAGATTTTACTAAATGAGCTAAAAATGTATAATCCAGAATTATTGGATAAACCTAGAGTTTTAGCGATTTCCAAATGTGATTTAGCAGATGAAGAATTATTAGAACTTCTAGCTCCCGAAATCCCAGATGACTTACCTCACGTATTTATTTCCTCTGCAACCCAACAAGGTATACAAGAATTAAAAGATTTGCTCTGGAAAGTAATGAACGAAGAAGTCTAAGT
>CAYMSC010000011.1:0-28518 GCA_964392805.1 uncultured Saprospiraceae bacterium
AGCAGAGTTGTATGCGAATTTGTTCTCCTGTATCAAACCATTCATCAGCTGGTGCGGGAAAGCTATTATCTTCGAAATGAAAACCGTTTGGTGTAGCTTGTAATGTTTTTGTCGCATTGTCGTAGGTATAATCTAGTGTTTGATTATTCGCTTTTATGGAATTTAAATTTAGGTTTCCTGTTAAATCTAAATTTGTTATAGCAAAATTAAACTCGGATAAATTAGCTTTAATCCCATCTTGAGACAACCAAATATCGGTACATGTTTGTGTACCCAAAGAAGTAATGCTAATATTATTAGCTGTTCTAAAATTTATTACAGGTTCTCGAACCGTGGTGTTATAAGAACGGTCTGGAGATACAGTTTGCTTGCAACTAGTAAAAGCACCTAAAGTATCTTCATAAATGAAATTAAATTTAAGGTCCACGGTATAATTAATCGCATCGATATTGGCTTCGCAAGTGCTTTCTACACCTACATAAGCTACATAAACACCTTCCGTAATTCCATCCAATAAAAAACGAGGTTTTTCTGGTGTATCATCTACCACTGAGATGGCGGTGCCGTCATAATGGGTGAGTTGAAAACCAGCGTATTGCATACCTGGTTTAAAATCTAAGGTTAGTTGAGTCCCCGAAATATTACCGGGTTCTTCTATATAAATTAAATACGCTAAGGTATCTGCTGCCCCACAAATGACTAATTGGTCCGTTTCTGAAAAATTGGGCACGCCTTGCATTTCTTGTACCCGAATGTTTGGGCAAGTTGATGACATGGCGTTAAGTTGCGTATTTGTTGTTGAAGTGCTAGTATAGTCAACGAGTCTTGATTGTTCAACTTCTGAATTTATTGTTGCCTTTGAAGCAAGAATTGATGAAATGACCGTTTTGGAATATTGTTGTAAAACAGCTTTTGCTGCCCCTTCTTCTTCGCAGTTAGAAATTTGATATTGATGATAATAACCTCCCCATATTTCGGAACTATTCGTTAACTCAATTCGATTGGATATAGCTCTTGAAAAAGAAAACGAGCAAAAAAGGCATACCAAGAGTAGTGCGCTTAAGCTATTAAGTTGTTGCAGAATTTTCATGAGATTTTAGTCCTTACCAATGAAAAGCAGGAATAGGGGAGGCCCTACTATGATTCATCTCTATTTAATTGTTGGATATAGCAATATTGTTAGGTCAACCTGTATTTGCAGGTTTCCTTTAAAATATTGTAGCCCTTTAATGCCTTTGGTAAATGCTTAGTATTACTGAAAAAATAAATTTACCAGAAGAATTTTGAATTGAATCTTTTTTCCATAGGTTTTCAACCCATTGAAAAGCTGCCCATCCTTTTCGAGGTTCACCCGTACGGGTTCATATTTCAAAATTGATAAATTTATTTTTTCAGAGTTCCTTAGAAGAGAATGGAGGAATGAAAATAATTAATTACAGATATGACAGCTAGTACAGTCAATTTTACTGCAATTCAATTCTTTACATAGGTTTGTCAAGTTCCAAATATATTTTGCTTAAACGTACCGACGAATTTATTCGTCGCTGTCAATATAAGCAAGCGACGAATGAATTCGTCGGTACATTGAGAACTTACTGTTTTTGGATATCATTTCACTCTTCCTGCATTTTAAAACCAAAAAATAATTCTGAGTTTGTAATAGTAATTAATAGGGGGAGAATTGGGGAGATAAATTTGTATGGGTCCTTTAATGTTATAACTATTAAGTCTCAAACTAGTCTTATTGACTAATGAGTCTAGGTTTAGTTATGATTCTCTCTCCAGAGCTATTTGATGAAAATAAAAAAGGAGAGCATTGAAATTAATTCAATGTATTAGTAGTGTTGCACAAATCTAAACTTCTTATTGATTTTATATTATGTGATAAATTACTTTTTGTGACAGTGATGTTTTTAGGTAAATTTAAATTGACCTTTTTTAAGATGAAAAACAGACCGTCAGCTTAATGATTGTCCGATTTTATTATATGGGCGCAATTGGGATTTGTCCTTAGTAAAAGTGCTGTTCCATACGGACTAGGTTGGGACTAAATCGAGATAAAGCGCAATTTTACTCAGAATACATGTTAATTTATTTATATGATTTTATTTTATATTCATTTAATTATGTGACAATATTAATTTTTAGTTTTTTTTTAATAGGTATAGATTTTATCTCTTTTTGAATAAAAAAAGCCAATAAGTAAAGAATACTTATCGGCTCAATGTTAATTTTGGATGCTTTCTATCCAGAGTTTGTTTTATGGTTCTTTCGTAATTCTTGCAAAAAGTAGCTTAGACCTCTGGTCTGAGTAGATGTTAACTAGACCTACTCAGACCAGAGGTCTAAGCTACATCTAAGCTAAATCGGTTTAATTGCAAAAAGAATGTCTTTTATTTCAGTTGAATCATCTTCTTGGCTTTTGTGCCAAATTTAGTAGACAATTGATAATATATAAATCCATTAGATAAATCTTCTATTTCTAATTGTATCGTATTATAACCAGCGGTTCCATTCTGTTTGATAGTCTTCAAGACCCTACCCGTTTCATCTCTTAGAACTAATTCGACTTCCGCATCTCCTGGTAAATTGAATCCAATGATGGTTTTATCATGGAATGGGTTTGGCTGATTCTGGAATAATTCAAATGGAGTATCAGAGAGTGGGGTAGTGAAGGTTAACTGAACGTCCATCAATTCGCCAGCTTTCTCACCCAGACGGGTTCCTGCGGAATATGCTTCGATAACGGTTGGTCGATTGATTAAACTAAGTTGTTCGCTCAACTTTCCATCTTTTAAAGCAGTGAATTTGATGTTGAAAAGGACGGTTGAAGGTTGCCCACTGCCAACTGCCAACTGCGAACTGCCAACTGAACTGTTCCAACTCGTCGTAATCATACCATCGTCCATTTTGTGTAAACCAAAGTTTTCAACTCCTGCAACACCACTATTCAATTTCTCCAATTTCAAGTCTTCATATCCTAAGGTGAATTGATAGCCTTGAATATCTGCTAATTGTGTCGTGTTGAATTCGACGGTATAAGTCTGACCAGCTCTCAATTCTTGGTCTTCTGTTGTGATTTCAAAAGTATTAGCAGTCGTTCTGTCTTCCGCTTGAGCTAGACTATTTGTTCGAGCATTGCCGTTGACATCTCCTACTTTTACTGCGACAAAATCTATTTGCATATCGTGGCGCAGGTCAGCAACCTGCGTTACTTCAGGGAAGGCTTCTGATAGTGGTTGGTCCGTTGTAAATTCATATGCTGCATCTACAAATCTCCAACTTTCATTATTGGTGAACTCCGTTTTGATATTCAAAATCAATTGTCTGATTTGAACCATATCGAAGGCAGTAATGCTACGAGAGTTGTTTGCATCTGCTGCAATCATTTGATAAGGATTATCAAACTCCGTGATGCCTAAGATATGCTTAGAAATCAAGACTAAATCAAAAGTACTAACTCCGTTTAATGGTTGTTGATTCTTCTTAGGTACGATAGTATATGGATTATTCATTGCCAACTCGAAGTTGTAGAAACCGTCTGCTTGGGTTGAAGTTGAAGTTGAAGTTGAAGTTGAAACTTGAACTTCTTCCACAGTTTTCTGCTTCCAATCCATGATGATACCACTTATGACTGCCATTTCTATAGTATCGGTATTTTCATTACCTGTATTTTGACAAGCATTCATATTGTCCTGTATGATAACATAAGTGGTACAGAAGTCCCAGTTGCCTGCTTCGTCAATCACATAGAAGTTCACATTTTGCTGTCCTAAAGTCGCACAATCAAAAGTTAGTACTTCTGGAAGTGCTTGCACTCCTGCTAAATCAGTTGGTGCTTCGCCTAAGTTGGCATGCCAAATTCGATAGGCTAATTTATCCGTAGGGGTACAATTATCTGTACTACCTCTCTCAAAGTCTTCTGCCCAAACTTGAATCATACCAGTAGACATTAGTTCTACCGCTGTACCATGCAAGCAATAAGGTGCTGGTTTCCTGCAATCTGAGAATTCATAATTTGCAGTTTCCTTAGCGGTATTTCCACATTTATCGACCACCGTCCATTCTACTTCGTAGTTAACATTAGGTGCTACTTCATAGTTGAAGAATGACCCTTCGCCTGTTGCCAATTGCGTACCATTGGTACTAATGGTCCAATTGTAAGCTAAGTCAATGGTTGCGGCAGTATTACAGTCATTGGCAGTGATGGCAAAACGCTTAGTTGTTTTACAATCGGCACTTTCGATACAATTATCCACATTTCCAAGTGTAATAACTGGAGCTGTATCATCTTGTAATTTCAAGATTTGAATGTATTCTAACTTGCCTACGTTTTCAAATTCATCTGAGGTAATAGTTCTAGCATTAGTAACCATACCATGCTCATTTTCAACTCTAGTAATTTGTGTAGCAGGTTGACCTGCTTCATAATTACACCAGTTAATGATAGTAAAGGTTCTAACCACTTTTAAGCAAGCATCTTCTGTTATCGTGAATACTTTTTCTTCTACTTCATAAGCGATTAAATCACAAGCACCGTTGACAATATTTAATTCGTTACTTGGTACATTATCTCCGCATGTTCCTTTCCAATCACTCGGTAAAGTAACCGACCAATTTTCCGTTGATTCGATATTGATGTTTTGCGTAGCCCAGTTAGAAGTTCTACCTTGACCATCCCAATCAATTGCTCTGAATCGACGTTGAATAGCTGCTCGACCACATTCCCTCGCCGCTAATTGATATTGTTGTTGAACAATTAATGTATTGCAAGTAATATTATCCGAGCAATTAGGATTGCCATATTTTGCATTGAATAACTCAATTTGCTCGTCCGTCATATCGACCCAATCATCATCTATTAAGCCATTGTCATTAGTATCTGTACTGGCTCCTAAATCTGATAGGTGTAATTCATCACAATTTTCCGTCATATCTGGTAAATCGCTACAAATTGGTGCAATCTTATCTTCTACATTTACGGTCATCCAGCAAGTGCTTTGATTGCCTTTGCTATCAGTTACTCTTAAGTAAACGGTTGCTGCTGCATGCGCGTCTTCACAAGTGAAAATCACGGTCGAGTCCCAGTTTTCTTCATCTCTACTGACTTCGTAGGTCACAATGCCACAAGCATCGTAAGACCCTCCGTCAATATCACTATAATGTAACTTCGCATCATTTTGCCCGAGTGATAAATTAATCTTATCCACACAAGCAGCAGATGGTGCGGTATTATCTTCAATTAAAATTAATTGAGTAATCGTATCATTCTTTAACTGTTCATGACAAGCATCTTCTGCCACCCACTGAACTAAGAACGAATCACAATCAAGTGCAGTTAATTCATCTGCTTCAATCTGCCAGTTGGTACCATTTTCAATTCTAAAGACTGCATCCATTCGAACAGATACCGCAGAGCAGTTATCCGTTGCACTCGGATGGTCTAAAGTGGTAATATCTAACCTACAAGCATCATGTGGTAAATCTAAAACCCTAGTCGGCAAGATATTGTCTACAAAAGTAGGTGCTAAAGTATCTCTCAACTCGATAAATTGAGTCGCAAGCGGTTGTGGTCCATTAGCCGAGTCACACCAATCTAAGACATCCCAAGAACGGAATACTTTGATGCCACAATCAGCAGCAACCCTTACATCTGTTTTCTGTAAGATGTATCCACAGATGTAGTTAGCCGTATCTAAGGCAATTGTATCCGTCGGTACTAAGACCCCGTTGACTACTTTACCTACTTGGATGCTTGGTACACCAGCTTTATCAAAATCATTTAATGCTTCGGTTCCATCTTCGCCACAACTAAGGACGGTGTTTGGAGCGAGTACAATATCTGTAATTTCAGGTCGTAAGATAACCACTGATTGACTAGCGGTAGCTGTGTTGCCACAAGCATCAGTTGCCGTCCAGATGATTTGTGCTCTAGTGGTATCACAAGTGCCGCCATCGGTTAAGACATTCACACTCGTAAATTCAACGCTTGCCTCTGTACAGTTATCCAAAGCAGTTGGTGTAGGAATACCTAGATTCTCTGGTGTTAAATCCGCACCACATAATCTGAAGGTATCGGCTATAGTGGATATACCAGTAAAGAAAGGAATCGTTTGGTCCATGACCTCGACTTCTACTTCACAGCTAACTCCTTGTGGACCATTATTACAGAAAGTAAGATTTAATCCATCATAGTATCGTTTTTCAATCTCCGTAGTAATCGTTCCACCACATTGGTCAATCATCTCTTTGGTGATAGCTGGATAATTACCGCCTTTTCCACCACCTGTCGCTAATACAGTAGGTTGACCGTTTTTATCTACTCCTTTAAGGGTGATAAAGTAGTAAACCGAATCGGTAATGGTATCGCAAGGTCCTTCTAATAAATCATCAGGTGTTAAGAAGATACTACAGCTAGAACCTAAAGGAATGTTTACTCTATCGTTGCACACTAAAGGTGCTTCTGATACTGTCAAGACAGACCTAGTTTGTTTAACCGTATCACTTTTCAATTTATATTCCACCATATAAGTTCCTAAACCAAAGGTTTCATCGAAACTATCGGTAGCAGCTAAACAAGTATCCTTACATAATTCTCCAAGCGCATTAAAGACTCGAACTATCTGAGAATCTACAACGGAACCACAATCAGCAGCAATAGAAGCTGATTCGATGGTGAATACTTTGAAAGTTTCTTCACAAGTCAAATTAGCGTGTTGGTCAGTTGCATTTAAGGTAACGCCTCTGTCATCGCAAGTTACTTCGGCTTTCCAACCAGTTCCTTTATTATTATCCCCATTGGTCTTAAACAAGAAGGTTAAACAACCGCTTGGATTCACGGTAGGGCTACAATGTGAACTAATCCACCCGCTCGTTTGACTAACACCTACACCGCTCCATTTAGCAATAGGGAAGGTTGTTGTATCATTTCCTTCGAATACACAAAGGGTATCTCCCGCAGCTAATTCAAATTCAGAGAAGTTGAAGCTAATTTGCTTCCATTGGTCGGTTGGACAAATGGTCTGCACTATTCTACAAGCTGCTGTATCTACATATAGTTCACCAGTTGAACTGATATAAGGAATGCCATCACAACTTGATAGTGTATTTTCGACAGGCGTTTTAGTCATAGGTACAACTATCATACTATCAGGTGGTACTGGTGTGCCATCTGGGTCTGTAGGAATAGTTGGACAGCTACATATATTAGCTACTGATAATGTATTCGTCCCATTGGTGAAAGAAGCAGTATAGCCTATTCCATCCAAATGAATTAATGGCAATTCATATCGGTGTAAACCATTAACTATTCCTACATAATTTGCAGTAGTTCCAAGCGGGATACTCATTAAATTACTTGACGTAGAATTTGCATTATACATTCCGGTATTAACCGTTAATGCCCAAATTTCATTAGCTTTAGTAGAATAGATAGCTACTTTATCTCCAATCAATCCACCTCCTAAGCAAGTACAAGGGTCCACAATTACGGCATAATTGGCAATAGTGGTAATTTTTGCTGGGTCGTGGTCATCTTCATCTATTGTACCATCTCCGTCAATATTATTGTCGGTTAGTGTACCATAATCTCCACCATTATCATTTCCATTATTATCATCAGCATCGGAATCGGCATCTTTCGCATTGGCACCATCTGTTTCAATACACGCATGACTGATTTCTGCATAATTAATTAAGTCTCCTCCACTAAAGTTCGGGTCTACTCTTAGGCGAATTGTTACATAGGTGGTTTCAAATGGCTGTAAGGAATCAATAGCTACATAAGTAGGATTGCCTCCTATCACTGTCCAATCATAATCATTTCCTGTATTTATCGTTGTATTTTGAATCGCTTCGTATACTAAACTAGCTGGTGCATAATCTGTTACTTCAATATCGTAAGCCGTTATATTTCCTTGATTATGAATCGCTAATTCGTATTCAACAATATTACCAACATAGACTGTGTTGAATTGTCCTTGTTTCAGATTCTTAGTTAAGGCTAAATCGAAGATTTCAATTTCTTCAAAGTCACTATCATCCTCATCTCCATTTTCGTTTTCTGTCTCATCATTTTTCATGTCCCCATCATTATTAGGGTTTTCATCCGCCTTGCTATCTACATCATCATCTGTCGTATCATTCCCTAATTCATCTTCCGTATGGGTTATTTCTCCTTGATTGTTGTAAGCCCCTGGAGTACTGCAATATTGAAGGATTAAGTCAATGGCTACTATACTAGAATCACCCGCTTCCAAAGTATCGGTTATTCGAGTGGATGCTGTACCATTTGCGCCAGCAATCCAAGCTGGATTGATAGAAGCATCAAAACTAAATCCACAAGGTGTTTGCTCTAAAATATCAATATTAGTTGCAGGCAAATTTCCTTGGTTGTACACTGTAAAGTTATAAGTCACGGTATCTCCATACACAAATGGACCAGATTCAGTA
This sequence comes from uncultured Saprospiraceae bacterium, assembly GCA_964392805.1. Taxonomy (GTDB): domain Bacteria; phylum Bacteroidota; class Bacteroidia; order Chitinophagales; family Saprospiraceae; genus JAFMDF01. Next base: position 8,452 of record CAYMSC010000011.1, read on the forward strand.
GCTGTTTTCTTAAGGGCTAAATCTACTATACAGTCAATAAATTCAACATAAACTTCTATGGTCTTATCACAACCATTTCCATCACTGACCGTCAAGGTGTAATATCCTGGCTGGGTTACAACTATACAGCTATCTGTCAATCCTTCAACATCTGTTCCTGACCATAAATAAGTAAAAGTTTCACTTCCGCCAGTTACCTCTGTAATGCATATTTTTCCTTGACGACAAACAATTGGGGCTACTTCTAAGTATATATCTATCGCCTCAGGTTGGTCAATAGTAAGTGTATCAAAAGATTGGCAACCCCCAGCATCTGTAAATTCAATATAATATTCCCCTGCACATAAATTACCATTCGTTTGTGCTAAGGTTATTTCATTGCCATTCTCGTTGGTAATTTCGAAAATGCCAATGCTATTGTCTAAAATAATACTACCATCACAAGCATTGTGACAACTAACATCTATTTTGCTGATAGCTGGCATCGTGACTCCTGTATTATTGATGATAATCGTCGTTTCTCCAGTACAGCCAATAGCATCAGCAGCTGTTACGGTGTAAATACCACTTGATAAGTCAGTACGAGAAATTCCAACACCGCCATCAGACCAGGTATAGGTATAAGTGCCAGCAGGTATTACGCTAATGGTAGCTGTACCATTGGCAGCACCACAGTCTGCATCGGTTGAGCTATCAACACTCACCGCTAAACCACCAGCTGTTTCTATGGTTACTGCTAGGAATGCTTTACAGCCTACCGAGTCAATTAATTCAATGCTATAGTTGCCACTTGCTAAATTAGCAAAAGTATGGGTGGTACTATTTGTAGTTGTATTAAGTGTGTTGTTTAAATATACTTCATAAGGTGCTTTTGCTCCACTCCAGTTAACGCTTACACTGCCATCCTCATTTGGACAAGTAGCTGGTTGAATAGCCGAGATATTTAAGTTTGGCCCATCTGTATTTCCTATTGCCACCTCTAGTATTTGTGTACATTCTGCCATCCCATTTTCAATGGTCACAGAGTAGATACCTGCACTTAAATTTGTTGCTACATTTGAGTTACTAACGTTTCCTGACCAATTATAGCTTAGTATATCTGTATCTCCGCTTGTAATGTTTACTGTTGCCATACCCGTATTGTCTCCACATACTGCATCAATTACGACTATACCTTCAGGTTCAAAGCAACAGCCTTCATCTGCTATATTTATATCGACTGATTTATTACAGCCGTTTTCATCCATTACATTCAAGGTGTAAATACCACCTTCGGTAATAGCTACACAAGAATCGGTTAATCCATCAATTCCTGTACCTGACCAAGTGTAAGTATAAGCACCTGTTCCTCCAAGAACATTTGTAATACAAATTTTACCATCAGAACAAGTGACTGGCGTTACTTCTATAAAGACATCAATTGCTTCAGGTTGCGTAATTTGAACCGTATCAAAATTGCTACAACCTGCTTCCACATATTCGATTATATATTGACCCGCACAAAGACTTCCGTCTGCTTGGGCAAGGGTGATTTCAGTGCCACCTTCATCAGTGATGGTGAAAATTCCTACACCAGCAGTTACCATAATGGCCCCATCACAAGCATTGATACAATTGACATTAGTAGAAGTAATACTAGGCATTACAGCTCCAGTATTATTGATTACTACTGTTGTTTCCCCTTCACATCCATTAGTATCAGAAGCAGTTACGATGTAAATACCACTTGCTAAATCACTTCTAGTGTTACCAGTTCCTCCATCCGACCAAGCGTAAGTATAAGTACTAGCAGGAGTGACAGCAATAGTAGCCGTTCCATTAGCAATCCCACAATCTGCATCAGTGGAGCTATCAACTGCTACCTCAAGGCCGCCATCTGTTTCAATGGTAATTGCTAAGAAATCTTCACAACCATCCGCATCAACTACTTTAATAGCGTGCGTGCCTGTAGCAAGATTAGAGAAAGTGAATGTACTTGCCCCAGTATTGGTAGCTGTTCCACCATCAATAGAGATAGCAAAAGGAGCAGTTCCATTTTCCCAAATTATTGTTACCGACCCATTGTCGTCAGGACAGATAGCAGGGTCAATGCTTTCAATAGCTAAGTTTGGTGCGTCTACATTTCCAATAGGAATTTCTAATACTTGGGTACATTCCGCCATTCCATTTTCAATGGTGACAAAGTAAATGCCTGCACTAAGATTATTAGCCATGTTGGTGGTACTGATATTATCAGACCAAGTATAATTAAGCGTGGATTCATTTCCACCAATAATATCAATTGTTACAGAACCATTGTCTTCACCACAAGCAGCATCCACTACCAAAATACCTTCTGGCGTAAAGCAACAACCTTCATCTACTACTGGTATTGCTACGACTTTTCCACAACCATTGCTATCCATTACGCTTAGGGTATAAGTACCAGCTTGACTAACAGTTAAACAAGCATCGGTCGTATCTGACGAAATACCTGGGCCTGACCAAGTAAAAGAATAATTGCCATTGCCGCCTAAGACATTGGTCACACAAATAACTCCATCAGAACAGGTGACTGGGGTGATTTCCATATATACATCAATGGCTTCTGGTTGTGTAATCTGAATAGTATCGAAGTAGCTACAACCTGCTTCCGTGTATTCCAAAATATATTGACCAGCGCAAAGATTTCCTCCCGCTTGGGCTAGGCTGATGTCGTTGCCGCCTTCGTCTGTAATGGTAAAAGTACCAGCGCCAGTCACTAGTGTAATACGACCATCACAAGCATTGAAACAACTTACGTCTGCTTTAGCAATACTCGGCATTGTTGGCCCCATATCGTTGATAACCACCGTAGTTTCTTCTGTACATCCGTTTGTGCTGGAAACGGTAACCGTGTAAATGCCACTTGCTAGGTCTGTTCTTGTACTAGAAGAGCCTCCGTCTGACCATGTGTAAGTGTAAGTGCCAGTAGGGGTTGTACTAAGGGTGGCAGCACCATTTGGGGTATTACAATCTGCGTCTATTTGGTTTGCTACAGTTACGGTTAATCCGCCATCGATTTCGATAGTGACCGCTAGGAAATCTTCGCAGCCATTTGCATCTATAACTTTAATGGAATGGTTGCCTGCTGCTAAATCAGAGAATGTGAAGATACTTGCACCTGTGTTGGTCGGTGCAGCTCCATCAATAGAAATTGCAAAAGGTGCAGTACCATTGTTCCAAGTCACCATCACACTACCATTATCATCTGGGCAGGTGGCTGGATTGGTAGCGATAACTTCTAGGTTAGGTGCGCTATTATTTCCAACAGGTATTTCTAGAACTTGGGTACATTCAGGCATTCCATTTTCAATGGTTACTGTATAAATACCTGCGCTTAAATTATTGGCTGTTCTAGTTGTGCTAACCCCATCACTCCAAGTATAAGTAATATTGGTCGTATCTCCGCTAATAAGGTCTATGGTGGCAGAACCGTTGTCTGCTCCACAGTCTGCATCAATGACTAAGCTGCCACCTAATTGGAAACAACAACCTTCTTCTGAGACGGTTATTTGAATCAATTTATCACAACCATTTTCATCCATTACATTTAGGGAATAAACGCCTGCTTGGGTAACGGTTACACAAGAATCACTTAGTCCTTGGATGCCTGTACCTGACCAAGTATAGGTGTAGTTGCCAGAACCACCGAGTACATTAGTGATGCATATTTCTCCATCTGCACAAGTCACTGGTATCACTTCAATAAATACATCTATTGGGTCTGGTTGCGTAATGGTAATCGTGTCGAATGCGTTACAATTTGTTGCATCCGTATATTGTATATAGTAGGTGCCTGCACATAAATTACCATCTGCCAATGCTGTTGCTATGGCTGTTCCATTGGCATCTTCTATGGCAAATGTTCCTGTGACGGTAGGTAATGTAATACTGCCGTCGCAAGCATTTGTACAGTTAACATTTGTGGAACTCAAGGATGGCATGATAACGCTATTGTCGTTGATAACTATTGTTGTCTCGCCTGTACAGCCGTTGGCATCGGATGCCGTTACCGTATAAACACCACTTGCTAAATCGGTACGACTTGTGCCTGTTCCAGCATCTGACCAAGTGTAGGTATAAGTGCCTGTTGGTGTAACGCTAATAGAGGCAGTACCATTTGCTACGCCACAATCCGCATCTGTAGAACTATCTACTGCTAGGGTTAGCCCGCCATCTATTTCAATTACAACTGCTAAATAGCCTTTACAACCATTCGCGTCTATTACTTCAATGTCATGTGTTCCTGCTGCTAAATTAGTGAAGGTTTGGGTTGTACCACCTGTATTAATAGGTGTACCTCCATTTATAGAAACGGCATAAGGGGCAATACCATCTACCCAACTTACCGAAGCACTTCCATCATCATTTGGACAAGTGGTAGGCTGGATAGCGTCTACCACAAGATTAGGGGCATTGGTATTGCCTACAATGATTTCCATTACTTGTGTACATTCAGGTAATCCATTTGCTATGGTAACAGCATAAGTGCCAGCACTTAAATTATTGGCAGTAGCCGTAGTGCTCACATTATCACTCCAAGTATAAGTAATGGCAGTAGCGGCTCCTTCTAAAATGTCTATAGTAACGGAACCATTGTCTTCGCCACAAGCAGCATCAATGACAACAATGCCTTCTGGTGTAAAGCAGCAACCTTCATCCACTACGGGAATTTCTACTGCTTTTTCACAACCGTTTCCATCCGTTATTACTAAAGTATAAAGTCCAGCTTCGGTAATGGTCACACAGGTATCGGTCAAGCCATCTACTCCTGTTCCCATCCAAGCGTAAGTATAATTTCCGTCACCGCCTAATACATTGGTCACACAGATTTTTCCGTCCTCACAAGTGATTGGTATGATTTCTACAAATACATCTACGACTTCTGGTTCAATTATAGTGACTACTTCAAAAACCATACAACCATTTACATCTGTGTATTCAACCATATAGTCTCCTGCACATAATTCCCCGCCTGTAGCTTGCGTGGTAACAATTTCATTGTCACTATCATAAACGGTATGTGTGCCGCTCATAGCTGTTACGATAATGCTACCATCACAAATATTTGCACAATTTACATCCGTTTTGATAACCGTTGGCATCGTCACTCCTGAATTATTCACTATAATCTGTGCTTCGCCTGTACAGCCATCGGCACCACTCACGGTAATATCATAAATTCCTGCAACCAAATCCGTTCTCGTATCACCACTAGCACCGTCACTCCAAGTATAGGTATAAGTACCTGCTGGTTGAACTGTCAAATTAGCAACTGCATTGGCTAGACCACATGTAGCATTTGTAGTACCTGTAGCGGTTACCTCTAATCCTCCTGATTGCTCAATATCTATAGATAAGACACCCATACAACCATTGGCGTCAACCACTGTTATGCTGTGCATTCCCGTACTTAATCCGTTGAATGTGAACGTACTTGCACCAGTGTTGGTAACTGCGCCACCGTCAATGCTGACCGCATAAGGGGACATCCCTCCTTGCCAACTAATCGTCGCACTTCCATCATCATTTGGACAGGCGGCAGCCAATAAAGTGTCAATGGTAATAATAGGCCCACCTGAATTTCCTACTATAATTTCTAAGGTATCATTACAAGTTGGAATGCCATTAGAAAGGGTAACAGTATAAATACCCGAACTTAAATTATTAGCCGTATTCGTCGTGCTAATACCGTTACTCCAGACATAGTTTACACCAATAGTGTCGTTCCCAATCAAATTAATAGTAACGGAACCATTGTCTGCTCCACATTCAGCATCAATCACTAAAACACCTTCTACTGCGATGCAGACATCTATGACTTCTTTATCTCTATCATCATCTCCATCTTCATAAGAATCATCATCTTCATTTTGATTGTCGTCTGGTTCTCCATCATCATCGTCCGCATCTTTGTCGGTCGTATCATTACCCATGTCGTCTTCACTTTCGGTGATTTCACTAGTATTGGTATAATTTTCATTACCTCCTGTAGAGGGTTCTATTGTTAAAAATATTGGAATACAGAAAGTGTCTAGTGATTCTAATACGGTCGTAATGGTATATTCGTGAACCGACCCAGTAATGACGGACCATAATGGATTATCTGCCATATCAAAACTCAATCCTGCTGGTAAACTATCGGTAACTACAATATTGTTGGCATTAACATTTCCTTGGTTGACTACGGTTATTTTATATTCAATTAATTGTCCTATTGCATAAGGGCTTGGGGTCACCACTTGTTTGATTTGCGCTAAATCAAAAATATCGACTACTTCAAAATCAGAATCATCTTCATCTCCATTTTCTCCATTTACGGCATTGTCTTCCATCTCTCCGTCATTGTCTGGGTTGTCATCTGCATCACTATCGACATCAGAATCGGTGGTATCATTTCCTTCATCGTCTTCACTAGCACTTATTTCGCCTGTATTTTTCCAAGCATCTAAACTATCGCAGGCTTGAAGAATAAGCTGAATGGAAACACTAGAAGAATCGCCACTTTGTATAGTATCAGTAATAGTAGTGGTAGCCGTATTGCCTGTTCCTGCATTCCAATTTGCATTAGCACCAGTATCAAATATAAATCCGCATGGGGTATATTCTGTAATTTCAATATTGGTACTAGGAATATTTCCTTGATTGTAAACGGTAAAGTCAAAAGTGACCGTATCGCCATATACAAAAGGTCCAGTTGCCGTAGTCGTTTTTTTCAAAGCTAAATCAAAAACTTTTAGCCCAGCAGGGTCACTGTCATCCTCATCTTCCCCTTCGTCGGCATCTCCATCTATATTATTATCATCCGGATCACCTGGTGCTGGTACGCCATCATTGGTAGGGTCGGTGTCGCCATTACTATCTTGGTCTAGATTTGTAATATCAAAACCCATCATATCTTGCCAAGCAGAGATTTCTGCTACATTAATCAAATTAAGCGGATTTGTATTATCTGGTAAGACGGTCAGGGTTACCGAAACAATAGTAGAATCCATGAAACCGAGGGTATCTGTTAGGGTGGTCATTGCAACACTATCCATATCCATCCAACCGGGGGATAAGGTAGTATTCAGTTCCATTCCCTCAGGGATATAATCAGATATTTTAATATTGGTACTAGGAATATTTCCTTGGTTATAAATGGTGATGGTATAAGGAACATTATCCCCTGCTTTTACAGGCGTTGTGATAGTAGTCTCTTTCTTTAAAGCTAAATCAATTACCTCAATATAGATAATTGCTGGATCATGATCATCTTCGTCTCCATTGGTATTATCGGTGACATTATCCTCTGTCGGGTCGTTAGTAGGGTCGGTATCTGGTGTAGAATCATTGTCTTCTGGATGGTCGCCATCTGAATCTTCTGCATCGGTAATCTCTGCATAATTGAGGGCGAAGGTATCCATCGTCAAGGAGTTCAGGGTGGTCAGGAATTTAACGGTATCGACTTCTCCCACTAATAAACTATCAATGAATTGATATTCCCATTGAGAACCATTCTGTGTCCAGTTGAGGTCTATTACAGAAAGGATGGAAGGAGGATTATCTACTAGACTAATATTATAGGCATCTACACTACCTTGATTTTCAACAATGATGCAGTATAGGATGCTATCTCCAATCACCATCAAAGGAAAATTTATACTTGGGTCAACAATTTTTTTCAATGCCAAGTCAAATCTATCTATCATCACTACTGCTGGGTCATGGTCATCTTCATCATCGTTTTCATTCATGAAAGCATCATCTTCAACTGGTCCGTCATTGGAGTCGTTATCATCAGGTGTAGAATCACCATCTGTTAGTACATTACCATTTTCGTCCTCAAAAGCAGTAATCTCCGCAAAGTTCGTTAAGGAAACAGGGACATTCAATGCGGTATCTACTTGTAAAGTTATTTGGACCGTTTGTGTTCCTGTACCTGCAACGAGTGAATCGGTTAAAGTGATTTCTGGATGTCCATCAAGGTCGGTATCAGACCACCCAATCATAGCATTATTTCCATAAGTGTCACTATAATTTAAACCAGTTGGAACGTAATCAATAATAGATACATTATAAGCGTCCACGCCACCTTGGTTGTATATGGTAATATCGAAAGTGATTGAATCGCCAGGGTATATGTTTTGGGATATTCCAGCAGAAAGTATTTTAACCAATGCTAAATCAGCAGGTATGATTAAGATTTCAGCAGGGTCATGGTCATCTTCATCTGCTCCTGGATTTTGAATTGCTTGACCAGTCACATCATTGTCTGTTGTAAAATTATCGTTATTATCTATTGCATCAGTTGTACTATCAAAGTCATCTCTGATTACCCCATTTTGGTCTTTAGCCTCGCTAATTTCTGCAAAATTGGTAATCGTACTATCGACATCTGCGGTAGCAGCAACCGTCATGACTAATTCCAACGTATCGCTAGTACCTATCGGTAAGCTAGTTATCGTATTGGTTAAATTAACCCCAGCAGTCATCCAGCCATTAGCATCGTTGGTACTCAGATTTAAATGCATAGGTACATAGTCTGTTACTGCTACGTCGGTTGCATCTATATTTCCTTGGTTTTCTACAATAATCCAGTAGGTTACATCTTGGTTGATGCCCACTGTTGAATCTTGATTAGCAGCCAAGACTTTGCTTAAGGCTAAATCAAATTTTTCAATAAATAATTTAGCTTCATCTTCATCATCTTCTTCTGGTGTAGGGCCCATATTATCAGGGGTAGAATCAATATCTGGCTCATCATGTGTACTAATTTCTGCTACATTGATAATGCATCCTAAGGAATCTAGTTTTGCATCAATACTAAGGGTATCTGACCGACCATTTCTCAAAAATCCAATATCCCATATACCCGTAGTATTATCAAAAGTACCATTGGTCGCACTGTAATCTACATATTGTACGCCATAAGGAAGACTATCCAAGACGGTTACATTTCGCGCATCTAAGGGTAAAGAATCTCCTTGTAAGGTTCGATTTTCTACAATGATTTGATAGGTAACAGTATCACATAAAGTAGCAGTATCTAACGGGGAATTCGTTCCTTGTTGTACGATGTTTTTAGAAAGCATTAAATCTACAAAACACGTTTGACCAGTAAGGGTTAAGGTATCCGATTGCCCTGGACAGCCTTGTAAATCCGTTACTTCTACGTAGAACTGATAAGTACCTACTTCTCTAAAGGAGATACTAGAAACATCAGATGCGAGCGCAGTAGTTACGCCATCTTTTATTTGAAACCATTCATAGCTTTCATAGCCAATAACAGTAGAAACAATAACACTGTCATCATATACACAGAAGACAGAATCTCCAAATTGTAAAACTGGAGGCTCTGGGATAGGTTGAATAAATACCGTATTTTGTCCACTGAGATTACAGCCCAAATCATCTTGTGCCGTTACGCTATAGATGCCCGGTTCATTTACGCTAATGCAAGTTTGACCTGCTGTTGCTGGGAGGTCTACTCCATCTTTTTTCCAACCTAAAATAGTGTTTACTCTGGTATCATTGATACAGACCATTGCGGTTTCCGTTGTGCCGCAAATTAGATTATCATCCACCGTTACCGCTAGCGGTGATTCTGTATTGCGGACATTAATCGTAAAGAAAGTATCTTGAGGACAGCCTAAACTATCCGTCATGGTGATGCTGTAAGTCGTTGGTATAGAAGGAGCAACAAGAATCGTATCACAGCTAGTTAAGTTATTGCATTGAGGTAAACTAAGTGCATCTCCACTTTGTACCGTGATGGCATCAAAAATACCGCTGTGTTCCATAATGACCATTACCGTATCGCCTAGACAAATTTCATCAGGATGATTGAGGGTCAGGTTAAAAGTAGTATCATTTTCTCCGAGTTTGAAAGAAAGATTATGCACTATGTAGCAACCTCCAGAATAGTCGATTCTAAAGTTTTTATCATCGGAAAGACAGACTTCATATGCTAAATCTTGGAAAGCATTTATGGTATCTGTTTCAATATTTTCTAGGGTAACATACGAACCTGTATTGGTTAATTCACGAATTAAAATATTTTGATATTCCTCTAAATTAAGATTGGCAATATCGATAGGATTACCCTCAATATCCTCAAATTGCATATAGTCAAATAGGTTAATACATACAGAATCCTCTTGTGTACATATAACTTCTTCGGTTCTTAAATTTGTGTTTAATATAATATCTGAACAGGTTACTTCTATGTCAAAATCTAAAAAACAACCACTTTCCGTAGGTATATGTATGGTGAAAATAAACTTGCCATCAGGAGAACATTCAAAATGTTCAAAATAAAGGTAATAGTCTATATAATTCTCATCGGAATCTTCATAAGTTTCAAAGTAAAGATAGAATTCCATATAGCTTAAATAATCGGCTGCTATTAGGGGATTACCTGCACCATCTGTTAAGGTATAATGTTCGGTTTGATCTATTGAAAAATACCAATCAAAATAATCATTGGAGGCATTCTCATCTAGACCAAAGAGTTCCGTTAGGATGCCGTTGGTATTACATTCTTGATAATCATATACATCCGTATAAGACCCGCAAGTTGATCCTGTAGCTCGTTCTCCAAAAAGATTAGAGGCATTCACATCGATTGGGATGACTTCTGAGCCACATTCACAACCTGCATTATTGGAAAATTCTAATATATATTCGTTTATACAATAGTCTTCAAAGCTTACGTCTATTCCGCCATTAAGGGAGACGGTGCTGTTGGCAGGAATTATTTGATTAATGAAATCAGTTCCTACTAATTGGTCTATACCAAAATCTATAACACCGTTTTGGTTTACATCTGCATATAATCTTATCGAAGCCTGTCCTGAGGGAAAATCATTGATGGGGTCATTATTAAAGGCATCTAATTCATAAAGAACTTGCCTAGATCCTGCGCTATTGCAAAACTCTAAATCGAGTGTTGCCTCAACATTACTAGCAGTTAGAGAACTTTTTAAATTTACTCCAAACTCTTTGTTCAAAGAAGTTTGAATAGACAAGTTGCATTCTTCTTCACTTGAAAAATAGTCACAGATTCGTTCTTCTTCAAAAAGCGTTTGTATAAAAAATGGATATATCCCACAAGGTGTGTCTTCATCGATATCTACTTCAAAATTGAAACTGAAAATACCCCCATCAGGAACGCCAGCTGGCATGGTAAAACAATATTTATTAATACCAGGACCTACCGAATCTTGACTGACGATGGGACTCCAGCCAGAAGGATTAAAAAAGTTAAAGGAGTTTGCCACCAAGGGCACGGTATCAGGAATAGTGATACAAACGATTTCTTCAGGTGAAGAGGGAACAGGACCTTCATTCAAAATGTTGATTTCAAAAATCTCTTTCCCTTCACAGGTGGTAAACAAACTAGGTTCCAAGAATATTAGATATTCATTGATTAGTAAAGAATCGGAACCTGGTAAGGAGAGAGCAGGAGAGACATCTAAATTACTAAAAATAGTTTCATCGCAAACATTATGTCCATTTGCCTGAAAATTGAAAAAGGAACCATTATTGTATCCACAAGCGGCTACCACATCGAAGGTAATAGTGACTCTATTGCTGTCCGAAGTGCCTGTGATACCCGGGAGCGATTTCAACATGCCTAATGCTGGGCTAAAGTCATCAAGGAAATATTGATTTCCCATATTAATATCGCTTATTCCTGTAGCTACTGGATCATTAATGGGGACAGGTGTGCCCGTAATAGCTGGCCAAGTAGCTTCAAAACTCCCTGGGACAACCTGCAAGCCTTCTCCCAAAGGGAGGTAGATAAATAAACTGTCTAAAAAAGCAGGCCCTTGGCGCACATTCTTAATTTCTAAATTAAATTCTTCTTCTTCACAGTAGGGAATTTGATTGGTAGTAGGATATAATAAATCTAATTGTATTTGAGGATCTAGAATTTCAAAGGATACATACTCTGAAACAGGTGGACAGCTAAAACTGCCGTAATCTCCATTCACTATATCCTCTGGCAACCTACTACATTCCCAACCAGTAAAGAAATTAATGGTATCTAGCCCGCAACTTAAAGCATTTATACACAGTTGTACAGCCACCTTTTCTGTTGGTGCCAACACCGTATCCATATCAATTAAAACTTGATTGAGGTTTGGGTCGCCTGTATTGTTAATGGTAAGAGCAGTATTTCCATCTCTTATGGCAGTTAGATAGGTGACAGCCCCACTCAAATTTTGTGCGCCCAACCAAGTAACAAAAGATTCAGAATTTCCTGTATTGGTTACTTCAATATCAAAACAAAAATTGGTCGTAGTCGAAAGCTGTGACCTAGGACTTACTTGAATAGATAATTCTGGAGGCCCGGGAGGTCCTGTGGCTACCATAATATCATTGATGCCACTTGCAAAATCTGATTGATTACTTTTACAAGTAGGGTCATTTTCAAGATTTCCAAGATTACTATAATGTATTTGATAGAAAATACCTGGATCTACCCTAACCTCATCATTGGCTGTACAGTTTCTTTGGAAAGTAAAATTAAAATAAGCCACTAAATCACTTGGCGCTGTATAATCTGTGCAAGCAGCAGGGTATACATTTGGATCAATATCCAGCACAAAAATGGTATTTACACCACTAGGAAAGCTTCGACTTGGTGTAATGCTTGTCAAAGGACTTCCGTCAATAGATATTTCTATGGACGCTTCATCGATGTCTCCTTCTGCAAAAATATAAATAGAATCAATGCTATTTAAAAGTCGTACTTCATTCGGAAATGCGTTGGGATTACTAAGCGTAGCACTTCTACCAGGATGTATACGGCCGGTAAATTCCCCCTCGCAAAAAGAGTTAAAATTAATATCACCCGTTCCATACATAAAATACTGACTAAGACTAATTGGGTCATTTATGGCATTACATTCCGCCCAATCATTCACCAAGGCAGTTGTATCATAAACCGACCAAAAAGCTTGGAAGGTGGTGTTAGTCGTCGTTGTAGTAGGAATATCTCGGACAATTCCTTTTGCATAAAACCTAACCGTATCATTCACGTTTAGCGACTGCGTTAAACAGTTGGATAAATTGACCTCCCAACCCGTCAGATTTCTAAAAACAAATGGGTCTTGAATAACCATTAAGTCATTATCGTAATCTCTAGTAAGATTGCCACAACTGATAGGAACGCTTGCACCAGCCGCACTAATGACTTCTAGAGTGCCTTCAAAACTATCTAAAAAGAAACTGCCAGTTCCACCAATTTGTAACCTCAAAGAATCGTAGCCATTACCCCTAACTACGCCTTCTGTGAAAAATTCAAAAGAGTCACAGGAAATGAAGGCATCTAAATTAGATTCACTAAGACTATTTGGGTCTACTTTGGTCGTCATTGTCTTGTCGGTGTAGCCGACAGAAGTTCGCTGAATATTCCATGCAGTAGTATTAATCCACGGACAAGTACACCCAATTCTAACGGTGCTAGCGATACTTCTACAATTAGGTCTTTCAGGGGTATTAGAAAGTGGTAATCTACAGCCGCAATCTGGTAAATCGTCATTGCAATTGCCGTAGATGATGGGATTCCAATCTATTATATCATTGATACAAATTAGATTGGTGAAATTCATCGTCAAAGGAGCATTGGTCGTTAAATTTGTATGGCTTAGTCCTTGGGTAGAGATATATAAGGTATCTCCAATAACTTGCATACTGTCACTTGGAATACTCACGCCTTTCCAAGTTGCACTATTAAATTGAACGCCACCGGGCAAAGCCATCTTCAACTCAAAAGAATAATTACTACAATTAGAAGAAGGGGAATTAAAATAGTTTTGAAAATTGTGGGTATAAGTGACGTTAAAGTCTTGGTTGATTGATAAATTAGCAGGAGCACTTATAGTATTGGTGCGGGTAGAATGTGCTTGAATCGACCAAGCGGTGGTATAGTTCGTAAAATAAGTTTCTGGACCACAACTATTTTTATAAAACATTCTGGCACTAGGGCGATAAGTACAACTAGCAAACACACAGGAGGTGCCTCCTATTGTTTCTATCACATCACAGATACTGGATAGCATAAACGTTACTGGTACGGAGTTACCCGCAGCAATATCATCAAAATAACCATCTCCATCTAAATCTTCTAATCCGCCAGGACCATCTGGGTCAGTCGTTAAAAAATTGGTGAAATTTATTTCTCCACGATTCTCTGCATTGGGACCATAGCCACCGATGACAGAAACTCCATTCACCAGCACCTCTTCAATTCCACAAATATTTAGCGTGTTAAAATTTATTCCAACATCTAAAATAGGGGCCACAGAAGAGGTATTGTTCAGTCTTAAGGTACGACTTCTTTGACCACATATACTGATTGTAGGATGATTTCCCGCTACAGTAAGGGAGGTCGTAATATCTGGACCGTCCAAATTTAGTGTTTGCCTTCTTTCATTATTCGTATCGTATTCACAAGTCAGACCTGCACAGGAATAAAAAGCAGTATAAATCGTCTCCGATGCGAAATCACTGCAATAGTCCGCATCCCAGACAATTTCGATTATCATTCGTTCATCCTCTTCAAATTTATCTAGGTGGCTTAAGGGGATGGCATTGGTAGTGAAATCCGTTCCATCAACCAGTACTTGTAAGAGGTCTCCATTGTCTATTACTTTTGAAGTCACATCCACTCCATTGATGGACATAGAGACAAAAGCTGTGGTGTTTTCATTATAATCTGCTCTAAAAATATATTCATCTAATACCGCTCGGATACCATTTTGAGAAATTTCTAATTCGGTTTTAAACATATTTGGAACGGGTAAGGTCGTTATTGTTCCGCCCGCCATGTTTTGGTTGGTCGCACTTAAAATATTAAGTACGGGTATATTAATCGCATTATTATAAGCTCTGGGTGGAAAGAATACATCATAACAGCTTTCACCAGTAGTGGCATTTACAAAATCCATCTGGTAATCAATAAATAATTCATCGTCTGTTGGACTAAAGATGGTCTCCAAAACATCACATTCTGTCTTGACCGTAAACCAAAGTTGGACACTATTGCCACTATTCATATCCGGAATAGCAAACTTTGGTTGCGTAGGATTGGACACATTATTTTCTGTCACTCCAATGGTTGTATTGGACCCTACTTGTCCACAATATTTTAAACCATCTGGCAAGTTAACCGTAAGGACATTATTTTGAATCGCATCAGGACTATTTGTGACAATAAAAATAGAAATGGTATCACAATCTCCGCATATAGATAAGCTATCCCATTGAGGATGCCCTTCTATGCCTCTGAGGTCTACAAATTTTACTAAACCTGCAGGACTTCCATTATTATTTAATTGATTAAAAGCTAATGGACTAGAAGCCGCATTAGGAATATTAGCAAGCTCTTTTAGCTTGTGTTTTATTTTTTTTGATTGACTGTTTATTTGTACTTCTTCTGTACAATTGGCAGCCGCATGTTGGTCTGTAAGTTGTTGGTGAAGCGTGTGATAGGTGATGGATTCAAGACGTTTTATAATTTTACCCAAATAATTTTGAGTGTTCTTACTTGAATAATCGCTTTTCTCTTTTCTACTTTCTATCTCGATATTTTCATTAGCTAAAATATTATTGGAAATTCCCAACAAAAGTATACTCAGTAATAGGATTTTGACGGATTGGTTTATAATAAAGGAGGGATTAAAGCATTCTTGATAAGAATAGTTGATTAATGCTAGCATTTGTTTGTTTGTAAAACTTTCCTTTTTCATGAGCTTCATTATGATTTATGCCAATACAATTTTAGTCTTTACCTTTACCATATAAAGGAAAGAATGAGCGGTTTTACGCTCTAACGAAATGAGTTTTATGGAAGGATTTTAGCTTTAATGAAGGACTCTCTTTTTTTTAAGAGGTTTCTTATAAAAAATAGATTTATCGTAAATCAAGTTAAAAACGTAAATGATATTGGGGCGAAGTTGAAAACTTTGACCATCGGCCTAGTTTTGATAATCAAAATTTTACGATATTGATGTAAAACTCTTTACTTGTTATTAGAAATCAGCTATATGCCAAGGAGCCAAACTGACCTTCCTAGTGTTGACTAGGACTTGTTGAGGAGAAGTGGGGAAATTAATTTAGGGGTCTAAGAAGGGGTCTAAAAAGAACTATATACTTTTTTTTAACAGAAAAAATGGAGGTGTTTCCAAGGGAAGGGGAATAGAAGGGATGTGCTATGGAAATAGTTGATTTCGTTTATTTTGAAGGACTGCTGAGGCAGTTTTTAATAATTTTGTGACGATAAATTGATTGGAGAGGAATTTTTAGCCTTATTTTTTTACTTATTATATCTCACTTAACAAAGATACGATTAACTTACGTTAATTTATGCTGCGAATATCAATATTTGTGACATGGCAAAATAAGTGTGTTTTGATTCTCCATTAGTACCCTTTGTAAAAAGATGTTTTAAATTTTGTCTCGCTCACTTCGCAAGTCCGATAAGAGAAAGGTATATCGATTTCTATCTCTTTTCTCTAATTTATGCTCTATATACTAAACAGTCACAAATTCATTATGCCTAAATCTTTCATAAACTGTGCAAAAACGGTTGTTTAAAATGAAAAAATAGGAACGAAAAAAGGCAAGTAGGAAAAAAAAAAATAAATGCAAAGAAACTATATACCCTACCAATCTAACGAAAAAGCATTTATCATTCGAAAAATAAGAGCTAATTTCGATGCAGTATCTATTGATGAACATCCGCATAGGCATGAGTTTACAGAGTTTTTATACATCAAGAGTGGCTCTGGAAAACACGAAATAGATGGGAAAGAATATGACTTGACACCCAATACCTGTTACATCATTTCAAAAGGACAAGTACATCACTTTTTATATGCCAAAAATATTGAGGGTACTTTAATTCGTTTTCAAGATAGTATTTTGCCTGCTGTGCAATCTTTTAAAGAAGGATTTTATTATAATTTATTATTTGCTTTACGCAATCATAATGAACTAACTATTGAAATGACGGATAGTGATTTAATAGAATTATTATTATCCAGAATGCTAAAAGAATATGATGCACAAACTGCCAAATCATTAGACCTAAGTTTAATCCAACACCTATTTTATCCCATTATTATTTTGCTGAATCGCTATGTAGTTGATAAATTTGTAACCCAGGATTATGAACAAGACCTCTTTACGAAATTTATTAATTTATTGGAGCATTCTTTTAAGCAATATCATGACCTCCATTTCTATGCTGAAAAACTGAATATATCTACAAGAAAATTAACCGCAGTTTGCCAAGCAAAATCAGGAAAGTCCGCTAAAAAAATCATCAATGAACGAATACTGACAGGGGCTAAACGTTTGATGACCTATACTTCTTTACCTTTAAAAGAAATAACCGATTTGTTAGGTTTTAAAGATGTTGGGTACTTCTGTCGATTTTTTAAGAAGGCTAGTGGGATGACGCCTACTCAGTATAAAATGAGTAAATGAAGGAATGAGTAAATGAGTAAATGTGGGGTATGTTGCTAGCATTTACTCATTTTTCCATTCAATCATTTACTCATTTTCCCGTTAATACTTCGTATTTGATTGCTGCGTTAATAAATTTGGCTTATAAGTTTCTGCTAAAGCCCTAGTCGCTTTTGCCAATAAAATCGTATCTAAACTTACGCCTATCATCAAAGCTCCTGCATCACTATATGTTTGAATTAAGGCTTTAGAGCCTGTTAAAAATCCCGCTATTTTTCCTGCTTTCCTTATCTTCTTAATACAATCTTTGACTAAAGCGACCACTTCTGGATGACTGGGTTGCCCCAAGTACCCCATAGTTGCGCCCAAATCTGCTGGGCCAAGAAAACATACATCTAACCCTTCCACTTCGAGTATTTCATCCAGTGACTCCACTCCTTTGATAGATTCAATTTGGCCAATACAACACATTTGGTCATTAGCTAATTTAAAATAATCATTTACCCGATTCCATTGGGCAGCTCTTGCTAAAGCAGTACCGACTCCCCTAATTCCATGAGGAGGATAGATCATTGCTTTAGCTATCATTTCAGCTTGGTCTGCTGTTTCAATCATTGGAGCTAAAATAGTTTGCGCTCCTGCATCCATTAACTGTTTCATCAAAACAGGGTCGGCTGAAGGAATTCTTACTATCGCTGGCACATTATAAGATTGGATAGCTTGCATATTATGCAAGATGGTTCGCAAATCGAATGGTGCATGCTCCCCATCAATACATATCCAATCAAATCCTGCTCCTGCACAAATTTCAGCGGCATAGCTGTCTGGAATACCATTCCAGATGCCGTATTGCTTATTGCCTTTTTGGAGATTTTTCTTAAAATTATTTATTCTAATCTTCATAGTTGAAATAGTGAAATGAGTAAATGATTGAATGAATAAATGAGTAAATGTGGGGCATCGTGCTAATAGTTAGTCATTTTCCCATTTTATCATTTACTCATTTCAAGAATTGTATCTTGCCGTGGTTACTACTGCTACAATTTCTCCGATTTCTTTTAGAAGTCTTGCTAATTCTTCTCTATTACATTTGATATTTGACCCTTCGATTACTTCTAGTCAATATTGACTTTCATCTGCCTCTTCGACCGTAATACAGATTTTGGAAAACCATTCTGCTTTTGATCTTCCTCTGCAAGCTGCTCTATAATTTGCTCCCGTGGAAGTAGCCGATTTTATCAATTGAAAAGAAATCGTGCGACAAGCTTGTGTTTTTGGTAAAGTATCGCAGAAGTGGATAACATCTATGGCGAACTTTTTAGTTTTAGCTTTCATTTTTTTAAGAAAAGCGGCTTTTTCTTCTTTGGTGTATTTCATCATAGCCTTTTTTGAATGAGTAAATGTGTAGATGATTAAATGAGTAAATTGGTAGCACGAATGCCATCATTTATTCATTTAATCATTCACTAATTTACTCATTTTCTACCCAAAGTGGCAAGAAATACTTCCCATTTCCCTAAAGTCTGCATGAATCGTATCGCCCTTCTTTACTTTCAATGCCCCTGTAAAAGAACCTGCTAAAATGACTTCCCCTGCCTTTAAAGACAATCCAAATGCAGCATATTTATTTGCTAACCAAGCTATTCCATTCGCTGGGTGATTTAAGACTGCCGCCGCAACGCCCGACTCTTCTATCACACCATTTTTAGATAAAAGTGCACTTACCCATCTTAGGTCAATGGCATCAGGCTTCATGGGATTGCCTCCCATAATAATTCCTCCATTTGCCGCATTATCGGAAATCGTATCTCGGACAGTTCTTTTATATCCCGTTTTAGGGTCCACTCTAAAAGACCGAGCAGCGATTAACTCTAAAGCAGGAATGACATAATCGGTTGCATTCAATACATCGAAGATAGTTACATTAGGTCCGCTTAAATCTTTTTTCAAAACAAAAGCTACTTCTACTTCTATTCTCGGGTCTAAAAAATTACTAGTTTGAATAGTACCTCCATCTTCAAAAACCATATCATCCAACAAAAAGCCAAAATCTGATTCGTTAATATTCATCACTCTTTGCATGACCTTAGATGTCAAGCCAATTTTATGCCCAATAATCGTTCGACCTTCTTTTAGTTTGATGGCTTTCCAAGCACTTTGAATGGCATAAGCATCCTCAATGGTCATATCTGGGTGGGCTACCGTAATAGCGGTTATTTGCTGCTTGTCTTGCTCCGCTTGATGATGTCTTTCTGCTTGAAATTGTATCTGTTCCTTGGTTAGCATTGTTAAATGAGTAAATGATTGAATGAGTAAATGTTACTGCGAAAATAATCTAAATAAGTAGTGCTCGCTATCAAAATGTCAAAAAATACAATATTTATAGGCAAAAAGTACAAAAAAATAACTAAAATCTTCTACTACCTTTGCTACAGTAAAAAATGAGTAAATGTTTGAATCCCGATTTTTTCGGGACAAGTTGGGAAAATGATGAAACGATAGCACGACGCCCCCACATTTACTCATTTCACCATTTACTCATTTCACCATTTACTCATTCTATCATTCCATCATTTACTCACTTTC
>CAYMSC010000011.1:28618-35879 GCA_964392805.1 uncultured Saprospiraceae bacterium
CATTTACTCATTTCACCATTTACTCATTCTATCATTCCATCATTTACTCACTTTCATATGTACAAGAAAATATTAAAAACGGCTTTGAGTGAACTCAAATCCAAAGGTATCAAAAACATAATAAATGGCGAATCTGTAGCCGCTCAATCCCAAGCAACTTTTAAAAACAGCTCTCCTGTCGATAGTAAATTAATTGCAGCAGTGGCGAAGTCTGAGGCAGCTGATATAGATACTGCTGCCAAGGCAAGTACTGCTGCTTTTAAAGCATGGAGGGATTTACCGCATAAAGAAAAGCGAGATATTTTATATGCTATTGCTGCAGAAATTGAGGCGAATGCAGCATTGATTGCTGTTTTAGAAAGTTACGATACGGGGCAGCCTATTCGATTCACAAAAAAAGCGGCTATTCGAGGGGCCGCCAATTTCCGATATTTTGCGGATAAGGTCATTGATGCTAGAAATGGTTTGTCTACACCTGATACACATCATTTGAATTTCACCGTAAAGCAAGCGATTGGTCCAGTTGGAATTATTACTCCTTGGAATGCGCCTTTTATGTTAAGTACGTGGAAAATCGCCCCTGCCTTAGCAGCAGGCTGTACAGTGGTTCACAAACCAGCAGAATTAAGTCCTGTTACAGCGACCTTATTGTGTCAATTAGCGCATAAGGCTGGTTTACCAAAGGGTGTTTGGAATGTGGTTCACGGTTTTGGACAAACTGCAGGAAAAGCATTAACGGAACATCCCGCTATCAAAGCTATAGCATTTATTGGAGATACGAGTACTGGTCGATTAATTATGCAGCAAGGCGCACCGACCCTAAAACGAGTACACTTGGAATTGGGCGGTCAAAACCCTTCGATTGTGTTTGCGGATGCGGATTTAGATAGAGCTTTGGATTCGACTATTTTTATGAAATATAGTTTGAATGGCGAAAGGTGTACCTCTAATAGTCGGTTGTTGATAGAAAAGTCTGTTTATCAACCATTTGTAAAAAAATTAATTGCTAGAGTAAAGAACTTAAAGGTAGGAGACCCATTAGACGCTGCTACGGAGATAGGACCAATGATTGGCAAAACGCATCAAGAAAAGGTATTGAGCTATGGAGAAATTGGTGCAAAAGAAGATGGTGCTACTTTGCTAGTAGGTTCAGGTAAACCGAAAGGATTGAAAGGTTGCTATGTCAATCCTACCTTATTTGGCGATGCCACGAAGGATATGCGGATTTCCCAAGAAGAAGTTTTTGGCCCATTTCTAACAGTCATTCCTTTTGAAACAGAAGAAGAGGCCGTAGAAATTGCCAATTCCGTCAATTATGGTTTAACTGCCTATATCTGGACAAAAGATTCTGCCAAAGGGCATCGTATGGCATTGAATGTCGAGTCGGGTATGGTTTGGATAAATTCTCAAAATGTACGGCATTTACCAACTCCATTTGGTGGCGTTAAAAATAGTGGAATCGGTCGAGATGGTGGGGAATATAGCTTTGAATTTTATATGGAAACAAAGAATATTTGTGTTGCTTTGGGCGACCATCCTATTCCGCGGTTGGGAGGTGAGTGAAGTTGAGTTTGAATTTTTTTTATTTATAAAAATCATTAAATTAAAATGGCATTAATACCACATAATTTCGATTTGCCCTTCAATATTCAAAGGTGCAGTCATGTTCATTGCACGGTTAAAGATTTGGACGCCTCTCGCAGATTCTATGTAGATATTATGGGATTTATAGAAACAGAGCGGACAAAAGATACTATTTATTTAAGAGGACTTGAAGAAAAGAACCATCATTGCTATGTATTGGAACAGGGAGAAAAAGCAGAAGTAATCGCTTTAGGTTTTAAGGTAGCTTTTGATAAAGATTTAGATGCATTAGCTATTCATTTTAACAACTTAAAGCTGGCTAATAAATGGGTGAAGCGACATGGAGAAGCTCGAACCTTAGCGGTTAAAACACCAATGGGTATTCCTATCGAATTTCATGCAAAACAAATCCGTGTCCCTGATATGATGCGCCAATATATTCAATACAAAGGCTTAGCACCGCTTAGGTTTGACCACATTAATTGCTTTACCCCTAATTGCCAATCCACCTATGAATTTATGGTGCAACAATTAGGCTTTAGATTGACGGAATATACCTTAACAGATAAAGGAGATATGTGGGCTGCTTGGACGCACCGCAAAGGCAATGTCCACGATATGGCAATGACCAATGGTCGAGGCCCTAGATTGCATCATACGGGTATTTGGACAGCGAGTGTCAATAATATTATCCATCTATTGGACGTAATGGCTTCTGAAGGCTATGTAGAAAATATTGAAAGAGGTCCTGGAAGACATGGTATTTCTAATGCCTTTTTCTTATATATTTTAGACCCTGATGGTCACCGTTTGGAACCTTTTACTTGTGATTATTTAACAATTGACACAGATTGGGAGCCATTAGGTTGGGATTTAAGAGACCCTCGGCGACAAACGCTTTGGGGCGCACCTGCTCCTAAATCTTGGTTTGAACATGGTACTCCTTTTCAAGGTACTCCAGTTAGAGATTCTGATATTGATTCCAATCCTATAGTTGCTGGATATGAAGATGTGGCCTAATTGACTAGGAGTCAGCCTATTCAACTTCAACCTCAACCTTAACCTCAACCTCAAAACTAGACGTTGACAACCTATTTCGAGGTCAACATCATAAGTTGATGTTGAAATTGAATTTGAAGTTGAATTTGACATGTATTCATTCATTTAAAATTATCATTGTGCCGCATATCACTTTAGAATGTACTGCTAACGTAGACATTGATTTCCAAGATTTCTTTGACAAATTAACCACTCAAATGGTTGCTACTGGACATGCCCCTAAATTGGGCATGAAATGTCGAGTAGTAGCGTCAAAAGATTACTATATTATCGATGGTAATCCCGATTATAAAATGGTTAATTTGCTGATTAGATTGAGAGAAGGTAGAAGTGCAGAAACGCTTCAACACTTTTCTAAAATAGGAATGGATTTATTAGAAACTTATTTTAAAGAAGAAATAAGTGCCAAAACAATCATTCTTTCTACAGAAATTAAGGAACTAATAAAAGGCTTAGATTTAACTAAAAACGCCATTCGGTAAAACAATGAGTAAATTAATAAATGATAAAATGAGTAAATGTCGACACCATGCCCTCATTTAATCATTCAATCATTTTCTCATTTAATCATTTTACTATGACCATGAGTCTATTAAGAACAAAATCATACATCAACGGCAAGTGGGTAGCAGGAGCAACTAAATTCCCTGTCACAAACCCCTATGACCAATCTTTAGTGGCAGAAGTAGCAGATATGTCTAGCGACCAATGTCGCATGGCTATCCAACATGCACACGATGCCTTTAAAATTTGGAAAAAATATTCAGCAGCTGAAAGAGCCGCTATTTTAAGAAAATGGTATGAACTACAGATGGAGCATGCCGAAGAATTAGCGCATCTATTGACTTTGGAACAAGGTAAACCTTTAGCCGAGGCATTAGGCGAAATTAAGTATGGGGCATCTTTTGTAGAATGGTTTGCGGAAGAGGCGAGACGCGTTTATGGAGATACTATTCCGGGGCATAAAAGAGATATTCGGATTACAACAATTAAACAACCCGTTGGAGTAGTTGCTGCTATTACCCCTTGGAATTTTCCGAATGCGATGATTACCAGAAAAGTAGCCCCTGCATTGGCAGCAGGCTGTACGGTGGTCATTAAACCTGCAGAATTAACGCCTTTGTCCGCTTTGGCATTAGCCGAATTAGCCGACCAAGCGGGCTTCCCTCCAGGTGTTATTAATATCGTGGTATCTAGTAAAGCGAGTGAAATCGGGAAAGAAATGTGCGCCAATCCTTTGGTGCGCAAATTATCTTTTACGGGTTCTACTAGAGTTGGAAAAATATTAATGAAACAATGCGTAGATACGGTCAAAAAAGTTTCTATGGAATTAGGTGGGAATGCTCCCTTTATTGTTTTTGATGATGCCGATATTGATGCGGCAGTAGTTGGGGCGATTGCTTCTAAATATCGGAATGCTGGACAAACTTGCGTTTGTACAAATCGCTTATTTGTGCAGGCAGCGATTTATGATGCTTTCTTGGCTAAATATACAAAGGCAGTAAAAACCTTAACCATAGGAAATGGAGTAGATTCGGAAGTTGTTATCGGTCCAATGATTGAAGAAAAAGCAGTTGTTTCCGTAGAAAATATTGTTCAAGACGCCTTGGCAAAAGGTGGTCAGTTATTGACGGGAGGAAAGCGAGTAGGCGCAAAGAATAGCTTGCTTTTTGAGCCGACTATCATTGCCGATGCCCAACGAGGCATGCAGGTTTTTACCCAAGAAATTTTTGGTCCAATTACCCCTGTTTTTAAATTTAAAACGGAAGAAGAAGTCATTGAATTAGCGAATGATACGCCTTATGGACTTGCGGCCTATTTCTATGGTCGAGACTATGCCAGAATATGGCGAATCGCAGAGGCTTTGGAATATGGAATGGTCGGTATTAATACAGGGATGATTTCAACTACGGTCGCTCCTTTTGGAGGCATCAAAGAAAGTGGTTTTGGTCGAGAAGGTTCAAAGTATGGTATGGACGATTATTTAGAAATAAAATATATGTGTTGGGGAGGAGTGAGTTAAATCTCAACTTCAATTTCAACTTCAATCTCAATTTCAAAAAAAGATAACATGAAATTTTCGACTTATAAAATTAAAGAAAGAGTTACTTATGGTTCCCTTATAGAAACGGCAGATGGCATTGGTTTTACAGATATTGGAGCTATTTATGGCAACGACCTGAGAAACTGGATTGCATTAGATTCAATGGAAAAGTTGAAAGACATTGCAGCTACTTTACCCCTTGCCTATTTAGAATCAGAAATTGAGTATTTACCACCTATTTTGACAGGTCAAAAAATTGTTTGTATTGGCGTTAATTATGCCAATAGAAATGCTGAATATAAGGACAATTCCAGCCTACCTAAATACCCGAGTGTATTTTTAAGATATTTGGATTCTTTTGTAGGGCATCAGCAAAATATGGTGCGTCCTCCCGAATCGGATAAACTAGATTACGAAGGAGAAATAGTCATTATCATTGGAAAAGGGGGGCGCAGAATTCCTAGAGAAAGTGCTTTAGACCACATTGCAGGTTTGACTTTAATGAATGAGGGTACTTTAAGAGATTGGGTACGTCATGCAAAATTTAATGTAACGCAGGGTAAAAATTTTGATAAATCAGGCATTATCGGTCCTTGGATGATGACTGCCGATGAAGTACAAGATTATACGAATCTGAATATTCAAACTAGAGTAAATGGCGATATTCGACAAAATGACAATACGGGAAATTTAATGTTCCCTTTCGATTATATAATCTCCTATTTAAGTTCTTTTATGACCCTCAAACCAGGAGATATGATTTCTACGGGTACGCCTAATGGGGCAGGTGCTAGGTTTGACCCGCCTATTTATTTAAAGCCAGGAGATGTGGTAGAAGTCGAGGCAGCAGGGATTGGTGTTTTGAAGAATGGGGTGGTTGATGAAGTATTATGATTGAATTCTATGTTAAAAACAAGAGTTTTAAAAATTATTTTTAAAACTCTTGTTTTTAATATATATTTATTTTATTAATTCAATCGATGTATCAATACCTTCTTAGTGAAAGTTTTTTGTCCATCTACTTTGATGAAGACATAATACAAGCCATTTTTTATTTGGGCTGTATTCATCGAAATCACATCTGTTGATACCTTTGCTATACCTTGCTGGATAAGCTGATTACCTAAATGATTGACTGAAGACAAGCTCACTTTTTTGCCCGTATGTGGTTTTAAATTAAGGAAAAATTTCGCCACCTGCTCAAAATGAACCCCATCATTGGATTGTTCTACTTCAAAGTTGCGTACCTTATAGCCATTATTAGATAGCCATTGCAAACCTGCCGTTCTATTGGCAGGGTAGGCTGCAAAAGATAAATGAGGCGCATTTCTGCTCTTTGCCCCAGCTACGACATTGCTTCCAGTCATGGTAATTTCTGTCTCACAATGTGGCGCCCAATCAGAGTTTAAAACAGTTAGTAGGTAACGCCCATTAGACAAATGTAATATTGTTACTGGAATTATTAATTGAATACTCACTAGCTGTCACTAATCTTGATTGTTGAGTACTAGTTAGAATAGGATTTGCTATAATCTTTACAATCAAAAAAGGGGTAAGCGTAATTTTGTCAACCCATTAGGCAAAATGATAGTCTATTGAAAACTTCAAGCATCGGCTATCATTTTTTTAACAAATTATACTTTCCCATTTTGATGATTCGTTCGCCTAATAATTTAATTAATGAAAAATTAGATAAGCAACTATTCTGTAGTGAGATGGAGATTTATTTGATAAACTGTACAATAACAAGGTCTATACGATTAGTTGAAATCAAATAAGGGAGTTAGCAATAAATAAGCTACGCAAATTTGACGTAGGATTTTTTACATCAGACAAGGCATGAACCCGTACGGGTGAACCCGAAGGGATGGGAAGCTCACAGACATAGCAGGGCTATGGCGAGTATTTTTAATGAAAATTTTCATAGGAATAGTACCCTTATATAAGACTTGCCTATTCTATTTTAGACCTATTATGGATGTAAAAGTAAAATGTCGGAAACAGCCTACTTGACAAGCAATACTAAACTTGATTTATTGAATTTGTTAATGACTATTGGCTTAAGACAATAGTAATCTCTCTTTGACAATTCTCTCTAAATGGGAAGTGAAATTATTTTGTATTGTGACAAGGCATTTCGACCTTGATGAAGCAAAGTTAATTTAATAATATCACCTTGCTATGTAGGTTTTTAAAAATTTGTGACATTGTAAATGCCTTATTTTTTAATTTTTATTTGATGAAAAAAATAATATTGATATATAATTGTTTGATAATCAGTGATTTATTGCCTAGGGTGACTGTAGTTTTTTTATACTGTAAACGGGTTTGTTATTTTGATTTGTGATTAAATGATAAGGTTTTAAATGTTCTTTAAAACAATGTTTTACCTGTAATTAGTGCCATAAAATAAGCTTTTATGACTTTAATATTTATAAAATGAAATTGTGTTTGGCACCTAAAAAAAGCCGATAAGTAATTACTACTTATCGACTCGAATTTAATTTTGGATGCTTTCTATCCAGGTTATTCTTACTTCAATTGAATCATCTTTTTAGCTTTTGTGCCAAATTT
>CAYMSC010000012.1:0-35158 GCA_964392805.1 uncultured Saprospiraceae bacterium
ATGGTGGATATAACGTTTAATAGAGAACCACTGATTACGCCTACTGTTTCTGATGCTATCGTTTGTAGTGGGAACTCTGTCAGTATCATGATAAGTAATACGGAGATGGGTGTAAGTTATCAACTAAGAAATGATGAAGATGATAGTAATGCATTTGTTGCTATGAATGGAAATGGAGGAACAATTACTTTTACAATTAATCCAATAATGGATAGCATCGTTTATAATATATTAGCAAGTGCAGGTACTGGCTGTACAGTTGAATTAACGGATAAAGCAATTATCAATGTACCTGACTGTGATTTTGGAGATTTGCCTGATGCTGGAATTACAGGCTTGAGTCCTGATTACCAAACTACTTTAGCCGACAATGGACCTTACCATTATATTATACCTATGTTATCTCTTGGAGATGATATTGATGGAGAAAGCGATGCTACACCAGACGGAATGGCTCAAGGAGATGATAATGATGTGCTACCAGATGACGAAGACGGTGTAACTTTCTTTTCAAGTTTGAATATTGTACCGGGAGGAACAATTAGATTACCAATTGATGTGGTGAATGGAACGGGTATGACTGCTTATTTAGAAGGTTGGATAGATTGGAATGGAGATGGAACTTTAGATGCGGGAGAAATTATTGTCGATATAGATGATAGTACAACCCCTTTTCCTAGTTTTATTACCGTTCCTGTTCCGGCAGTAATTGCGGACAATGTACCTATTGGTGCACGTTTTAGATTAAGTCATACGCCTGATATGACACCTTATGGTGTAATAGAATCTGGTGAGGTAGAAGATTATTTAATTCAGATTGATTGTGCTACGGGTACTTGTATACCGATGAGTAGTATAATTAGAAGAGGAACGAAAGATTAAAACCTATATTTATTTTTAAATAACAGTGATTATTAATGGGAGAGATAAAATATCCCTGTCCTTTAAGACAGGGATATTTTTATTTAGGAATCAATATTGTTTAATAACTCCCTACAAACAAGAAAAAAGTGTAACATAATGCGGCACAAATTTTGCTGTATTTAATATTCATTCCCCCTCTTTTATTCCCCTTTTACAATCGCTATAATTTATCGTTTTATAAAAACTATTGATTATAAACATACCTCTCCCCTTACGAACAAACATTTCAAGACACAATAAACACAAAGAGAGATAATATGCGACTAACCTTTTACACTAAGGAAAGCATAGTCTTGTTACCTAACAATACTAACCTTTCAAACACTTTTCTTTCCTGCAATTTTAAGTTGATGCTTACCTTTTTTTTATTGGTATTTACTACTAATGTATTATTTGGCGCTAATGATTTATCAAGTGCAGATATTAATAAATATAGATTGAATAATATTGATAAAGATTATGATTTTAATTTGAGTTTAGAAATTGGGAATTATGTTTGGTTAGATTCAGATGAAGATGGGATGCAAGATTTAGGTGAAATAGGTTTAGCTGGGATAAATGTAAGTCTATTTAATGCGCTAGGAGATTCTCTAACTTCCGTTGTAACGGATGCGAGTGGGGCCTATCTTTTTAATGAAAGTATTAGTGGTTTTGCTGGATTAATGCCTAATACAGATTATTATATCGTGATTGGGAGGGGAGGACAATTTAATATCACTAATGGAGCACTTGGTTTTGTATTCGATTTAACGATAGCTAATACGGTAAGTGGAGGGGCTACTGATGAAACGGATTCGGACGGAGTAATTGGCAATTCAAGTACTGGACATCCTTTAAGTATTGTAGGCTATCCAGTTATTGAACTAACTACTGGCGCAGATGGAGTCAATAATTATAGTTTTGATTTTGGATTTAAGGAAATTTGCACAGCAGCCATTGTTGTAAATGATTCTATTCCAACTTGCCCAGGAGTGACCTATGAGGGAAGTGTCTCTCTGAACGATTCAAATTTTGAAGATAAAAGCTATGCTCTTCTTACAAATCCATCGAATGGTACCGCAATAATGGGTGCAAATGGAATTTTTTCGTATACAGGCAACAGCGTGACTTGTAGTAGCGATGAATTTATATATCAAGTTTGTGACCCTTTAAATATTTGTTGTTCTTTTGGTGTGGTTTATTTAGACTTTGAAGATATGATTAAACCAATTTTACAAAATGTTCCTGAAAACGATACGATTAGTTGTGATGAAGAGGTGCCATTGCCACCACAGATTTTTGCCATAGATAATTGCCCAATGATTTCTTTGGATGTGACGGAAGAAGATACGCAAGGAGAAGATGGCTGTTCCCTATACGATTATACGATTACGAGAACATGGACTGCTACGGACCAATGTGGTAATTCTACTGCTGCGTCGCAGATGATTGAGGTACAAGATGTTGTTGCACCAGATATTTTTAGGGTATATACTTTGCCTAATGGTAAAAGAATGGTGGCAGGGGTCATGGAATTAGTCGGTAGAAATTGGAAAACGGTAAACTTGCCTATTGATTTTGATACTAAGCCAATCATTTTACACCAAGTAACGACTGATGACGGAGGTACCCCTGTTGTTGCGCAGATTCAAAATATTTCTGTTTCTCAATTTGAATTAAGAATTATTGCCGAAGAAGCAAATACAACTAAGCTTACTAGAGAAAGTGTCTCTTGGTTTGCTATGGAAGAAAGTACACAAAGCACAGATTACCAATTTGAAATGAATGCTATCATCTTATCCAACGCAAATCAGTCCAATAATTTTCAAAATTCTTTTTCAGCCAGACCAGCTTTATTCACAAGTATTCAGACTACAACAGAAGAAGATCCTGCTACCGTTAGACATACTGCTTTAACTAGAGATGGAGTGACATTGATGATACAAGAGGAAGCGTCTAATGATGCGGAACTAACTCACCTTACGGAGCGAGTAGGCTATTTAGCAATGGAGCAAGTAGGTGATTTAAGAGATAATAGAGGTATACTATTAGGGGAAGTTAACACCATCTCTATTAATCATAATTGGACGCCGATTACTTTAAATAATACTTATGCTAATCCTGTGGTTATTGCAAATAGTTTGAGTAGAAGTAGCGGAGACCCATCAACGGTAAACGTACGAAATGTAGGGCTAAATAACTTTGAAATAAGCGTGGAAGAATGGGCATATTTAGATGGAAGTCATGGTAATGAAACAGTATCTTATATGGTAATAGAAGGAAGTATTCCTTTAGAATCGCCAACTTATTGCGATGATGGTACAGATAGTCTTGCTATTGGGGCGGATTTTAAAGCGGTTGATAATTGTGACGTTAGCGTTATTATTAATTATACTGAAAAGGATACCTTTCTTGGTGCGACTAAGGTAGTTACAAGAACTTGGGCGGCAGAAGATGAATGTGGTAATTCGACTAGTTACAGTCAAGAGATTTCCTGTGAAGGTGTATCCCTACAATTAAAATCTATGCTACAAGGTGCGATGCTAGACAACGGAGGGGAGGGGCTGATGCGAGATGATTTACGTAAAAAAGGCATTTTGCCGATAGAAGAACCATATAGTAAGTTGCTATTATTTGAGCATGTTAATACTGGAGGAGGAGAAGTCATGGATACTGCATTACTTTCTGTTGATGGTCCCAATGCGTTAGTAGATTGGGTTTTTGTAGAATTGAGAGATGCTAATGACGTAAAAAATGTAATAGCTACTAGTTCTGCTTTGATTCAACGTGATGGAGATGTAGTATCTGTAGAAGGAGATTCCATTTTACACTTTACTAATACTAGGATAGGAAATTATTTTGTCTCTATTCGCCATAGAAATCATTTAGGGATGGTTACTTTAGATACCAAGTCTTTTACACCATTTAATATTCCTATTGTAGATTTTACTTTTTCATTTACCCCAGTTGTTGGTTCAAATCCTAGTGTTAGGGTAGATAATTTAGAAGCTATGTGGTCAGGAGATTTGAATAACGATGGCAGGGTCATTTATCAAGGACCAAATAATGATGTTTTCTTCATGTTTTTGCATGTACTTAGAGACGAAGGGAATTTAGATTTCTTACCGAATTTTATTAGTAATGGATATACGATTAATGACTTTAATTTAGATGGTAGAGTTATTTATCAAGGACCAAATAATGACCGAGCTAAGCTGTTATTCAATACTATATTACAACACCCTGATAATCTTCAAAAATTCTCTAACTTTATTATTTATGCAGGATTTCGGAATTAATATCTTATAAAATTCTAAAAAACTATACTAATAAATACAACTTCTCTTAGAAAAACACTACATTGGCTAGGTAAAACTACCAACACGACTAGCCAAAAAACAAAACTATGAGAGAGGACTTTCTACACTATCTATGGAGAACTAAGCGGTTTCACTTAGATAATTTACGGTCTACTGAAGGCGAAATACTTCAAATTTCCAATTTCGGTAAGCACAACCATCATGCTGGACCAGATTTTTTAGAAGCCAAAATTAGGATAGGAGATACGCTTTGGGCTGGGAATGTAGAAATACACCTGAATGCTTCAGAATGGATAGCGCACAAACATCAGCGGGATCGTGCGTATGATAATGTCATCTTGCATGTGGTGCTAGAAGAAGACCAACCTATTTTTAGAAATAGTGGAGAACGTATCCCTTGCCTCGAACTGCGACAAAGAATTCCACCAAAAATTATTAAAACCTACCAGAAAATAGTTCATAACGAACATTGGATTCCTTGCCAACATCATTTTTATACGATTACTGATTTGACCAAAAATATGTGGATAGATCGTTTACTAGTAGAACGATTAGAACAAAAGACGGTACACATTGCGGAACGATTATCACAGACCAATAATGCTTGGGAGGAAACTTTCTATCAAATATTAGCTAGAAATTTTGGGGTGAAAGTAAATGCAGAACCGTTTGAATTAGTTGCCCAATCTACCCCACTCAATTTATTCGCCAAGCACAAAAACAATCTTTTTCAAATCGAAGCACTGTTATTTGGTCAAGCAGGTTTATTGCAAGGGGAATTTGTAGACACTTATCCCAAATCTTTGCAAAAAGAATATCAATTTTTACAAAAAAAATATCAACTCTCTCCCGTTAAAAAAGAAAGTTGGCGATTTATGCGTATGCGGCCCGCTAATTTTCCTTCTATCCGACTAGCGCAGTTTGCTACCCTAATTTACCAATCGAGTCATTTATTTTCAAAAATATTAGAAGCGGAAAGTACCAAAGACATCGAAAAATTATTTAAAGTATCCCTTTCTGAATATTGGCTAACCCACTATATTTTTGATAAAGCATCTACCAAACGAAAGAAAACACTCGGTAAAAGCACTATTCATTTATTGATTATTAATACTATCGTCCCTTTCTTATTTTTATATGGAACCCATAAATCTATTGAAACCTATCGAGATAAAGCTCTTCGATTTTTAGAAGAATTAGCTCCCGAAAAGAATAGTATTATTGAAAAATGGAAAACGTTGGGTTTAACGCCAGATTCAGCTTATCAAACACAAGCTTTATTGCAATTAAAAAATGAATATTGTACGAATAAGCGTTGTTTAGAATGTGCGATTGGAAATAGTATATTGAAATGAAAAATGAAATTGTAAAAACTACACTTTTAGTCACAATGAATGAAGGTTGGCAAATTTCATTCAGAATACACAGTGCAAGCTCTAGAATAGAGCCTTCTTTAAAATTTGATATTAACTTAGTAAGTGCATCTCAATCACTATTCAGAAATATTTCTTTTATTAATTAGTTAATAATTTCCCTATTTTCTTATATAATTTCTAATAAATAAACCTATTTCCTACCATTATTCCTTACTTTTGCGCCTTAATTTTTTAATTTTCGATTAATGACCTATTTGATATAATAAAACCAGATTGATTGTCAAGTACCTAACAAATCACTAGTCACTAATCAATAATCACCAACAAAAATGGATTTTAATATAGCCGTATTAGCTGGCGACGGAATCGGGCCAGAAGTTGTAGACCAAGCATTAAAAGTATTGAATGCAATTAGCAATAGATTTGGACATACTTTTAATTATACGCATGCTCCTGTTGGAGCAACAGCAATCGACCAAACAGGAGACCCTTACCCACCAGAAACACACGAAGTGTGTATGAAGTCTGATGCAGTCATGTTTGGTGCTATTGGCGACCCAAAGTATGATAACGACCCTAAAGCAACTGTTCGACCAGAACAAGGCTTATTGAGAATGAGAAAGCAATTGGGCTTATTTTCTAATATTCGTCCTGTTAGCCCATTTAAATCTTTAATTCATCGTTCACCGTTGAGACAAGATTTAGTAGATGGCGCTGATTTTGTAGTGATTCGAGAATTAACAGGGGGTATTTATTTTGGCCAAAAAGGCCGTTCAGAAGATAGAACAGGTGCTTTTGATACCATGTATTACACCAAGCCTGAAATCGAAAGAATCGTGGCTTTAGGATTTGATTATGCTAGAAAAAGAAGAAAAAAATTAACGGTAGTTGATAAAGCAAATGTATTGGCTTCTTCTCGTTTGTGGAGAGAAACGGTACAAGAAATGGCACCAAATTACCCTGATGTTGAATTAGAATTTTTATTTGTAGATAATGCAGCTATGCGTATTATCCAATGGCCAAAAGATTTTGATGTGATGGTTACTGGAAATATGTTTGGAGATATTTTGTCAGACGAAGCGAGTGTTATTACAGGTTCTTTAGGTTTATTACCTTCTGCTTCTGTTGGTACACACACTGGCGTTTTTGAACCTGTTCATGGTTCCTATCCACAAGCTGCTGGTAAGAATATCGCTAATCCTTTAGGGACTGTTTTATCTGCTGCTTTGTTGTTAGAAGTAGGATTGAATTTAGTGGAAGAAGCAAAAGTTGTTAAAGATGCGGTAGACGCTTCTTTACAAGCAGGAGTCGTGACAGAAGATATTGCAGAAGGAGGAAAAGCATACAGTACTTCTGATGTAGGAGATTGGTTAGCCAAAGAAATTTTAGCAACAACAAATGCTTAAAACGTAACATAACTCTCTGAGCTGTGCCACTACAAATAAAAGAGCCGCTAAATTTGTAAAAATTTAGCGGCTTTTTGTTTTATTTTAAAAAGATTTCGCTATACCGACAAATGAATTCGACCTGTACAATAAGAACTGCCATTGCCTACTGCACTAATTCATCCAAATTAACAAACTCCCAACTCAATTGCTGTTCTTCCACATTATGATTAAAAATCAGAACACTATCTGGATTTAAATTTACTTCCACAGTAGTTGGCGGATTGTCCCTATCTAAAGTTGAAAAAATACCCGAAATTAAAAAATCTACGCCCTCTGGTGTAGTATGCTGATAACCTTTAGTAAAAATACCGCCGTCTCCACTCACAACGACTACCTCTATTCCTCTTTTTTCTAACTCAACTAATTGTTCATAGATAAAAAGTGGAAAGCGAGAAGTACCACCACCACATAAAAACTGAAACCCATTGATACAATTATTGGCTAACTCCTTACAGGGGATATCCTCGCCAACTTCTCCCCAAACGACCCAGTGCATGAGTATAACTAGATGGCTAGAAGATTGCAAAGTATCGGTTAAGTTTTTTAGCATCTCCCCTTGTCTTTCTCGTTCTTCGCAAGTGTCTTCTCTACCAATAGCATGACCAACATTATTATCCAGCACTGCAATCGTTAATCCATCCTTTGTATCTGTATAAAAAAAATCTCGACCAGTTGCTTCTTTTATCCATTCATGATTTCCATTGCGAATATCATGATTGCCCATTGCCCAATGGGTGTCTTCATTTTCCAAATCAAAGATGGCATCTAAATAGTCAATTGTTTCCCGTTCTCTAGTCGTTTCTGCACATAAGTCACCACCTAACCATACGCCTTTATAGGCTCGATAATCAATTGTTTCTAACCTAGGGTCAATTCTATTTTCTTGATTATAAATATGTCCTAAAAAAATGAACTGCGGCTTTTCTATTGGGGGTAAGTCAATAATTTCCTTGTCATTATTACAGGCTAAGATAGTCAATAGCCCAAAACAAAGAACAATATATTTTAGAAAAGACAGCATAGTTTTAGCTTAGATAGGTAACAAAAATAAATTAGAAATGTAGTTTGCCGTTAGCGCATTTGCTTTATGATTAAGCTTTTAATCCCTTTTTTATTCTTGCTCAAAGTCAGGATATAAATTTGGTTGCGAAAAAGGAATCAAAGCTAAGATTAAAGGTTGAACATACAAATCCATTCGAGTAACTAAATTGTCCGTCAAACTACCAACAGCTCCTCCACCTTGTTTAGAGTTGTGCATTTTAAAAAAATCATCGTTTACATGTCCTAATTCTTTGCCTGCCAAAACAGCTTTAGCTACGTAAGGAGGTAAGGGAAAAGTGCAAGAACGTACTTGTCCAACCCTTTTTTGTGTTAAAATGATTATCCAACCAAAAGCATCCATATTCATGCCGTCGGTTTCGATGCCTCCTTCAATACCTACCCAATAATCTGCTGTTTTATGGGCTAGTTTTGCATTTTCTGCTCGATTGATGGCCCCTTCCAAGGTTTCTTCATCAGACATAGGTTGGTTTGAAACAAAAGATGGAACTTGTACCCCAACGACTTCCAATGATTCCTTAGGAAAGACTTTCTTAAATGCTTGGTGGGTAGCATTTATTTTGACAGGATTTTTAGAGGCGACTATTATTTTTTTCATATTCTTTTTACGTCATTACTAGGGAACTTTGAAAAAATACTAAAGGTGTTTGCCATAGTAAACATGACCGCAAACCACCTTGTCAAATGCTGCAATGTTTGGCAAATGTCCCCATTTTTCAAACTCAAATTTTTCTAATAAATGTATACTAGGCAAATTATTCTCCAATAATATAGCAACGGCATGTTTAAAATTTAATTCCTTGGCTAAAGCTAAAGATCTTTGTAACAGAATCGTTCCTAAGCCTTTTCTTTGATGGTTTTGGTGAATATAATAACTGACTTCTACCACTGTGCGCAGAGCAGGTCTACCACCTCTATAATTACTGAGCGTTGCATATCCACATACAACATTATTTGCCTCGGCTACAATTAATGGAAACTTAGGATTTTGATGCGCAATAAACCAAGGCTGTCGGTCGGCAATCGTCATCGGAACAGAATCCGCAGTTTGATTAGCTTTAATCGCTTGATTATAAATAGTCGTTAATGTGGGTAAATCTTCAAAGACGGCGTTCCGAATGGTTATATGCTTCATATACACTAGTCGTATTTTTTACAAAATTACCTTTACTAATGGACAATGAAAAGTTTTAAAGTATAAATAAATGAGGAAGCGTTATTTAGAGAAATTTAGATGGTCAGATTAAAAATTGATAAGTTGGTTAATGTTATTAAATATTTAATCCGTTGTCCTTAAATTATCCGTTGTATATATAAAAAAGTATACAACGGATAATTTAAGGACAACGGATTTTTATCAATTTTCAATCTGACGCACTATTTAGCAAATCATGTATAAAATCACTACAAAAAAGAAGGCGATTCCTTTTGAGAATCGCCTTTATCGTATTGTTTGTTATGATTTAGCGCTTATTAAAATTAAACCGTTTCTAAAATCGTGATTTCTTTACGGTCGATTCCCGCTTACTTATTATCTTACCTGTTTGTCCTTTTGAAATAACAGGACGTCCTGTTACACGAATGAAAGTTGTCTTTTTTTCTGCGGTACCATTGTCATTAACTGCCTTTATCGAAATCACATTTTTGCCTATTTTTAAAGGAATAGTAGCAGTGACTTTTCCATTGATAAAATCAAAGTTGTTGACTAGGCGGTTATTTACTTGTAAAACCAACTGTTCTTTGTCATTGATATACTTGACTTCTACAGTAATTTGCTCTTGCATCATTTGCGTTCGCTGGCTCCCTTTAGTCACATTCACAAATTTGACCCTTGGTTTATGTTGATTAATAGTTGTCGGCTTAGAAATACCACCATTTCTTATAACATCTCTTGGAGTATCTGCTATTACTCTTGGTCGCAAATAATTAACCTGAAAGCTCACTTCTTCATTACCATACTCATTATTAGCTTTTAATAAGATAGCATTTCTACCCTCTTTTAAGCGAATTGGAGCAGTAAATCTATCAGCCTCCCAATCGTAAGTTCTAGCACCGACACCATTGACAAATAATCTAATATTTCTTTTCCCTTTTATATGCTTAATAATCGCTTCTAATTCTATTCTATTGGTTCTAAAGGTTTGGTTGTCTTCAATATTGCTTAATACGATACTTGGTGGTTGTGGCGCAAAATATTCAACTTCCCATTGTTCTCTAGTTTGACCATAGTTATTATCTGCAATTACTTCAATTTTGTTGATTCCTTCGATTAAGCGCAAATCAGTGCTTAATTGCCCGGCTCTAAATCGGAATTCTTGCCTTTGATTATTTAATAATAATTCAATACCTCTGCGATTGTCCACTCGTTCTATGTTTACCCTTACTTCGATTGTTCGTTCGGTGGTCGTATTAAAATTGGACGCACTAAAATCTATAATAGGAGCAGCAGGTCGTTCGTAAAAGACAATTAATTGCTGTCGGTCGTTGCCTGCTGGATTCGCAACTTTGATAACTATCTTATTCTCCCCTTCTTTCAAATTGACTTTTGCACGGAAATTTCCACTAGCAGGATTGAATCTAAAATCCAAACAATCTTCTCTATTTACCCGAAATTCAATATCTCTTTTATCAATCACGCCACTTAAATTAGCTTTTACGGTAATTTCTCGCTCCTCAAAAACGTCATTTTTTCGAGGTTGGAAAATGTCCACATAAGGGACGACGATAACAGGTGCAGGTGGCGGTGGAGGAAGTGGTACTTCAAAGTTGATTGTTGCCGATGCAGCATCCTGTCCTGCTTCGTTTCGCGCCTCTATAAGCACTTGATTAATGCCTGCTCTGAGGTATAAATTATGCGTTAAAATTCCATTATTAGGGTTAAAATCAAAATCATAGATGACCAAACCATTATTAGTTAATCGAATATCCGATTTTCTAAAAGTATTTTCCAATCTAGCTTGAATCGTAACTATTTCCTCCCTAGTGCTTGATTGATTATATCGAGGTGCAGTAATATTTATTCTTGGCGCACGCACTACGGGTACATAAGGACGCTGATAAACAATTGTTCTTTGGTCGCTTGCTTCTCCTTTTTTATTAATAGCGATAAGCTTAACTTGATTGTTCCCTTCTCTTAGTTGTAAGTCTGCTTTTACTACTCCCGTTTGGTAGTCAAAGTAAAAATTAGGTTCACTATTTCCGTTTACAATTAATTGAATATCCGTAGAGTGTTGAACGTCTGTCAAGCTAACTTCTATACTCGCCAAACTTTTATCAACTTTTGCATTATTATAAGCAGGACTAATAAACCTTACCGTTGGAAACGCAAGGGGTAATTCTCTGAAAATAGTTCGTGTTAAACCTTGTACTCCATTTCTATTTTTTGCTGTAATTTCAATGATATTCTGCCCGGCATTTAGATCAATGATTGAGCTTAAAGTTTCCGAATTTTCATCAAAATCAAATCGTTCTTTCTGACCATTTACCAATAAGTCAATTCCTTTTTTATTGTCTACTAATCTTACTTTAGCACGTACTTGAATGCGTTGCTCTTCCGTCTTTTCATTATCATATGCTGGGTTAATGAAAATGATTTCAGGTGCACCAAAGTCTATCACTTCGCTATTTGTAGGTACATTGGTTTCATAGGTTAAAAAGAAAGTCTTTTTTACATTTCCTGCGTCATTATTAGCGGTAATAACGATTCGATTTTCGCCCGGTTGTAAGCGAATTTGTCCTGCTAATGTTTGATTGTTATAATTAAAGGTTTGTTCGACACCATTTACGGTTAGATAAACATTAAAAGGATTATCCACTCGGCTGATATTCGCTCTGATCGGAACAATCGCTTTTGTAGTATTAAGTCCACTAGCATAAGGTTCTACTAATTCGATGACAGGCTTGCGGCTATTCTTTAATTTTTCTTGTTGATTAAATCTATATTTCAAACCCAATGAAGTGTAATGTAAAATATCATTGTTTCCAGTTAAAATATTATTGTTTGTCCAACGCTGTCCATCTAGAAGGTCCGTGCCAGAGAAGGTGACCCTGTGGCCTACTCCTAAAGCTAGATTATCCGTTAAATCATAATCTAATTCTATACCCATAGAAGGCATAATTCCAAATTTACCAATACCTCTAAATCCATCTGCAACCGTTTCGTATTCACCATCTCGAATGGATGCTAATTGGGATAAATTGAAAGGCTTTGTCCCACCAGCATCCACTTGTTGATATTGTTCGGCATATAATCCATTTGCATCTCTTTGGTCTATCATGGTCTTATACCAATCTAATCCAACCCCACCCGTGAAAGAAAGACCGAGGCCTGTTTTTTCTCTTAAACCGTTTAAAGTTACAACACCTTCCAGACCGACTTCTACCTGATTGGTTTTATGATTCGCATACACCAACCCGTCAGCAGCATCACCGGTATAATCTAAGGTGTTTTCACCATTTAAAGCATCGTTGTTCTCAAGACCAAAGGAAGGTCGAATATCTGTGCCAAATGTTCTAGCAATTTGAAATCGACTTCTTACATCAAAACTGAATGGAGAATTAGGGGAATAAAGAAGGTTTTTTCCATAGGTCAATCCAAATCCGAGACCGCTTAGATCGGTAGCAACATCACTATTTTGGAAGGCGACACCGCCATTAAGTCCTAAAGTATAATCACCTTGTTGTCTTTGGGAAGAAAAATTCTGTGCAGTGATGCCCGTTGTCAAAATCATTGCAAAGGCCATCAAGACTGCTAATTGGGTCAATCTTGGCATAACGCTTTTTTTTGGCTAATAGCAGATATGCCTATCGACAAGAAGCTATTAGCAGTTTAATAAATCATAATTTAAAAAGTGCTTTTCTTTATAATTAAAGACCATTCTTTTTCTTAAAGGTAGGGAGGAAATAGAAAGAATTAAAATCAATTAAATTAAAATTTTAACAATTCGTAGTAGGCTGTAAATGTATTGGTTGAGTTAAATTATTTGGTATTGTTTTAAAATTTTTACGGTTAAGTAGTTGATTCTCAGTATGATAACCAAATTGAGAGTAAAAAATAAAATTTAAGTGTGGTGGCTATTTTTTGATTCCCTAAAACTGTTAATAGAAACGTCAATTTTGCTTGAGTTTAACTAATGTTTAAGAACACATTTGTATTTTTTTAAGTTGTTTTTTGTCAAAAAATGAATTTTATGCCTTCTTGGCATAGAATTCTTAGGATAATATTTGTTAAGTTTGTCAGTGAAATAGATAGGAATAGACCTTTTTAAAGAATAAAATTACTTATGTCATTTTTTTAACATAAAAGGATTGGACAGATAGCTTTTATCTTTTTAACAAGCAGATAATTAGTTTTTTCCTTATATTTGTCTTAGCTGTTACTTTCCTTAGAACTTGACCTTTTACTATCGGTATTTCAATAATCTGCTAAGAAGAAATTAAACACCTCCTAGTTTAATAGTAAAGGTTATTAATTCCGATTCCGATTTAATGTATTGGAACTATAATTTTTGTTGTAGTTCAACTAAGTCATACTATATTTTAAGACATGACTTTTTCATTAATAGTATGGTAGTTTGTCAGAACTAGCATTCACTTTATGAATTAGACAACAAACAAA
The DNA here is from genome assembly GCA_964392805.1 of uncultured Saprospiraceae bacterium. GTDB lineage: Bacteria > Bacteroidota > Bacteroidia > Chitinophagales > Saprospiraceae > JAFMDF01. The sequence continues at coordinate 13,724 of CAYMSC010000012.1, forward strand.
TTATTTTAGAACATACTGCATACTTGTATTTATTATGGATAAAAGATTTACAATTACTTTAGCACTAGCTTTCTTTTTTACGTCTCTTTTTGCCCAAGAGGTAAGAACCTATGATGGGTCAAATAATAATTTGGCAAATCCTACATGGGGAGCAACATTTTCCGAGATGGCTAGATTGGCTCCCGTTGATTATGCGGATAAAATTTCGACACCAGCTGGTGCTGATCGGCTAAATCCTAGAAAGCTTAGTAACGCCTTATTTGCGCAGGATGCCCTACTTAACGACCAGTTAGGTCTAAGTGACTTCGTATGGGTTTTTGGACAATTTATTGATCACGACCTTACGCTTTCCGAAGGTGGTCATGAATTGGCAATGATTCCTGTCGATTTTCCTGACCCTCAATTTAATCCCGGAGGGGCTATACCAGGTGTTATGATTCCAATGATGCGGACAGAGCCAATGGAAGGAACAGGAACAAGTGAAGATAACCCTCGTGAACATTTTAATGAGATTACTGCATGGTTGGATGGTTCGGGTATTTATGGTTCTGATTTCTTTAGAGCAAGTTGGTTGCGAACATTCCAAGAAGGAAAAATGAAAGTTTCTACAGGAAATTTATTACCATATAATACGATTAACGGCGAGTTTGACGCAGCCGAAGATATAGATGCGCCCGGCATGGCTGATGATGTTAAAATGGCAACTAGATTATTTGTAGGTGGAGATGTTAGAGCGAATGAAAATGTATTGTTGACCGCCTACCATACTCTTTTTGTTAGAGAGCATAATCGTATTTGTGAAGAATTAATTTTACAACATCCCGATTGGCAAGATGAAGATATTTATCAGCATGCTAGAAAAATTGTTGGTGGTATATTACAAAAAATCACTTTTGATGAGTGGCTACCTGCAATGGGTGTTCATTTAGCACCTTATGATGGTTATAAGCCAGATGTTGACCCTGCTATTATTAATGGATTTGCAGCGGCAGCATTTAGATTAGGACATACACTTTTGAATGGCAATATTCTAGTAATGGACGAAGAAGGAAACGAACGACCAGAAGGACCACTAGCATTAAGGGATGCGTTCTTTAATCCAGACGCATTAGTATCGAATGGTGGATTGGACCCTTTCTTTAGAGGAATGGGTGCGCAAGTTCAGCAAGAGATGGATGCAAAGATTGTAGATGATGTGAGGAATTTTCTATTTGGTCCTCCAGGAGCAGGAGGATTGGATTTAGCCGCCATTAATATCAATCGTGGAAGAGAAAGGGGCTTGCCAGATTTTAATGCTTATAGAGTAGCTTTAGGTCTAACACCATATAGTGATTTTAGTGACATTTCCGATGATGCAGAAGTGGTAGCAGCATTGCAGGCTAATTATTCAAGTATTGACGATATAGACCCTTGGGTAGGTATGTTGGCAGAGCGGCATATGGATAAAGCATTATTCGGCGAAACTGTAATGGCATTTATGCACCTTCAGTTTGGTGTGATTAGAGATGGTGACCGATTTTATTACGAAAATGACCCATCATTATCCCCAACAGAAAAAGAAGCGATTCGGACAACAACAATGCAGCATGTTTTAATGCGTAATACAGGCATTACCTTAATGCAAGAAAATGTTTTTGAGGCAATACATACTACTGAAATCTGTGGCTTTTTTGGGGAGTCTGCTAGAATGGAAGGGGTCGTGACCAATGAATTAGGGGCAACGGTTCTAAATGTTGAGGTGGAACTAACGGACCCTAATAACCAATTAATAGAGTCAGCGATTGCGAATGGTGGTTTTGTAATAGATGACATTGCTACTTGTGAAGATATTACCCTTAGTTTAGATAAAAAAGATGATTATGGTAATGGGATTACCACTTTGGATATGTTGATTATTTTAAAACATATTCTAAATATTGAACTATTGGATTCTCCGTATAAATCTATTGCCGCAGACGTTAATAGAAACAACAGTATTTCTACAGCAGATTTAGTAGCCATAAGAAAGGTCATCCTTGGTATAGAATCAACTTTTCCTAATAATACTTCTTGGCGATTTATAGATGCTGATTATGATTTCTTGGATAGTAATCCATTGGATGAAGATTTTCCAGAAACATTAACGGTTAACTTATCTAGAGATACAGATTTAAATTTTGTCGGTGTTAAAGTAGGCGATGTGAATGGAACTGCCGACCATACCAGCCCAGCAGAAAGTACTTTAGTTAGTGCAATAGATAGAAAAGCACAAGCTTTGGTTTTTCAGACAACAGATAGGAACGTAATCGCTGGAGAAACTTATACCATTCCTTTTGAAGCACAGAGTGCAAATGCCATCATTGGTTACCAATTTACGATGGATTATAGTTCGGATGTTTTAGATTTTGAAACAATCAATACCTCTAAAACTTTGACGGCGGAAAATATTGCGATGCAAGCGGGTACTATCCGGGCAAGTTGGAATGATAGAGCAGCAGTAGATGCGACTACTTTAGATTTTGCCTTGACTTTTACGGCAAAAGAAAATGGGAGATTAAGTGAATTATTGAGTATACAATCTAACCCAACCAAAGCAGAGGCCTACGATGAAACTTTAGGTGTCATGCCACTAGCTTTAACTTTTACACCGCCAGTTGTTACGGAGTTTCAATTATATCAAAACAATCCAAATCCTTTTGTAGAAACAACACTTATAGGTTTTAATTTGCCTGCAAATAGTGCCATTCAATTAAGTATTTTCGATGTGACAGGTAAAGTGTTAAGAACAATTGACGGTCAATATGATAAAGGCTATAATACCATTGATTTGAACGTAGCAGCATTGAAAGCAACGGGTGTTTTATATTATCAATTGCATACGCCCTTTGGTAGCCTGACTAAGAAGATGATGGTGGTAGATTAATTTCTAAGTACCAACACACAATTACTAGTAATTGTGTGTTGGTACTTATATGCTCAACCATATAAGCTTTGGTAAATTGATACCAAGCTAGATAAACATAAAAACGGCTTACTTTGAACTACTTCAAGGTAAGCCGTTTTTTGTAAAGTGATGGTATAATCACATTCTTGTTATTTTTTACCGATTGCTGAATATTTCTTTTTACTAAAGCCAAATGAAACAACGATTTATAAAAATGTTAGCGGTCTTATAATTTTAGTATTTTTTCAAAGTTCCTTAGCTCCTATTGAACAAAGGAGTTGTTAAGCCACGAAGCCTTATAAAATTGACTTTTATAGGGCTTTTGTATTTAAAATATTTTTTCTAATCTTTCAAGAATTTCCTATCTTTCCAGTATGAAAAAATTAACTAAGGGGCTATTCTGCCTACTTCTACTCTTTTCTGCTTGTACTCAACAGACAAATCCTGCATTAACCGCATTTGATGTCTACTGTGAAATGGTGGCGAATGATGCTAAACCAATGGCATTGCAATATCCAATGGAAGGAAAAGCAGTTGATGAATTATGGGATGATTTTCTTCGGGTAGCGGAAAAGCATGAAGTACAACTTTATCGAGAAGATGATTTTCCAGTGTCAACACTCTTTCCAGCCGAAGCGACTAATGGGAAATCTGTGGTATTAATTTATAGAGGGAATAGATTGGAACAATATCAGCAATGGAAGACCGATATACAGGCTCACGAAGGAAAAGACGGGAAAGAATTGGAGGCACTTTCTAGGCGTTTTGGACGATTATTGGGATATACCCCTCAAGGAATCAATCAGTTATTAAGTAAAAATTCGACGTATCAAAATCTAGCTGTTTTTGAGGTGACAAAACAAACCACCCATCTGTATTATGATAAATTACCAGAAGCGATTGAATTTTATGAACAAACGCTAGGATTTACTAAGACGAGTGATGCCACCTTCCAAATTAGTACCGATGCTTTTATAACACTTCACCCATTAGACGATGCACATCCAAAAGGGCAGGCTAAATCTACCGCCATTGCTTTTTTGACCAACCAATTGCCTGATTGGTATCAGTATTCGCAAGATAAAAATATACCAATCAAATATACTTATAAACCCAAAGAAGGAGGCCCGCATGATGGTTTTGTCGCCATTGACCCAGGAGGCTATTTATTAGAATTTGAGCAGTTTAAGCAGCATCCAGAAAATGAATTGTTTATGGCAGTATTGGCAAGTGCAAAACCGATACAAACAGCAGTTAATGACTTAAATTTTTGTGGATCTATTACTTGGACTTATCACAAAGATATGTTGTTAATGCAAAATTTCTATGAAGCAGAACTAGGCTATCGCTTGGTAGCAGACCAAGGGTGGACCAAAATTTATCAAACCTCATCAACTGGATTTATAGGCTTAGTGGATGAACGTAAAGGGATGGAAGATTTTGCTGAAACAAAAGCAGTAGAAATCGAATGGCATATTTCTAATAAAAAGGACTTTGATGTATATGCTCAGCAATTTTGGCAAGCCTATCAGTATAAGGAGGGGACTTTTGTTGGCCCTGAACAATATGTTTATCGCGTTCGTTAATAACGGTTTTAGAATTTATTATATTAATGTCCAATACACCCAATATATGCTATTTTGATTTGGAAGTAGACCCAAAATCCAATAAGATTTTGGTGTATGGAGCGGTATTGAATAGTAGCGAATATAGAGGTTTAGAACTATCAAAATTTAAGACTTTAGGTCAGACGGCGACTACGCTTTGTGGACACAATATTATCCAACATGATCTAGCTATTTTAAAAGGATATAATTTACCAGCCGCTTTTTTCTTAAAACCCAAAATAGATACCCTCTATCTTTCCGTTTTACTATTTCCCAAAAAACCTTACCATCATCTAGTTAAAGATTATCAACTCAATGGGACAGAAATTAACAACCCTTTAGCAGATGCTAAATTAACAAAAATATTATTAGAGGATTTACTAGTTGCTTTTCAACAACTACCTCAACCACTGCGAACGATTTATTATAATTTGCTTAAAAATATAGCAGGGTTCGATGGATTTTTTAATTATATTGCTTCTCGCAACTTGTCTATTATAGCGCATAAAGAAGAACTAGCGCGATACATCCAAACCTATTTTGCAACCTCTTTTTGTCGAGCGGCAGATTTATTACACTTTATTGAACAGACACCTATTGAATTAGCTTTTGCAATGGCTATCATTACAGTAGAGGATAAAGATTCTTTATTGCCCGCTTGGATAAAACACCAATTTCCGAAAACCATTGGTATCATCAATCAATTGAGAGTCACTTGTGCAGGTAATAAAGGATGTCCCTATTGCCATCAATTGTCACCGACAAAAGCCTTGCAAAGATTTTTTGGCTTCGATAGTTTTCGTCGTTTTGAAGGAGATGCGGCCATTCCATTACAAGAGCAAGTGGTAGAAGCTGCTCTAGTAAATCAGTCTTTTGTCGCCATATTTCCAACGGGTGGAGGCAAGTCTTTAACGTTTCAATTGCCTGCGTTGATGAGAGGTGCGGCGAATCGGTCTTTAACAGTGATTATTTCTCCTTTGCAATCTTTGATGAAAGACCAAGTAGATGTTTTAAGGAATCGACATAGCCTAACAGAAGCAGTAACCATTAATGGATTGCTTTCTCCTTTGGAACGTAGTGATGCTATAGAACGAGTAGAAAATGGAGGGGCTAATTTATTGTATATTTCCCCAGAATCTTTGCGTTCTAATACGATTAGACGTTTATTAAAGCGGCGTATTATTAATCGGTTTGTCATTGATGAAGCACATTGTTTTTCTTCTTGGGGACAAGATTTTCGAGTAGATTATTTATACATCGGAAAGTTTTTAAAAAAATTGCAGCTAGAAAAAGGCTTGACGCAATCTATCCCAGTTTCCTGTTTTACAGCTACGGCAAAACCTGCTGTAATAAAAGATATTCAAGCCTATTTTTTGGAAAATTTAGAATTAACACTAGACATTTACCAAACCAATACGCAAAGAAAAAATCTAAGTTATTTTGTTATAAAAACGGATGGAAAGACCGCAAAATATGACCGACTCAAAGAATTGCTACAAGCGGAAGAAGGGGCTAAAATAGTGTATGTCTCACGAGTGAAAACTTCGGAAGACTTGGCTTACCAATTGCAAAGAGATGGGTTTACAGCGAGGGCCTATAATGGCAAAATGGAACGGGACGAGAAGACAAGAATTCAAGATGAATTTATGTCCAATGAAACCGATTTAGATATTATTGTGGCAACTTCTGCCTTTGGTATGGGGGTAGATAAGGACAATGTCAAAACAGTTATTCATTATAATATTTCCGATTCTTTGGAGAACTATGTGCAAGAATCTGGTCGGGCAGGACGACAACCAGCCTTACAGGCAAAATGCTATGTACTTTTTGATGATAAAGATTTGGACGGGCATTTTAATTTATTGAATCTTTCCAAATTGAGCCAAAAAGAAGTCTATCAAATTTGGCAAGGCATCAAAGATTTTAAACGAAAACAGTTTACAAAATCTGCTTTAGAAATAGCCAAAAAAGCAGGTTGGGACACCGAAATGCGAGACTTAGAAACACGGGTAAAAGTAGCGATTTCTGCCCTAGAAGAATCGGGTTATGTGACAAGAGCGGAAAATGCGCCACAAATTTTTGCGCAAAGTATTCTAGTGAAAAGTGTAGAAGAAGCTCAACAAAAAATGCAGAAAGGCTTGCATTATTTTATAGGAACAACTCAACGTAGGGATGCCAATAGAATTATTAGCTCTTTGATTTCCAGAGCAAGAACCAAAGACGATACTAGAGTAGACAGTATAGCGGAATCATTGGCAATGGAAAAAAATGAGGTGACTTCTATCCTCAATATTTTTAAGCAAATAGGCATATTGAGTAATGACAAAGATTTGTCGGCTTATTTTTTTACGGTGCAAGGAAAGCGGAATTCTATTAATGTATTCAATCGGGTAGCGGCAATTGAAGTAGCGATGTTTAAACTTATTTTTCCTAACGAGCATCAACGCCGAAAAGATATTTATCTCAGAGAAATCAATGAGGCAATCAATGAGCAGTCCATTGATTGTAACTTGGTTATCATCAAAGATATTTTGAATTATTGGGCGCAAGTTCATTATATCAAGAAGGAGCGGATTGACAAAGTTAATAATCAATTTCGGATTCAATTATCGGTGGCTTATGAACAGTTTAAAACACAATTAAATTTAAGACTAAAAGTGGCTCGACATTGTTTAAGTGTTTTGGAAAAACAATTTTTACCTTTAGCAAAATCGGAAAATGAGGTTACAGATAAAAAATTATTGACCTTTTCGGTATTAGATTTAAAAATACAAACGGAGTTGCAATTAAAGGACGAACAGCCTTTGCGATTTTATGAGTTTATTTTATTGTATTTCCACAATTTAAAAATCATAGAGCTAAAGGATGGCCTGATGGTATTTTATAATCCTATGAAAATCACTCGGCAAATAGCGGATAATCGAAAACGATACACGCAAGAAGATTATCAACAATTGGCACAATATTATGAAAACAAAACAGAACAAATTCATATCGTTGGCGAGTATGCTAAAAAACAGTTGCGAAATAACATAGAAGCTACTCAATTTGTAGAGGATTATTTTACCCTCAATTATGAAAATTTTCTTATTAAATATTTTAATCGAAGGAGAGGCAAAATAAAAAAGACCATTACGGAAGATAAATTTCAGGAAATTATTGGGCAATTATCCACCGAACAATTGGCAGTTGTCAATGACGCTAAGAACGATAATATTTTAGTGACGGCAGGCCCAGGAAGTGGTAAAACTAGGGTGTTAGTCCACAAAGTAGCTTCTCTTTTATTGATGGAAGATGTGAAACCAGAACAGTTTTTGATGCTTACTTTTTCAAGACCTGCTGCCTTAGAATTCAAATCGAGATTAAAAAAATTGGTTGGTATAGATGCTTATTATATTGATATATTCACTTATCACGGATTTGCCTTTCAACTAGCAGGAAGGATGGGAGATATAGAGCGGTCTCAAAATATTTTACCCTTAGTAAAAACGGCGATTGAACAAGTGGAAATTCCTTTGGATAGAATTAAGAATAAAAGTGTGGTAGTGGTAGATGAATATCAGGATGTAAGCCAAGAAGAATACGATTTTTTGATGACGATTGTTAATTGTTCAGAAAAAATTAGAGTTATTGTAGCAGGAGATGATGACCAAAATATTTATGAATTTCGAGGTTCTAGCGTGCGCTATATGCGGGATTTTATACATCGGCAAAATGCCAAAAAATATATCCTCACTAAAAACTTTCGAGCGAATCATAATTTATTAGCTTTCACCAATTTATTCTTAGAAAAAGAATTTTCTTTAGAAAGATTAAAAAGTGATATTGCATTGGTTGCTCATAAGCAACGGAATGGGCAAATTGAAATCATTAAATACCAATCTAATCATTTAATCTTGCCACTACTTACCCATTTAGAAAATAAACCATTGACGGGTTCGACTGCTATTTTGACCTACAAGAATGAGGAAGCTGTTGTAATTACGAGTTTGTTGAAAGAACGAGGCCTACCAGCGAAATTAATTGCTGATAAGCAAGGATTTTCTTTGAGGGACTTATTAGAAATTAAGTCTTTTACCCACTATATTTTTCAAAATATACAAGATGATTTTGGATTGATTACAGCGGAAAAATGGACGGAGAAAAAAGCGAAGATTTATAATTTGTATGCAGCGTCTAAAAATCTTGATTTAGTACAAAGAGTCATTGAATCTTATGAGTTGACCAATCCAAAAAAATTTAAAAGCACTTGGATAACCTTTTTAAAAGAAATCCGAATTGAAGATTTTTATCATCCAGACCAAGCTACCATTCTAGTCTCTACTATGCACAAATCAAAGGGGAAAGAATTTGATAATGTGATTATTTTACTCAATAATTATCCCTTACAAACCGAAGCTAGAAAACGAGTATTATATGTAGCAATGACTCGGGCAAAAGAAAATCTTTACATACATACCAATAATATTACCTTTCCCACGGCTGGTATTGCTGCCTTGTCTTATCGAGAAAATCTTCAAAATTATCCAAGCCCCGATACATTAATTTTAGAATGTAGCATGAAAGATGTCTGGTTAGGTTATTTTAAAAGAACACCTATTATCCATAATGTTAAGGCGATTACTTCTGGTGACATATTGGTAGAAAGTACTTATGATGCTGCGGTGCTACAAATAGAGAGCAGACAATCTATTTTAAAGTTTTCTAAACAATTTCACGCCAAAGTAAACAATTATAAAACCAAAGGCTATCAACTTGAATCAGCCCAAGCAAAATATATTGTTGCGTGGTTTGATGAGGAAAGTGGGAATACTTATAGAGTTGTATTACCAGAATTGGTAATGGTAAAGTCACTCACCATAGCACGATAATAAATTAAGATTTATTATTTGGTGTCCCTTCTTTTTTCTTCAAAACCTGCTTCAAATTTATAATTGATTTTTAGGAGACCTCTTTTTTAGCAACCGCATTATAAATTTTCTCCAAAACCCGCTTGGTCTCCTTCAAATTTTTTACTGGCTCTTTTATCAAAATCAGATAACGAGCTGACTGTTTTAATGTCCAATTGTCCTGCTTCCCATGTAAGGTGATATGTTTCATCAAGTTATTAAACAAGTCCGTTTCATAGAAAGGAGATTGGGGGCTACCAATAAAATAACAGCGCAATTTTCGTTGCTTCAAACTTAGTCGTTCAAAACCTAATTTTTGGCAAATCCAACGAACTTTTAGGCCATCAAATAATTCTTTGACTTGGCTCGGTACTTTACCGAATCGGTCTCTTAACCCCTCCGCAAATTTATCTAAAGCTTCTTCGGTTTTAATTTTATCTAATTCGGTATAAAGGTTCAATCGCTCTTGTGTATTATTCACGTATTCATCGGGAATGAGCATTTCTGTGTCTGTTTCAATTTGTACATCCCGTACATACTCTGTTCGCTTTTCCAAGTCTGCTTTGAACAGGTCTTTAAAGGTGGACTCTTTCAATTCAATAATGGCTTCTTCTAATATTTTTTGGTAAGTCTCATAGCCAATTTCAGAAATAAATCCACTTTGTTCGCCACCCAATAAATTACCTGCTCCACGAATATCTAAATCCCGCATCGCAATGTCAAAACCACTTCCTAAGTCCGAAAATTCCTCTATTGTTTTTAATCGTTTGCGGGCATCCGACGTCAGTACCGACATTGGGGGACAAAATAAATAACAAAAAGCTTTTCGATTAGACCGTCCTACTCTGCCTCTCAATTGATGCAAATCACTCAAGCCAAAATTATTGGCATTATTGATAATTATCGTATTGGCATTCGTAATATCCAAACCTGTTTCGATGATATTGGTGCAAACCAAAACATCATATTTATAATCAATAAAATCAATTAATGCTTTTTCTAATTTATTGGAATCCATCTGACCATGCGCCATTATTACATCTACATCAGGACATAAACGCTGAATCATTGCTGTAATATCGGGCAGTGTTTTTACTCGATTGTGCACAAAAAAGACTTGCCCTCCTCTATCGGTTTCGTACAAAATAGATTCTTTGATGACTTCATCATTGAACATTCGAATTTCCGTATGTATCGGTTGCCGATTGGGTGGTGGTGTACGAATGATAGACAAATCTCTGGCTGCCATCAAAGAAAATTGTAGCGTCCGAGGAATGGGCGTTGCCGTTAGGGTTAGCGTATCGACGTTGACTTTTATATTTCTCAATTTTTCTTTAGCGGACACGCCAAATTTCTGTTCTTCATCAACAATTAATAAACCTAAATCTTTAAATCCAATTTTTTTATTTAATAAGCCATGTGTCCCAATCACCAAATCAATCTCCCCGCTTTTTAATTTCTCTGCAATAATCCGCTTTTCTTTCGCCGACCGAAAACGGTTAATATAATCTACCGTCACCCCAAAATTATCCAAGCGTTCTTTAAAAGTTCGATAATGTTGTAAAGCTAAGATGGTTGTTGGTACTAAAATAGCTACTTGTTTGCCACCTACGACGGCTTTAAATGCAGCTCGCATCGCTATTTCTGTTTTTCCAAAACCAACATCCCCACAAATCAATCTATCCATCGGATTATCACTCGTCATATCTGCCTTTACATCAATTGTTGCTTTCAGTTGGTCTGGCGTATCTTCGTAGATAAAAGACGCTTCTAATTCATTTTGCAAATATCCGTCAGGTGGAAAGGCATGTCCTGGTGCGGCTTTTCGCTGGGCATATAATTTTATCAATTCCTTGGCAATGTCTTTAACTTTGCTCTTTGTCTTACGTTTGAGATTTTTCCAAGCATCGGACCCTAGCTTACTAAGCTTCGGTGGCATTCCATCTTTCCCTCTAAACTTAGCAATTTTATGGAGCGAATTAATACTGACGTACAAGAGGTCATTATTCTTAAAAATTACCCGAACGGACTCTTGCACATGTCCATTGATATTGATTTTTTCTAAGCCAGAAAAACGACCAATACCGTGGTCAATATGGGTAATATGGTCACCCGGTTTTAATTCTCGTAGTAATTTTAAGTTTAGTGCTTGATCTTTAGTAAATCCTTTTTTGAGTTTATAGCGGTGGAATCTTTCAAAAATTTGGTGGTCCGTATAGCAAACCACTTTTAAATCTAAATCTATAAACCCTTCATGTATTGCTTTTTGAATTGGATGGAATTGTACGTTTGCTTCTAAGTCTTCAAAAATAGAATAGAAGCGTTCTATTTGTTTGGGATTCCCTGTAAATAGATAATTGTCTAAATGATTGTTTTCGTTGTCATTCAGATTATCAATTAAGAGCTTAAAATTTTTATTAAAACTCGGTTGTGGTCGAGTAGCAAAACCTATTTTTTTATTAATCTTAAAAGGATGCTTTGACTTCGCTAAACTAATAATCGGATAATCTGCTATTTCTTCGACAATTTGATTTGGTCGAATAAAAGCACGGTCACGAAATATTTCTTTTAAATCTTCATCTTCTAATAAGGAAAGAGATTTGGAAAATTCTTCTGCCTTTTCAAAACATTGTTGCAATTTATCTATAGTTATTTGATAATCTTTCAGCCAAATCGCTGTATTTTCTGGCAATACTCTAAATAAGGAAACTTTCTGGCTTTGGTCAAATTTGGTGTTGATATTTGGAATAATGGTTACCTTAGAAATCTTTCGCTGCGATAATTGAGTCGTTGGGTCAAACAGTCGAATACTCTCCACCTCTATATCAAATAATTCCACCCGATAAGGGTATTCATTGCCGTAAGAAAAAATATCAACAATCCCCCCTCTAATAGAAAACTGCCCAGGTTCATAGACAAAATCAACTCGCTCAAATCCAAATTCCACCAAAATATTCATGATGGAATCAACGTCCATCTCAGCATCAACCGCTATATCAATTTTCTGCGCATGCAATACTTCTGGAGCAACTACTTTTTCAAAAAGTGCTTCGGGATAAGTAATAATAATTTCGCCTTCTGCTTTGGAAGAAGCTATTTTATTCACCGTTTCTGTACGTTGCAATACGTTGGTATTATTCAGTACTTCAAAATATTGTGGTCGTCGAAAAGAATCAGGGAAAAATTGGATGGGTTTTTTATCAAATAAATTCTCTAGTGTATTTAGTAAGTAGGCCGCTTCTTCTTTGTCTGCGGCTACAAATAAATGCGTTCGTGGAGCAGTCAGATAACTTCCCGTCAGGACAAAGGCATCTTGTGCCCCCATCATTCCGACCAATTGTAATCGAGCAGGTTTGTCTGATTGAAGGGCTAAAATTAGTTGCTTTATCCGTTCATCTTCGGCATAAAGCTGTATTAATCGTTGTAGATTTTTCACAAGCGCAAAGATAGGATAAATACTGGATAATAGGGTTATTGATATAGGCTTAGGGAATTCAGAATTGGCGTTATTTTTATCCAAATCTTAAATCTGCTAATTTTGGATTTCATCCTTTTGGCTAGTCAAAATTTTTAACAACCTACAAGATAAAATTTGCCACTTGTAGCCAATTGATAGAATTTTAAACATGCTCTTTAGGGCGAACGAAAAGTCGTTTTTATAATATGTAAACGACTGATAAAAGTTGAAAACTTTTGAAATATTGGTTTGAAGATGCAATCTTCAAACATCGCTCCTAGTTTTTTCAATGAATTACACATTACAATTTTGACTTTTCGTTTGCCCTAATGCTCTTATTAAATTCAACCAAAAATTAGCTCACAAATACTTTATTTTCAATTTATTCCGGTTCAACCGTATACTGTGTACCGTCAACCGAATCACCTTTAAAAACCTTTAGGAACCATTGTTACAATAGAAACTCCTAAAACTAGATGGATTTATGATTTGTGATGTATGATTTCAGATGTATGATTTTTTCCATGCCAACAACAGTTACTCAAAAGGATTCTGGTAAGCAGGATTATTGACAAAAGAGGTATCTGTTAAGGTATGTAAAAAGGCAACTAAGGCACGTTTTTGTTCTTCCGTTAGGCCTAAGCCCCTAGTCCTTATCAATGGGTCGATGTTATCCGCAAAGTGGGCTCCTTCATTATAGTGGTTGATAACTTCTTCTAAGGTTTCAAAACGTCCATCGTGCATATATGGCGCAGTCAAGGCAATATTTCGGAGACTTGGCGCTCTAAATTTACCATTATCAAATAGGTTATTAGTAATTGCCCCTAAACCTTTATCTTTAAATTCTTCTAAGCTACCAACAGCATCTAATCCATTATTAAAATATTGGTTGACGGTAAATAACGGTGCATTATGACAATGGCCGCATTCTGCGTCAGGCAGCCCATTTGGTTCATCAAAAAACAAGTCAAAACCCAATAACTCATCCTCCTCAAAAAAGGCTTCTCTACGTCTCACTCGGTCGAACTTTGAGTCGGCACTTATCAGACTTCTTTCAAATTGAGCAATAGCTTTTGCGGCTAACTCCTTAGTGATTCCTTCTGTGGTATTGATACCAAAAGCTTTTCTGAATCGAGTTGGATAATCGGCATGTATACGCAAATCTGCTATTACATTTTCCCATTCATTATGTAATTCTGTTACATCTTCAACTGGCAATAGTGCTTGTTCTTCTAATGTTTGAATACGACCATCCCAGAATAAACCTCTGGTAAAATAGCCTGCATTAATCAAAGACATCGAGCTTCTTAGACCTGTAATACCTTCCGTTCCTACACTAAATGCTAAGTTATCTGTAAATCCACCTTTTGGTAAATGACAATCTGCACATGCCATTGTTCCAGTGCCTGAAAGAATGGGGTCAAAAAATAGAAAACGACCTAAAGCTATCCCATCCTCGGTTAATGGATTATCTGCGGGAATAGTCATTATAGGCAAAGGATCAGGAATTACTAATTCTACGGGAATTGGATTATAAGAAATCGTGCTTAAATCTTGAAATTCAGGAGCTGTAGGATTGAGAGTGGTAGTCGGCACAGTATCTTTGTCGCAAGAAAAAAATAGGCATAAAAAGAAAAAATAAAGATAAGTAGGTCTAACTGATATAAACATTTGCTACAATTGAGTTTCTTTAGAAGAAAGAACAGGTTTTAATTTAACTATATAGGGCGAACGAAAAGTCGTTTTTATAATATGTAAACGACTGATAAAAGTTGAAAACTTTTGAAATATTGGTTTGAAGATGCAATCTTCAAACATCGCTCCTAGTTTTTTCAATGAATTACACATTACAATTTTGACTTTTCGTTTGCCCTATTAACTATATCTAAAAACGAATAATCTTAGCAAAATAGTTTATTAATACAATAGACTTGTTACTTTCCTAAATAATTGATTATCAACACTTAGCGAAAACGATATTAATTCACTTAAAATCGTAAAGCATTGAAAATTAATGAATTGATAAAATTAGCTTGATTTTAGGCTTATCAAAAAATAGTTGGCACGCCTATTATCTAGCAATTTCAATGGTTATCAAGGCATTAAGTCCATTTTTAAAGAGTAACAAGTCTAATTAAAATGTCTGTATAGTGCAAGTAAAGCTAGTATTAAGACAGAAAATTAATTTAGCCCTTTAACTGCAAAGCTCTTTGAAAATTCCCCATAATAACTAACATCTCAGGTATTTGTCTTGATGGGTCATGAGCCGATAATATAAGAGGGTCACCTAGGCCTTGCTTAAATAATTGTGCAACATCTAATTCAAAAATTAAATCTGTGGTTTCTCCTCCACTCAACACCAAATTATTATCTAATTCAATAGGTGCAAAAAGGTCGGGTCTGCCTCCAGTATGGTAAGCGAAATTAATATCGTCCGCATCAAAACCATCTCCATTAACATCAAATTGTCCTTCAATTTTAGCAAAAATATAACTATCCCATGCTTCCCAATATTCGCCACTATTATCTGCACCTAAAGGGTGAGTTGTAGAATAATCGGAAGGATTCGTTTTATTTAAATCCACAGGCACACCCACCCCAAATTTCAACTGATTATAGCTTCCAACAGGTACATTGGAAAAAGACATAACGGTACCTATTTCTGAATCTATTGGATTTCTATGTGTTTGAGTTAAGTCAATAAATTGAATTTCTGTCAAATCTGTTTCTCCATCATCATTGACTATCACTAAATTTGAAATATAAAAATTGATTCTAGTAAATCGAATAGGCATACCATTATAGAGATAATTTTCATTTAAAACCAAAGTTTCTCCTGTATAATTGGCTCGAAAAGAAAGATTAATTTCTGCGGTATCAATAGGTGTAGTGTTCTCTTTGCCACATGATGTGATGAGCAAGAGTGAAGAGAAGGTGATAAATAGTATTACGTTCTTCATCTTTGTTCGGTTTTGTTTGAATTTCGCTTGTGCTTAACAAATAACCTTTACCAAATAGGGAAATGGTTCTTATATAAAACGTACAAATGTAAGAATTAGTTGTTCTATAAGAAGCAAAGGGGGGAATCAATTGGTGATTGAAAAGACATTAGGCGTATTTGCGACAATTTTCTCAACCATAACTGCATCAGAATCAGTCGCAAATTTAATGCCATCAAACCATTTTGCTTGATTTATCGTCAAAGTTCCTAAAGAAAAGTTCGTTCCAATAAGTGTTTCGACAGAAATTGGCAGTTTAACTTCGACAAATTCTCCACGCTCTACATTTTGAGAAATATTCAAAATTTTAGCTTGAGCGTTATTAAATGACTTTCTGGCTAGGCTAATTTGGTTAAAAATGTAGCCATCTACTTGACTACCTGTGTGCAGACTTGACTCGGCTAATGGATGTTGTGTGTTACTAATAGAATCAGGGGCGGCAGTATTTGCTTGTCCTTCTATCCCTACCACAAACCGAATGCTGTCGAGTATTCCACTTCCTGCAACTTGACCCAAAGTAATACGACGCTGCCGATTTATCAATTGAAAATCATCTGTAAAAAGGTCCGTTTCTAAGTCCAGCGTTTCTATATTTTGTAGCACTACTAAACTAATAGTATCTTCAACAGTTAACCAATCTCCATCTGCAAATCTCAATTGAAAACCACTCATATAAAATCGGATACTCCTAATTTGTAACAGTTGGCTATCAATCATATAATAGCCATTCTGTGTATATGGTAGGGTATCAAAAACAAAATCTACTGCTAAGGATAATTCTGGAAATACACAAGGACAATTCGTTTCTGAGTCATTATCACCACAGTCATTATCTGCTGACAATGTAAAATTTGTTGCTTCAATATTTAGGCAACCCGTTTCTGGTGGAAAACAAGCTGTTAAACAACAGCAGAAAAAAACAATAAAAGTCCCTAGGAAAACCGATTTATCCATTCCGTTGTTCTTTGTCATGGTCTTTCACCAATCTTTTTACAATTTGCTTAACTTGCGAAGAAAATTCTTTATTTAATATCCAATTATAATATTGTCGGTCTTTTGCTAAAGTAGTTGCTACGGGCTTTCCTTGATATTTACCAAAATTAAAAACGACTACCCCGTTTTGGTCATATTTTAACCGTTGCGTTGCATCAATTGTTTTCAAATCACTAGTAAAATCATGTATCGCCTGCATATCGTTTTTAACGGGAGCTTCGATAATATTACCATCTGCATCCTTTAAATCTACTCCTTCATATTTCTTTAGTTGACCTTTGAATACATCTATCGTCGCCTGCACGTCTGCTAGTGCATCGTGTGCATTTTCTAATTCTTTACCACAATAAAATTTAAGTGCTGCTTTTAAAGTCCGAGGTTCCATTTTGTAGAAAACACGCTGCACATCAATCAATCTACGTTTAGATATATCCAACTCAATTCCTACCCGAGCAAACTCTTCCATTAACATTGGTACATCAAATCGATTAGAATTATAACCTGCTAAATCTGAATTCCCAATAAAGTCATATAACTTTTGTGCAACTTGCTGAAAGGTAGGTTTATTGGACAACATTTTTGGCGTAATTCCATGTACCTCCATTGCTTCTTGCGAAATAGGAATACCGGGATTAATTAACATCGTCAATTCTTCTGGGTCTTTATTCTTTTTAGAATATTTGATGATAGCAATTTGTACAATTCTGTCACGAATAACATTTAATCCAGTAGCCTCTAAATCAAAAAAGCACAAATCTCGGTCGAGATTTAATTTCATGTATGTTTAGTTTTGTTCAGAGGTAAGGCCGTCCCAAAATGGGGACTTCTGACCTCTCTAAATAGTTTATTTATGGGTCTTAGACAATTTTTACATACTATATAGCTTCCAGAAACTCCAAGTTCTAAAAGCTCTTAGCCATTGTTATAGGCATTATTTATTTCCAGAGCTATCAGGGGTAGCCAATCATAGTATAAATATAGTAGTCAAAGAATCTTAGGAACGCGATAAAAATAAATGGAGATTCTCGTCGGACGATTAGTTAAATAAACGATTCATTTTAAGTGTTTTAGCTAATCGTTCGACTTTAAAGAATCTGCATTTATTTTTATCTTACTACTTATTGATTGATTACTTCCTCTAATCCTTCTGTATATTTTGTTACTTTAGTTCCGTTCTTATCGAAATATACGAAGTATGCTTCAATTTCTGGTAACTTTTTCGCTAAGTTAAACGCTTTTTCCATACCCATTGCCATAAATGCAGTTGCATAGCTGTCCGCAATATTACAATCTTTTGCAAATACGGTAACCCCTAATAGATTATTTAATTCAGGAAAACCTGTTTTAGGGTTCATTGTATGTCCTATCCGCCTGCCATCGACAATCCTAAAGCTTTCATAATTTCCAGAGGTTGCCATAGACTGGTTGTTTAAGGTAGCGACCGCCAATATGGTATTTCTAGCACCTTCTGGGTCTTGTATCGCTAATCTCCAGCCACCACCAGTTGGTCGAATTCCATTGCCTCTCGATTCTCCCCCTATATCAACTAGATAATTGGTCACTCCTTTTTGTTCTAAAAAATGACCTACTTCATCAATGGCATATCCTTTGGCAATTGCACTAAAATCTAATTGTGTTTGAGGGGTTGTTTTCTGAATAGTAAACTGACTACCTATTTGTTCCACTTTTATTTTGTCAAACCCAACCGTTTGTATGATGCGTTGAATTTCTAATGAGTCTATGGTTGCCACACCTTTTATCGCTTTTTTTCTAAAACCATAATATTTCATCAATGGAGCAACCGTAGGGTCAAAATATCCATCTGTTTTTGCTACTATTCCTTTCGCAATTAAAACATTCTTGATAAAATGTTGGTCATATCCTTCCGCCTCAACGGTAATACCTGAGATAGATTGATTAAATTTAGAAATAGTTGACTTTGCTTCATAATGAGAATTTCCCATATTCAAGGCATTCAATAAAGAATCTATGGTTGCCTGTTGAATGCGACCTTCTTTATCTTCATAAGTAATTTTATATTGAATCACTCCCATAGTGACCCCTTGCATTTTTTTATAAGCGGTCGTTTTTTTGCTTGTTTTTTCAGGTTTTGATTGTTCTTGACAAGCAAGACAAAAGACAAATAAGCATAAGAAATATAATCGATACATAGGGTCAATTTTGAATGATGAATTTTGAATATAAGCAACTGACAATCAATCGAATGAAAACAGTCTGTTCGATTCATTTTTGTCATTTTAGACAAAGGTGGAAGTCAAAAGCTTATATTCCTTTGAAAATCAATTAACTATACCCAAAACTCACGTTACTCATTTACTGCTGGACAAAAGAGGTCAGAGGTCAGACCATGAGATGAAGGAATAATAATTCCTGAACCGCTTGCATGAAGGAGTGAAAGCTCCTGAACCGTGAAACGGGTGGGGTGGCTAAGAGGGCATAATTCCGAACCCGAAGGGATGGGGGCTACATTTTTCTGTCAGAGGTCAGACTTTAAAAATGCAAGTACCTGACAATCAGTATTTTAAACCTATATCGTCTGACTTCTGACAGTCAATGAAATTGACGGTCTGACTTCTGACTTCTAAAATGTCCAGTAGTAAACGTTACTCATAAAAGTAATTTTATTACAAAATAAATACTTTGAATGTTAACTTGACTTTGTTAGGTTTAAATTTTCTCTGATTTCACTGATATTTTGATGGTTAAATGGCTTGATTGTTCGCAATATAATCATCAAAACAGGAGAATTTGAACGATTCGATACTTTCATAATAAAGAATAGTTAATTTAATATTGTCAAGATATTTTGTCGCTAGCATTTGTATAAAACATTATGAAAAAAAAATTACTTTAATAAAAAAAACGAGTAAATTTGGTGCCAAGAAAAAGAATAATATGGCATCGGAAACTCCCAAAGATGATTATAATCAAATTTTAAAAGAAAATTTAAAGTTAAAGGCAGAGTTAAATTTACTCAAAGGCAAAAAAAAGGCACGTAGTACTCTTGGAAAAATTGCCAGTAAAATGACAACGAATATATTCGTTGGTAAAGGATTGAAACGAAGTGTTTTACGACTTTTTGAAGAACTCCCAAATGGAAAAGTTTCCAAAGTAACGCTGGCTGATGTGTCCTCTCATTTGGTTTGGCGATTAACAAGAGTTGGGGTTTTCACCTTCTTATTAGCACTAATACCCCTCTTTATTTTGGGCATTCAAACTTATATTCTACATTCTCAAAATAAATTGCTTCAATATCAAAATTCTCGCCTAGATCAAGAAATTAATTTAGAAGAAGGCAATCGTAGAAGTTCTCTTATTTTTCTAATGAGTAACATCATGGATAAAATTGGAGAAGAATTGAAGGACTATAGGAATGATAAAAAACGGTTAAGCAATCCTTTAATTGGCAGAATCGTATCACTTAGTCAAGCTTTAAGGCCGTATAGATATTTAGAAAATGACCACTTAATTGACCATCCACTAAGTCCCGAAAGAGGGCAATTATTGATTTCGTTGACCAATAGTGGCTTACACCCAAGTACTTATGAAAAAATATTTGAAAAAGCGGATTTTAGTTATGCCGACTTAAAAAATGCCAATTTTGACGGAAATTACATGCAAGGTATTAATCTAAGTTACGCCAATTTAGAAGGCGCTACTTTTAGTAATGCTGTTTTAGAATATGCCAATCTGGAAGGGGCTAAATTAACAGATGTAGACTTTGAAGAAACTTTTATGAATGGTATCATATTAAATGATGCTAATCTACAAAATAGTCATTTGCACAATGTTAAGATGCGAAATGCAAATTTGAAAAAAGCGGACTTTAGAAATGCAGAATTAAGTGGCGATTTCGGTTATTCTGTTATTGATAGTATTCAATTAGATGGTATTGAAATTGGGATTTTAGATTTAGAAGGCATCGAAATACGCAACCCCCAAGTGATGGCATTAGTAGACACCAATGACGTTGCAAGCATCTTTAATTTGCCAACTGCTAGTAAAGAATATTTGAATAAAAATTTTAAATGGCAAAAACAAGCTGTTCAAAAAGAAGACAAGTCTATAAGTAGTCATTTTATACTTGTCAGGAAAACTATTTCCACGCTTTCTACCATGGACAATTGCCTCAAAAGAGTTTTAGAAATTATTAGGAGTGCAGAAAAAATCCAAACAATAGAACAGGATTTAAGACAAAAAAAAGAAAGTATCTCTTTCTTGCCAGAAGCGAATCCATTTGGAGATAATAATTTAGCTTTGACTGTTGATTCTATTTATTTATTTAGGATGATTACAGGAGGCGAACGTACCCCGTTGGCATTAGGTTGGTTAGAATTTGACCCTTACAAAAACTCCTTAAGAGAATTTAGTTTAGGGGATACAACGGACCTTACTTTCAAAAAATCTTTACTAAAAACTTTTCCTTTGGAATGCACTAAGGAACAATGAATGATGAACTATAAACGATAAATTGTGACCAATTAAAATATATAATTAATTGTTAAGGAACGCGATAAAAATAAATGGAGATTCTCGTCGGACGATT
>CAYMSC010000013.1:0-4422 GCA_964392805.1 uncultured Saprospiraceae bacterium
TGCAAGTATCTGACAATCAGTATTCTAAACTTAGCTTATCTGACCGCTGACAGTCAATGAAATTGACGGTCTGACTTCTGACTTCTAAAATGTCCAGTAGTGTAACTTAGAGAAAATGTAAAGTAATTTTAGGCTCAAAACTACGCAATTCTCTTAGTTTTAAGAAAAAGTACCATTTTTAAAAATACGTGTTTTTACACTAATTTAAAACCTGATATTCTCCCATCTTTGCAATACATTTTTTATTAACAAAAGGAAAACCTAACATGAATTTTAAGCACCTCTCAGATGCCGAATTAATTTTAATTTATCAGGATGCTCAAAATAGTAATGCTTTTGGAGAATTATATAATCGGTATGAAACAAAGGTGTTTTTGTATTGTGTGAAAATTTTGAAAAATCGAGAAAATGCACTTGATGTAACCCAAGATATTTTTCTTAAAGTTGCAGGCAAACTATTGGATTTAAAAGGGACTTTTGCTTTTAAAAAATGGTTATTTAGAATTGCCCATAATGATTGTATCAATGTTTTTAGAAATCAACAAAAATTTCATTATACTTCGGTCGATGCTGCTAATGACATCATTGACTCAGGATACGAAGAGGCATCAATTGATGCAAAAGAGCAACAAATCGAAAAAGTGGCATTAGTTCTAAGACATCTTTCTGAAAAAGATAGCACTATTTTGAAAGAAAAATATCTACAAGATTTAACGATTGTAGATTTAATGGAAAAATATAATTTATCAGAAAGTGCTGTTAAAATGAAATTATCTAGGGCAAGAAATAAGGTGAAGAATTTATCTCAAGAAATAATGGTCGCTTAATAGTGACATAAATCATTTTTTCATCTTTCTTAAAAAAATATGAGCAATGAAATACTATTTCCCTTTGATTTAAATAATGATAATAGGGAAGCTTACGCTCAAACTATTCAGTTTGCTGAAAGGGAGAAACTAACCTTTCTTTTATTTACGGCTATTCCTGAATCGCACTATGAAACACAAATAGATGAAGTTTATTTTCATTTATTGGAACTGGAGGGCTATTTCCAAACTAATTATAATCATTGGAAAGGGATACCAAAAGTACTTATTAAAAGAATAATAAGGAAAGGTGATTTATTGGATAACTTAAAAGAAGTGGTTGCCGAAAAAATGCCTAAATACATAATAAGTCATCCAACTTCTTTATTACTGAATCGAAAAAAAATTGAACAAACAATAGGATTAAATAAAAATATTATTTCTACATTTTAATAAACATACCAGCGATTAAACCGCATTTATAGAGAGTTTTTTTTTGGCTATTCAATTTAATTATTTATAACTAAATAATTAAACGCTTAGTACTTACTCCCAACCTTTAACTAGGATTGGGAGTAAGAAACAGCTTGTTTTATTTTTTTTTCATCGCCCCCTTCACAGCGTCATAAGCATTTACAAATCCATACCCACTTTGATAATCGAATCCTTTGTCACCAATATCTTCAGCTGTGTTGAGCAAAATTTCTTTAATTTGCCAAGGTAGCAAATCAGGATTTGCCGAAAGCATTAACGAAACAATCCCAGCCATGTGAGGTCCAGATAGAGAATTCCCAGAAGCCATGTTTGTTAAATTACCTTCGGGGTCTACGCAGGGTATCTTATGGTTTAAGGTCGTAAAATCTGGTTTCTCCATCTTGCCTTCTTTGTAATGTTCGAGCCAATTTATGACTTACCACTTACCATTGACCGCTAAAATAATGCACTTTGGGTTCATGTTCTTGACAGAGTAAATGATTAATCTTTTCATAAGCTAGTGGCATTTGTACAAAATCTACGCCTTCCATATCTATTACTAAAACAGGGAAATCTGGTTGGGTTTTAAAAAAATCAAAATAAGCTTTTTGGACTTTTTCCAAATAGATAGGGTCAATAGTGGCTTCCATGCTACGTCCTCTTTTTTTGATGTAGGATTTTAATTCTGGAATAGGACGATGTAAATAAACTAAAATGTCAGGGTTGGGAAATCGGGCATTTAGGGTGTGAAAAAGTTGTTGAAAAAGCTGTTTTTCTTCGGCTAATAAATTACTATCAGCAAATAATAATGTTTTTAAAAAGAAATAATCAGCTATGGTATTTTGTTGGAAAAAGGTGGGTGTGGCGTAATATTTCTGGAGTTGTTTAACCCGTTCCGTCATAAAAAATAGCTCTACTTGAAAAGCATATCTTTCTGGATTTTCGTAAAAGAGGGCTAAGAATGGATTGTCCGTAAATTGTTCTAAAATCAAACGATAATTATGTTCTTTGGCGAGCATTTCGCTAAGTGTTGTTTTTCCTGCCCCAATGTTTCCCTCAATAGCTATGTATTTATATTTCAGTGCTTTTTTATTTTTAGGGATTTAGCAAAAAATAACCTACGCAGTATATTCAATAGGATTGGAACACATGAACCCGTATGGGTGAACCGCTTGCGGACGGGTGGCTAACGGATTCAAGGGTTACTTTACATGACTTGCTTTAGGTCTCCGAAGTTTCGGAGCAGGCTGTGTTCCGTTTTGTATAGGTTATTTTTTTCGTTTTCCCTTAATTTATAATTCAAATTTACCATTTGTGAAATGTCAAAAATAAAGTGACTCAATTAAAATCAAAACAACCTGCTGCAATGTCATCGCCAATTTTTAATTTTAATTTACATTTTAATTTTTCACTATACCATTTACAAGCCATGTTTCTCCATTCGACGATATAGAGACTGTCGAGTAATACCTAATTCATCCGCAGCTTTACTCACATTGCCTTTATGTTTACTAAGCGCTTTATTAATAGCTTGCTTTTCTACTTCTTCCAAGTTGTAATTATCTACTTGCATACCTTCTCCCTTAGTTTCAGGCATGGTTTCTTGGAATAGGAAATCATCTTTTTGTAAGATACTTCCTTCTGCTAAAATAATGGCTCTTTCGACGGCATGCCGCAGTTCTCGAATATTTCCGGGCCAATGATAATTCATCAGTTTTTGCAAAGTATCTTTGGCAAATTTCATCGTCGATTTCTGATACTTTTTGCTGTATATTTTTAAGAAATGTTTAGCCAAAAGTGGAATATCTTCCCCTCGTTCGGCTAAGCTAGGCAATTTTAGTTCAACCGTATTAATTCTGTACAATAAATCTTGTCTAAAACTATTTTCTTGTACCATTTGGTAAAGCGGCATATTGGTGGCACAAACTAATCTAATATCTACCTTCGTCATTTTCTGGTCACCAATTCGACGGATTTGCCGTGTTTGTAGGGCGGATAATAGTTTGGCTTGTAAAGGCAAAGAGAGATTCCCGATTTCATCCAAAAATAGCGTACCTCCATTGGCGGCTTCAAAACGCCCCATTCGGTCCTCATAGGCATCGGTAAACGCTCCTTTTTTATGACCAAAAAGTTCACTTTCAAAAAGAGATGCTGGGACTGCTCCTAAATCTACGGAGACAAAAATTTTATCTGCTCTTTCAGATTTTCGATGTATTTCTCTCGCGATTAGTTCTTTACCTGTTCCGTTAGCTCCTAGTACTAATATATTGGCATCCGTTTTTCCCACTTTAGCTACCGTGTTAAGCGTATTTTGGATGGGCTCAGAATTTCCAATGATTTGACTATATTGTTGGTCAATGTCTGCATTGCTGTTGCTTTCTGCTGGGCTTGATTGGTCCGCTGTTGGATTGCGTTTTTTATCATATGCCGTATTGACCGTTTCGATTAATTGTTCGTTCTTCCAAGGTTTTAAAACAAAGTCAGAGGCTCCTGCTTTTAACGCTTTGACCGCAGTATTGACATCCCCATAAGCCGTAATCATGATAACTTGGGTCTCGGGGCTTAATTCCCGAACTTTTGTTAACCAAGTAATGCCATCTTCACCAGAGGTATCTCCTTGTCGGAAATTCATGTCCAATAGTACCACATCAAAATCATGTTGTCTCAATAAACGGGGGATGTAATGAGGATTGGGTTCTGCTTTGACAAAAGTGTAGTGCTGTTTCAAAAAAATGCGAAGTGTAAGGAGAATATCTTCTTCGTCATCAATGATTAAAATTTTCCCTTCTTTTTTCATAATAGTCGGTTGTTTTGGTGAATTCATCGCTAAGGTAAATAAAACTGTCCACAATCGGACAACAATTGTACTATTACGGACAGGAAAAAATTTAAAAGGTTGCAAAGTTATTTTGTAATATATTGATTATCAGAAATTTATGTTTTTGGCATGCCAATTTCAATAAAGAAAATAATAATGCTTAGCAGTATTTTAAAATATTTGATACTATTTAGCTCTGGAAATAATTTTGCATACTCTAGAGCTTCCAGAACTTCAAGTTCTGGAAGCTCTTAGCCATTCCCAATATACATTTTTTATTTCCAGAGCTAATTAACTAAATTGCATCTCATTACTAATTGATTA
>CAYMSC010000013.1:4522-34771 GCA_964392805.1 uncultured Saprospiraceae bacterium
TTAAGATGGACAAAAAAATTGAAAAGAAAAGATTTAGCTGGCAAAAAATAGGACTTTTATTAGCAATTATACTAGGAGTTGGATTTGTCGGGAATACCATGTATAAAAATGCAGGAGTTTCCAAACTAAATGTAGAAGTCAATCGGCTGTTAGTTGATACCATTCATCAGGGTGTTTTCCAAGAATTTATCCCAATAACAGGAGTCGTCGAACCCATTAAAACGGTATATATTGATGCGGTAGAGGGGGGTAGAATTGAAGAAATTTATGTGGAAGATGGTACTATTTTGAAAAAAGGACAAAAAATAATGCAATTGTCTAACCCTAATTTGCAACTTAATTACTTGCAATCGGAGGGGCAAATTATGAACCAAATCAATCAATTGGAAAACCTGAAATTAACTAGAGAACAGCAAAGTTTGAATTTAAGAGAACAAGCTTTAGATGTAGAATTTAATTTAGATCTGCTATCCAAAAGAACAGCTCGCAATAAAGCTTTATATACGGATAATGTGATTGCCCAAGTGGAGTTTGAAGAAACGCAAGATGAATTTGAACATTTGCAAAGAAGAAAAAAATTATTAGCAGAGGTTATCAGAAGAGATTCGATGTCTCAGATTGTGCAAGAAAATCAGTTGGAAAATTCGGTTGACCTGATGAGAAGGAATCTTGATATTAGCAAACAATCTTTAGAAAATTTATTGGTAAAATCTCCTATTTCGGGGCAACTTTCTGGGATGGATTCGGAGATTGGAGAATTAATCACGCAGGGTGGAAGAATTGCGCAATTAGATGATTTATCTAACTTTAAAGTAAGAGGAAGAATTGACGAATTTTATATTACACGCATCTTTTTGAATCAAACGGGGTCTTTTGTATTAGGCGGTAAATCCTATGACTTAATTATCAAGAAAATTTACCCCGATGTTCGAAACGGTGTTTTTGAAGTAGATATGGTTTTTACCTCAGAAATTCCAACGACCATCAAACGTGGTCAGACCGTTTCTATTAAACTCGCCTTGAGTGCGGAAACAGAAGCCTTACTAATCGCTAGAGGTGGTTTTTACCAAAAAACGGGCGGCAATTGGGTATATATAATTGATTCAGAAACCAACACCGCTTACAAAAGAGATATTAAAGTAGGTCGCCAAAACCCTAGTTTTTATGAGGTAACGCAAGGCTTGAAAGCAGGAGATATTGTGATTACATCAAGCTATGATAATTTTGGGGATAAGGATGAGCTAGTTTTGAAGTAGGGGTAGATTAATGAAGTAGTAAATACCGCTAAAAACTGCTTAGAAAAAGGCAATTAAGGGATTTAGCAAAAAATAACCTACGCAGTCTTATTAGGAGGATTGGAACACGGATGCAACGGATAGAACGGTTTCTTTACTTGATTTGCTCTAGGTCGTGTTCTTTTTTGCGTAGGTTATTTTTTTCGTTTTCCCTAATTACAAATATAAAGTTTAGTTGTATCATTTTTAATGATTCTGGGTGTAGAGCTTCCAGAACTTCAAGTTCTGGAAGCTCTTAGCATCATTACCTCGACTTATAAAAGTGTTACGTTTAGTTTAAAAACTATTAAAACCATAGAATATGATTAAAATTAAAGATTTGGTGAAAGTGTATCGAACAGAAGAAGTCGAAACAACCGCCATCAACAAATTAAACATCGAAATTAAAGAAGGAGAGTTTGTCTCTATTATGGGCCCTTCTGGATGTGGAAAATCAACGCTTTTAAATATCTTGGGCTTAATTGATAATCCTACTTCTGGGGAATATTGGTTCTTAGAAGAAGAAGTGGCAAAATATCCAGAAAGAAAGCGGTCTAATCTTAGAAAACATAATATTGGCTTCATTTTTCAAAGTTTTAATTTAATTGACGAATTAACGGTATTTGAAAATGTCGAACTTCCGATGTTGTACACTAAAGTACCGAGTGCGGAAAGAAAAAAGCGCGTGGAAGAATTATTGGAGCGGATGAATATCATGCACCGTAGAAATCACTTTCCACAGCAATTATCTGGTGGACAACAGCAAAGAGTCGCAGTAGCGAGAGCCGTTGTCAATCGCCCCAAGTTAATCTTAGCCGATGAGCCAACTGGTAACTTGGATAGTTCTAACGGAGATGACGTGATGAAAACCTTGGCACAATTAAATGCGGAAGGAGCTACGATTATCATGGTAACCCACTCTCCTTATTGCGCAGAATTTGGCAATCGTGTTATCCGATTATTAGACGGACAAGTTGTTACCGAAAATATTGCTCAACAATATATTTAAGGGAAAAGGGCGCAAATGGGATTTGTCCTCTAGAAATAGTGCCGTTAGGTACTCAACATGGGTAGTCAATAAGGTTATAGACCAAATTTAATCGTGCCGTAGGTACGCAACATGAAATTGAAATCCATATTACGTACCTAACGGCACGATTCAAGTCGTTTTTTCTCTTTATTTATTCGTTACCCATGTTTAGTCCCTACAGGACTTAGGGACAAATCCCAATTATGCTCAAGGAAAACGAAGAAAATAGTGAATAATAAATTGTAGCTGTAGCTAGATTTACCGCATATCACTAATGAATTACCCGATTGAAAAGCTAGTGGTTGTTCTGCTTCATTGCAGTGCAGCCATTTAGTGTTTTTAAGACAAACTCGGTATGGTTAGATTTACAACTTACTATTTACCACTTACAACTCCTCTTCCATGTTAAAAAATTACTTCAAAATTGCCCTTCGCCACCTAGCCAGCAACAAAACCTTTTCCATTATAAACATTTTGGGACTAGCAATTGGAATGGCTTGTTTCTTGGTTATTTTATTGTATGTGCAGGGAGAATTGGGCTATGATAATTTCCATACCAAAGGAGATAGAATCCATAGGATGGTCTTGGATAGGATATATCCCGGTCGGCATACAGAATATGCGACTATTCCCCATTCCTATGCCGTATCAGCTAAATTAGAATATCCAGAAATAGAAGCATCTTGTCGAATTTTTAAATTTCCAGGTTCGATATTATTAAAAAAAGGGTCAGAAGTATTTGAGGAAAAAGAAAGAATGTGGGCGGATAGTAATTTCTTTTCAGTTTTTGATTTTGGTTTATTGGTTGGTTCCGCAAATGAGGTTTTAAAACAGCCAAATAGTGTTGTGCTAACGGAGTCTACGGCTAAAAAATATTTTGGAACGGAAGACCCTATTGGAAAAACTATTGATATTCCACAAAATGACAATGACTTACAAGTTACGGGAATATGTAAGGATGTACCTGAGCATTCGCATGTCAATTTTGATTTAGTGATGTCCGCCAGTTCTTTGAATCCTTTTGTACAACAAGCCAATCATGTGGGGTTTGATTCCTACACTTATTTTTTACTAAAAGAAGGAGCGGATGCAGATAAATTAGCCGCCAAATTTCCCGACTTAGTGACCAAATATGCTTCTGGCGAAATACTGCGCAATTTTGGCGTTTCTTATGAGGAATACCAAAAAAGTGGGAATGGGTATGTCTATTCTTTGCAGCCGTTGAAAGATATTTACTTAAAATCTAATCTGGAAGGAGAACTAAAGCCACCAGGCAGTTTAAATCGAGTCTATATTTTTGGCATTATTGCCTTATTTATCCTTTTCATTGCAGTGATAAATTTTATGAATTTAGCAACTGCAAAATCTACCGAAAGAGCCAAGGAAGTAGGGATTAGAAAAACATTGGGGTCTAGTAAAAAAGAGATTGCAGTTCAGTTTTTAATCGAGGCGATTACAATTAGTTTATTGAGTGCTGTTTTGGCGTTTATCCTACTTTTGTTTTTAGTGCCTTTATTTAATGATATAGCAGGTAAGGAAATATCTTTATGGGCCTTTGCCTCACCAGGTTATCTATTGTCTTTTCTGTTAGGAGTGGTATTAATTGGCCTTTTATCAGGTAGTTATCCCGCATTTATTTTAACGGGTTTTAAACCTTTAGAAGTATTAAAAGGAAAATTATTTGCCACTCAAAAAGGGGCTTTTTTGCGAAATTCCTTAGTGGTGGTTCAATTTGTCATCTCGGTGGTCCTTATTGTAGCAACTATTGTAGTTTTCCGACAGATGGCTTTTATCCAAACCAAAGAATTGGGATTTGACAAAGAAAATATTATTAATATTCAAGGTGGTTTTGGCTTGGATGCCCAAAAAGCACAGACGATGAAAGAAGAATTTGCAAGGATGAATGGCATCACAGGGGTAGGTTCTAGCAACGCTATTCCGGGGATGACTTATTTTGGTGTTTCTTTCCGTTCCTCAGGCGAAAATGAGAAAATAACAGGGCGACAATTGGTGGTTGATGAAAATTATGTAGAATGTATGGGCATGGAATTGGCAGAAGGACGAGATTTTTCCAAAGAATTTGCAGATTCCAATTCGGTTGTTTTAAATGAAACGGCTGTAAAAGCTTTAGGATTGACGGACCCGCTCGGCAAGCAAGTTTTTTCTAGCGATTTTGACTCTGACCAAATGGATGAAACTTTTACGATTGTAGGCGTTGTCAAAGATTTTCATTTCCAATCCCTACACCGAACTATTGAACCTTTATTTTTGGTGAAACCAGCAGGGAATAATGGTGTTAATGCCTTTATCAATCTTCGAGTCAAAGGCGAAGCCTTTGCCACAACCATCCAAGCCATAGAACAAAAATGGAAACAATTCTGGCCAGAACAACCCTTCCGATTTACTTTTATGGATAGTGACTTAAACGCCATGTATGCCGCAGAAGAAACCTCAAAAAAATTATTTAGTCTATTTTCCCTCCTTGCCATTTTTATTGCTTGTATGGGCTTATTGGGCCTTGCTGCCTATGTGACCCAACGTAGAACTAAAGAAATTGGGGTAAGAAAAGTCATCGGCGCTTCCACCATGCAGATAATAGGTCTTTTATCTAAAGATTTCCTCAAACTGGTTTTAATTGCTTTGGTGATTGCCGTGCCTATTGCATGGTTCGGGATGAATCGCTGGTTACAAGATTTTGCTTTTGCCATTTCTTTGAGTTGGTGGATGTTTGCACTAGCGGGTATATTAGCGATTGGAATTGCTTTTTTAACCGTAAGTTTTCAGTCTATTAAAGCGGCGACAGCTAATCCTATTAAGGCTTTGCGGGATGATTAGGGGCTGTGTTATTTTGTTTTTTCTAGATTTAGAGGCTAAAGTTGAGATTGAGATTGAAATTTGAAAAATATCGATTGCGATTTGTATCGAAATTGGTTTCAAAAGCTATGACGGTGCGACAAGCAAAGTTAATTATAAATATAAAAGACATGAAAAAGTGTAATACTTAAATTACTTTCCCCGTTCATTTCAAATAATTCCGAATATTTACTATTTTACGCATTTGAGTTAATTTTTACGTTCTCTGACAAATTCTGTGGTCAATTTGATTTCAATTTTTTTTCTGAACGAAGAGCGCGCTAAAAATTGGAATTAAATCGACTCTTTCACGGGATTTGTCAGAGAATCATTTTTATAAACCATCGGATAGTTAAATAAATGGAAAATACACCAAAAGAAGGTCTTCAGGGATTAATTGAAAATTGGAAGAGTGATTTAATTGCAGCTGTGAGTGTTTCCCTCATCGCATTACCTCTTTCTTTAGGTATTGCTTTGGCAGCGGGTGCACCTGCGATGTCAGGTATTCTTTCAGCAGTTGTCGGGGGTGTTGTAACAACCCTTTATCGGGGTGGTCATATCTCTGTCAATGGACCTGCCAAAGGAGTTATTGCGGTCATACTTTTGGGTATTGCATTGATGGATGATGGTTCTGGTCAAGCTTTTAATTATGTTTTGGCAGCAGTTGTTGTTTCAGGCGCGATTCAAGTGGTTTTGGGCTTATTGAAATTAGGTCGCTTAGCAGATATTTTCCATTCTTCCGTGATTCATGGTCTTTTGGCAGCCATCGGAATTATTATTTTTGCCAAACAAATTCATGTTGCCTTAGGTACCTACTCTAAAAGCCCGAGCATCATCCAAAACCTTGTTGATGCAGTTAAGTACCTGCCTCAAGCCAATCCTTTTGTGGTGATTATTTCTTTGGCAGGCTTACTTTTATTATTGTTTCATTCTAAAATCAGTTATCGTTTTTTCCATTTTTTGCCTGCACCCATGTGGGTCATTGCCCTTTCTATTCCGTTTGTTTATGGCTTCAATTTCTTTGAGGAGCATACCCTTTCATTTTTTGGAAAAGCTTATGAAGTAGGACCTCATCTATTATTGGATATTCCGGATAATATTATGGATTCCATACTGCATCCTAATTTTGGTAAGATTGGTACCATTGAATTCTGGACAACCGTAATATCCATTTTAATCATAACAAGTATTGAATCATTAGCTATTGCGAAAGCGGTTGATAAAATTGACCCTTATAAACGAAAGACGGATTTGAATAAGGATTTGACGGGTATTGGATTGAGTACGATGGCAGCTGGTATGATTGGAGGTTTGCCAATTATTGCTGTGATTATTCGAAGTACGGTCAATATTCATAATGGTGCGAAAACAAAGTGGTCTAATATGTATCAAGGACTTTTATTGTTACTTTTTATTGTGGTATTGAGCCCCATAATGAGACAAGTGCCGCTATGTGCCTTTGCTATTTTACTCGTTTATACTGGATTTAAGTTGGCTTCGCCTGCTGTATTTAAACAAGTTTATAATCAAGGGACTGAGCAATTAATCTTCTTTGTTGCTACGATGGTTTTAACCCTCTATACTAATTTATTAATTGGGTTACTCGGGGGCTTATTATTGGCAATGGTCGCTCATATGCTATTGGCGAAGGTGTCCATACCTCAATTTTTTAAAATGATTTATAAATCGGGTTCAAATTTGGTTAAGAAACCAGATGGCAGTTACGATTTAAAAATTAAAGGGATTGCGAATTTTTTAGGCATTTTAAAAATCGATAAATTAGTGGCTCAAATTCCTTCTGGGGCAGATGTCAATATTGATTTATCGGAAACAAGATTAATCGGCATAACCTATATGGATTACCTTGTGGATTACTTAAAAATGCAAAAAGATACGGGTGGTAAAGTTCTATTAAAAGGATTAGATTCTCATGTTTCCTCCTCTACGTATAATAAAGCGTTAAAAATTTCTTTAAACAGTTCTGCCGCTAAATTATCGCCAAGACAAACTCGATTACAAAATTTAGCAACTGAAAAAGATTATCAATACACAAAAAAAGTAGATTGGAATACCTCCTATTTAAAGAATTTTCACTTTTTTGAAATCAGACCTATCGAACGAAAATCAAATTGTATTAAAGGGACATTTAAAGATTTGGATGTGTCTTGGGAAATTGCGGATGTAACTTTTAATGAAGGCGCAGCTTTTACTGCTGAGACCTTTAATACGACGCTAATGATTTTAAAATTGAACAAAAAAATACCGGTCTTCTCGATGGAAAAAGAAGGGCTTTTTGAAAAAATATTTGACCGAGTGATGGCATTTACAGGACATAAAGATGTTGATTTTGAAATGTATCCAGATTTTTCTAAAAAATTTCTGGTTATGGGAAATAAGGAGTCCGAAATTCGGTCATTTTTTACAGATGAAATCATTCGCTTTTTCGAAAATCATCAGATTTATCATTTAGAAAGTAATGGGGAGGCACTAGTCATTTTTGATAAAATTAAATTGGCAAGGACGGATGAAACTATTGCGTTTATAGATTACGGTAAAGAATTGGCCACGCTCTTAGATGAAAAGACCACCTAATAATGAATTTAAGCGCTTTTTAAACAATTAAAATGGCAATGAAAACGGAGTTGAATCAAGGCTAAAATGGCAATATGGGCTATGCGCTCATACTTCATTTAGCAAAACCATTGAAAATTGACAGTAACAGCGCATAAAAAGAAGCGGTATAAAATTATTTTAAAATGAAATGGATATTTTCAATAGCATTTTTGATAAGCTTGTTAGCAATAAATTGCACAGATTCGAGTAAAAATAAAAATCATCTTACCAAAATAGAAAAACTTCAAGTGACAATTGACAGCTTGGAAAATAGATTGAATCAAAATAAAGTTATTATGAAAGGTCAAATTAAAACTTTCCTTACTTTTCAAGATAATAATGCGGAAAGCGCCATGAATTTTTATGTAGCATTATTCGATAATTCCAAGATTATCGAGGTGCAGCGTTGGGGAAAAGAAGGCCCCGTTGAAGAAGGAAAAATTATGCACGCCACCTTTGATTTAAACGGAAAGCTATTTATGTGCAGTGACAGCCCACCTATTCACGATTGGAATTTTACCCCAGCAGTTTCTAACTACATTGATTGTGAAAATGAAAGCGAACAGGAAAGACTATTTTCAAAGCTGTCTGAAAACGGTACGGTAACCATGCCATTGAACAATTATGGTTTCAGCAAAAGATTTGGTTGGGTGATTGACCAATTTGGTGTTTCTTGGCAATTGAACTTAAGAGATTACCTTTAGTACGGTCGCTTAACAATCATTTTTTTAATAATTGGTTTTTTCCCAGCTACTTCAATCCAAACATGATAAAAACCATTTGAAATAACTTTATCCAACCTTATTTGTTCATTTTCATTGTTGACTATTCCAAAATCGTAGGATTGCACCACTTGCCCAAAAGCATTGATGATATTAATTTTAGTCTTTTTACCCATAATCGGTTTAAGACTAAGCCTCAATACGTTTTCTACTGGATTTGGATAAATAGCAAGCTCCTCTATATCTACAAAAAAGCCTACTTGCTTAATCTCGGTATAGGTAAAACTATTGTCCAAATAGACTTCCTTTATACGATAATAATTGATTCCCGCCGCAGGTGTTAAATCGGTAGCATGATGATAAATTAATTCCTCACTCCAATTTTTATTAATCGTTTTTTGAAATGATTTGAAATTTACCCCATCTAAAGAATGTTCCACTTCAAAATACTTAATCTTGTACCCGCTATTCGTTAACCATTGTAAATCAACGGCTCTTTCGGCATTAAAAGCTTCAAAATTCAATTGAGGAATACTTGGACTTCTAGGTCTTGCGGTGAAGGGGCTATTTGTCATTTCTATTTCAACAGAACAATATTCCCTCCAATCCTCCTGATTAATAGTTATCATATAGCGACCATTTGGTATATTGGTAGCCGTTTGTTGATGTCCACAATTCCAACCACAGTTAAATGCTTGTGACCAATTATTATTTAAATCACTAATTTTGAAAAAATAGCTATTTCCTGCTACCCCAGCCATATCAATTATACCTTCACCATAAGTAATGGTAATATCTTCACAGGTAATAACTTGACTGTTTTCCTCACTAGAAGTGGTACCGCTGCAAGTACAATTACTTTGTACCATATCATTGACCGTCCCTACATTTCCATCATCACAACTAGCTCCAATTGTGGTTAAATTAGGGTCGGTATCATTACAATCTAGGCTTGCTGGCACACCGTCACTATCATTGTCTGGGTCATTGCTTCCAGTTGATAAAGTGATTACTTGTTCACAAATTACTTGATAGTCGCTATTTTTGATATGAACTCTGTAATCTCCTGCCGCTAAATTAGAGACGGTCCGAGTCGGCCCACATTGCCAACCACAGTTATAAACTTCTTTCCAATCAAGGTCAAAAACTTGGAAGAAAATTTCTTGACCTGGCTGACCAGACATCGTAATCGCTCCGTCACCATAAGTTATTCTTGTATTACCTCCGCAGGAAAGGGTAGTGCCTCCATCTGTATCATCGGGTAGGGTATAGGTTATTTTAGAAAAAGTAGTAGTAGCATTATCATTCTCCGCCAGTAATGTTAGATTATCGTCATACAGATATAAATAAGTATCCGTAGTCGATTGATTGACAGATTGGGTTTCAATGTTTAAGCTATTCCCATTTCTTTCAATAGACAAGCCATACTCCCCCGTAGCTGTGCCATTTGCTCCTTGTACTCGAACAAAATAAGTTTCCCCATCAGTAGAAAATATAAAATAATCTTCATCATTAGGCGTAATACATAAAACAGCTTGATTAAAAATATCTCCAGACCCTAAATCTGTCCTTTCATTAAAGGTATTATTAGGTTCAACAACATCTGTTGCACAGAGAGAATTAGCGTTATTACCTTCTTCAATCTTTAGAAATTGATTAGGTGTGGGATTAATTATTTCATCAACTGTTCCCGATGGCCAGTTAACGACCACTTTTGAAATTTGAGTGGCTGTTCCTATCCCAAAATGCTGTGTGAAAGAATTCATCACTCCATATCCTTCTCCCGAACGCACCTCTCTTATTTGCTCCCCCCAAGCACCAAACAGCCTTACTTTTGCGCCAATGCCATTAATATTACTTTCAACACCTGCTAATTGAATGGCTATAAAATTATTGCTATTTCCATTGTTTAGAAATAATCTATCTTGTATATCGGAAGGCATATTATATATTTTAGCAAAACCTGCATAAACATCTAAAAAACCGTCATGGTTAAGGTCTCCAATCGCCATTGACTCTATTTCATTGGCATTAAAAGGATTAGGAGCTTGGGTGAAAGTACCATCCCCATCATTATAAAATAGATAATGCTTTTCACCAGAAACCAACAAATCTACAAATCCGTCATTATTAAAATCCCTAAAGAAAGCTTGAATACCAAATCTCCCAGTCAAGGCAGGCAATAAACCACTACCATTCGTAACATCGGTAAAAGTACCATTGCCGTTATTTTGCATTAAATTGTAAACAGAACCATGATTGACAACTATGCAATCCATATCCCCATCATTGTCAATATCGGCAAAGTCAGTTAGCCAAGATTGTGCCCCAATATTAAGATTTGCGGCAGCAGCTACTTCTGTAAAGTTGTTATTTCCATCATTTTGAAAAAGCATATTTATACGACGTAGGTCAGTGGGACTTTCTGCTTCACTTCGGCATTTAGAGATGTACAAATCTATATCCCCATCATTATCATAA
Organism: uncultured Saprospiraceae bacterium; assembly: GCA_964392805.1. Lineage (GTDB taxonomy): Bacteria > Bacteroidota > Bacteroidia > Chitinophagales > Saprospiraceae > JAFMDF01. Next base: position 15,496 of record CAYMSC010000013.1, read on the forward strand.
TCTGTCCAAATGCTCGAATAGTTTCCAGAATTATCGCTAATTAATGTCGTTTCTGTATTTATCATATTTGGCGAAAAGGTAAAAGTACCATCGCCTAAATTTCTAAATTCCCGATTATCTCCATGATCATAACAAGCAAAGACATCTACCCAACCATCATTGTCTATATCAACAAAATTACTACCCTGAATAAAGATTTCCGAATTGCGAATTACCCTTGAATCGTACGATTGACCATTATTATTATACAAGATTTTAATTCCATCATAAAGCCCTCCTGTCAAAATATCATTAAATCCATCTTGATTTACGTCCGCTACCGTATTGCTCCATTGATTCAACTCACTAACAGTTCCAAAACGGACGCTTGTAAATGCTTGATTAATCCCTTGCTGGTATTGAATATTAAGTGATTTAGCATCATTATATCTGACTATATCATCTTTCCCATCCCCATTCATATCGACTACAGACATGGTAACCCCGCTGTAATTAGCACCAGAAAGTAAGTTGGTGGCATCAGAAAAAGTTATCTTAGCATTATCCGTAGCATTTTCATGCACAATAATGGAAACAGTTTTTTGGCCACTACTTTGGCCATCATTTACCGTTAAAGTTACATCATAAGTCCCTGGAGCAATGTAGGTGTGACTAATATTAATACCAAGTCCTGTATGCCCATCTCCAAAATCCCAAGCATAAGATAAATTATCCAAATCTAAGTCATAAGCGGTTGTAGCATCGAAAATAACATTTAATGACCCATTTCCACTAAGTGCTGATGCCGTAAAAAGTGCTACGGGTTCTGTATTATAAGATGCCGCTGGATTAGGTGCTACTAAGCCTTTTGTTAGAAAGCTACTAGATAGGAGACTTACGCTTAATAAAAGCATAAGTGCTATTGGTTTCCTCCATTTTGGAAGAAAACAAAAAGTGGTAATTTTGTTCATAATTTTGCCTATTGACTAATTGCAACAAAAAATAAAGTTTAAAAATCCTTTAGGACAAATGATTGTTAATTAATAGCAATTAGGGTGGGGGGAATTGTTGAGGGAGGGTATATTTATACAAATATATTCATTTATTAAGATAAAAGAAAGGAACTATAAAACACGGAAGTAATTATTTAAAAAATAGCGCCAAAATTAGCTTGAAGTGCTAGTTTTTATAAATTGGGCAGCAAATAGAAAAAAGAAATTACAAAAAATAACTGTTATACAGTTTTGATAAAACCATAGAAAATAGTTAGATTAATTATGGGAAAAGATAATGTATTGAAGGTGAAGGGGAAAATTGTCAAAGAACATGCCCCTGGTAATTATACTGTTTATGTCGAAGAATTTGAATCGGAAATAAAGGTAACAGCTTCGGGTAAATCAAGAATGATTTATTTTAAAGAACTTGTCATAGGTGGGGTGATATTAATAGATGTAAATCCCATTGATAAAACCAGAGGAAGAGTAGCTAGAAGAGCACTTGATTTCTGGACATACGAATACGAAAGAAAGAAAAATAGAAAGGAATAATATCTGATACCTATCATTTATTTGAGTACCTAGCGGCACTTCCTGTTTAAAGGTAATTACGCATTAAGCTGATATAACACCTTTTATTTTTGTTTTTATTCTGTGGGTAATCGTAAGAATTTGGAGTTCTGTAAGCTCTTGCGTACGAAAAATTTTAGAATAAATATCATTATTGATGTACAAAAGGTATGTATAATGAAGAAAAAATAGCTGCCTTAAATAAGAATCAATTGTAACTCTAAAAACACAATTTATTTTTTTCTCTACCGTACACTTTTTGAAAATGCCGCCTTTGGCGATTAAAACATGGGGTTTGGGGTGAAGAATTTTTGATTTTTCAATGAAAAATCAAAAATTCTTCACCCCAAAAGCCCCTTTTCAGGCACGAAGCGTAGCGGAGTGCGTGATTCAGTAAAAAGTGTACGGTAGTGAGTTATTTTTATCTATGCTTTTGTTATTCAAAAGATGCAGAACTAAAGTTTACATCAAATTCAAAACACCAAACACTAAAGCTATTAATTTCATCAAAGCTCGTTCCTTCCGTTAAGAAAAGATTTAATGTTTCTCCTTGCCAAGCTCGACCATTTAATGCTTCACTCATATTGATTCCAGCTCTAAAATTTCCATTGGTTCCACCATAAAAACTGACATTTGGACCTAGACCATTATAAAAGAAGTTTGAAATTTCAATTTCGCAATCTGAAACAATCGTCACGTCACCACTTATTCCATAAAGCTGACTTACTTGGAGCGCTCTAGTTTCTCCGACCAACGAATTTGTTGATGGACAACTTCTTCCCTCAGGGACGGGATTCGCAAAAGAAATAGGGTCCGCGCAGCCGATTAATAAAATAAGCCCGAATAAAGTAGAAATTCTAATAATATTTATCATAAACTAAATTTTTTAAGTTATAGGGTTTTGCAAATAAAATAGGTATTTGGTGTTAGAAATTAAATCAATAAATCCGTTAAGAAAACAAATCCAGTGGGAAAATAACTTTATTACTTTTCAACAGATTTAGTTAGTTTATCATTTGAATGGATTCCCTATCAAAAGTAAAATCAATCAAACCTCAATTTTTATGTTTACTCCAACATCATATCTTAAAAGATAGTTAATTGTTTTTAATTTTTTTGTCCATAACTGTATTAGTTCTGACAATTTATTTTGCCCTTATTTTATTACAAAAGCAGTAAATCCTAAATGTACCGACGAATTCATTTGTCGCTGTCGATATAAGCAAGCGACCAATGAATTCGTCGGTACAGTTTGTGAAAAAAATAAGAAAATTACCCCACCAAGCATCCCTTCCAAAAATAGCCTGTCTTTACAATAAATAAATCCAATCATTCATTTTTAAACTTAAAAGAACATCCGATGAAAAAAGTATCAATAAAAACGACTATTCTGTTGGCTTTTTTATGGGCAATAATGCCTACTTATTTAACCGCCCAATCTTTACAAGAATCCTATGGGGGCGTAACTTTTATAGACATAAGCACTGTTACTGGCGATATTACGATTAAAAAAGGGGATACCAAAGAAGTAAAGGTCGATGGAAAATGGGACGAAGAAGAAGTTAAAGTACGGGTGAATCATTCAGGCGACTTCTTGACGATTATAGAAAAGAACAAATCTAATAATACTAATTCAGACGCTTCCAATTGGGTATTATGGATACCCGATGGGCTTAAAATTGATGTGACTAGTGGAACAGGTTCACTGGATATTGCTGGAGTAGAGGGCGTTTTAAAAGTAGCTACTGGCACAGGGAATATAGAGATTTCAGACATGAAGGGAAATTTCGATATTAATTCTGGTACAGGAGAAATAGAGATTACCAATGCGAGCGGAAAATTTGATTTAAATTCTGGAACTAGTGATGTAATCGTGAAGAATGCAGAAGGTAAATTTGATGCTAATTCAGGAACGGGAGATGTGCAATTTGAGCAAGTGAATCCTACTAGATATTCGTCCTTAAATTCAGGAACAGGAGATGTATATTTTGAAGTGGGTACTAAAATCGGAGCAGATTTATCTATTAAATCAGGCAAAGGAAACGCTATTTTAGATTTTCATGGAAATAAAGTTGAAGGTGATTTTGAAATGAAATGCGGGGTTAGAAGTGGTAAAATTATTGCCCCTTTTAGTTTTGATTCAGAGGTACGAGTAGGTCAAAGAAATAATGGATATATTGAGAAAGAAGCTAAAATTGGTGATGGCGAATATGATTTAGAAATTTCTACAGGAACTGGTAAAGCAGAAGTGAAATCTTAATCTATATTAGGTAATCAGATTGAAAATTGATATTTGCTAATTTTTTTTGTTTAAAATCCGTAGCTAACTTAGTCCTCCGATAAAATCAGAGCTAAAAAAATAATTAGCTACGGATTTTATCACTTTTTATCTGCCGCACTAATATGCTCATAAAAGATAAAAAGCCTTGTCAAATTAATTATTATTTGGCAAGGCTTTTTTATTCTGCAAGCGGACAGATCCAAACTGTTTAGCGTATAAATCATACTGTTAAGGTGTCCACCCTCGAACAGATAACGTCCAAAATCGGACACAAAAATATCTTTACTTTTTATAACTCGTTTATTAAATAGCTGTTAATCAATTAGTTAGATATTTGGCACTGCATTCGATGTTATCCAAATAAGAAATCATCCGACACCAACTAATTGACTATGTTCCGCAATTATTTAAAAATAGCCCTTCGAAATATTAGTAGAAATAAATTACATGCTACCATCAATATTTTTGGTTTAGCAATGGGCTTTGTCATGGCTATCTTATCCTACTTATACATAGCGAATGAGGTCAGTTATGAGACTTGGATTCCTGATAATGACCGTATTTATCGAGCTTATCGAGCTCTTAAGAGCAAAGATGGCGGACATGCTTATACTTCTAAATTATTAGCACCATTTTTAGCCGAAGAGATAGCAGGTGTTGAAAAAGCCACCTGTGTATATGAGGAATGGCGGATGTTATTGACTAAAGAGGATAAGTCGATTTATGTAAACAAATCAGCCAATGTAGACAGTTCTTTTTTTGAAGTTTTTAAATTTCCTTTTAAATATGGTGACCCTACTACTGCTATGGACAGGGAAAATAGTATGGTTATTTCTGAACGACTTGCAAAATTATTTTTTGGTGAAGCAAATCCTATTGGGGAATTAATAAAAGGAGATGGCAATGCGGATTATGTGATTACAGGAGTATTGAGTGGGAACATCGGAGATTCCTATGTCCATTACGAAGTATATACCCCTTTTTACCAAACTTGGATGAATCAATGGCTCAACAATAGTGTAACAACTTATATTTTAAAGGCCCCAAATTCCAGTATTGACCAGATTGCAGAACGAACCGATATTGGTCTTTTTCCAATTTTTCAAAGAGAAATGAATGAGAACAATATGAATATCGAAAAATTGGGAGATTTGAATAAATGGAAATTCCAACCTTTGACGAATATTCATTTATTATCTGAGGATATGTCGACCGTTAGAGCATCAAATGGAAACATTCAGAAATTATACCTTTATGGTATCATTGCTTTTATCGTTTTACTAATTGCTTGTATTAATTATCTAAATTTAGCAACGGCAAAAGCCGCAGGAAGAGCTAAAGAAGTGGGCATGAGAAAAGTATCAGGAGCTAAGAAATCCCAATTAATTAGCCAATTTTTAATAGAATCTACCTTGCAAGCTTTATTTGCATTGGGAATTGCTTTCGTTTTATCTGAATTTCTTTTACCAATTTTTAATCTAGTTACTGACAGAGAGTTAACTTTTTTAGGCGATAATTTTATAAAAATAATCGGACCGATGCTCGGCGTTGGATTGGTGGTAGGTTTATTGGCTGGTTTATATCCTGCTTTTTTCTTAGCTAATTTTAAACCCGTTAAAATACTAAAAGGCAAGGTATTCAAAACATCTAGTGGGCAATCGTTTCGGAAAGGATTGGTGATTTCCCAATTTACGATGACCCTTGTTTTGATGATTGTAATGGCTTTTGTTTATAAGCAAATAAATTTTATGCAATCCCAAGAATTAGGATTTAATGGGCAACAAGTGGTCAGTGTGGAAATCAATCAATGGGAAACACCTAGAAAAATACAACAGCGAAAAAGTAGTTTACTGGACATTAATGGGGTAGAGGTGGTAACCTTGTCCAGTAGGATTCCAGGTGCTGCGTATAGTAATTATACCATGTATATGGAAGGAAAGGAAGGAAACCAAAGCCCTGATATGCTTTTTGTTACACCCGATTATGCGCAGACAATGGGTTTAGAAATGGTGGAAGGTCGATTTTTTTCTTGGGATTTTGCTACGGATACGGCCAATGCTTTTGTGGTTAATGAGACTTTTTTAAAACACTTTGATGTTGAAGACCCGATAGGCAAAGGAATGAATTTTGCATTTGAAGACGGTTTTGGACCTATCATTGGAGTCGTGAAAGACCATCATTTTGAAGGTTTACAAGATGAAATTCGACCCTTAGCGATGAGCGCAAGGCAAAACATTAACGCGTTTAATTATGCCTCTTTTAAACTAGAAAAAGAGCATATACCGACTACCATTGCAGCGATAAAAAAACAATGGGCGATTATCGAACCGACTCATCCTATACAATATTCGTTTTTAGATGAAAAATTTAATGAACAATATGCGGAGAATGAACGATTTGGACGAACTATTTTATATGCAACTTTCTTTGCTATCTTTATTGCTATTCTTGGATTATTGGGACTAGCTTCTTTTATGGCAGAGCAAAGAACTAAGGAAATTGGCGTCCGCAAAGTTTTAGGCGCATCTGTTTTAAACCTAGTTAATTTATTGGTGATTGATTTTGTGAAATTAGTCTTAGTAGCAGGGTTGATTGCCATCCCTTTTGGCTATTATTTAGTCGACGAATGGTTGACTGATTTTGCTTTTAGAACAGAAATTAATGCGATACCTTTTGTTTTGGCAATCGTTGGTGCAATAGGATTAGCGATTATAACAGTAAGTTTTCAAGCGATTAAGGTTTCTGTGGAAAATCCTGTAAAAGCTTTGAAAACAGAATGATGCTTGGACTCGACTTTATAAATTACTCATCAACTGTTATTTTTTTAAACGAAAATGGCCCTTTATTAGCATTTATGCCCGAACCAATAACAATAACCTCTTGGTTATTGATGGGGTGACAAAATGCAGGAACCATTAAATAGCCCTTATCTAATAAATCTGGAAGTATACTCCTTTCTAGTTTTTCGGTGGATAAAGACAATACTGATATTGCTGAATTGGAAGTAGTGGATTCCGCCAAGTACAAATCGGTCCCACGTTTTTTAGTATAATTTAGAGAATTGTCATTAAACAAGAAATATAATTTATCTTTTCGTTCGACTAAGACAAAAGAAGCAAATTTTTCTGCCTCATCAACCATACTTTGCCTTTTAGGAATTCGACTTAACCAGCTTAACTCCCCTTTTTTAGTGAATTTGGTCACCAAAATATCATCATAGAAGCCTTCATCTTGATGATTCTCTCCTAAAGCATAATAGGCATCATCTTTACAGAGGAGATGAGTTAATTCATAGCCTGAAAAATGATTGGGAGGCACACTAAAATTTGACAGATTTTTATAGTAGGCTGCCCTAAAATCCTTAAAACTTATTGGATGAGTACTAATGTTTGCTACTAAAGTTTCTGAAAAATTGATTAGCCCAATACCGGATTTAAGCCCTTTTGTATAATAAACAGTTCCGACTAATTGCTGGTTTTTATTTAGCGCGTATTTAAGTTGTTCAAAATGATGTTTTTCTCTTTTAATTGGCGAAAGTTTGCCATTTTCATTGGGAAATAGTCCAAGCACAAAATGGTCTAATTTTATTGGACTAATATATCCATTGACTCTGCCTCGGTAATTATTTCCAATAAGGTAAATTTTGTTGGCATTATCTAGGAAAGCTTCGTCGAGCGCAATGCGTTTATTTTCAAAATCAAAATTGTAATCAACCTTTCGTATTACTGTTAAATCACGATCATAAACTTTTGCCTGTATCTTCGCTTTTTCTTTTGGCAGGGTATAATTCCAACCGAGGGCAAGTAGCTTAGAGGAATCGGGGGATAGGCTGATAAAATAAGGCACATAAACAGTTGGCGGGGCTAAGGTCTCTAATAGCACTTTGGAATTAGTTAGATTTAGATTAGGTAGACTATATTCGTGATACAATAAATGATTTCTCCTAAATCCAGGTTGATAGAGCGAACTACAGACAATAAGCTTATCATTCCAAACAAATATTTTTTCTAAACTATATAGCCCGTCTGTTCGAGTAGTAGAAATATTTAAGGAATCTATTAAATCCCCGTCCGAATTAAAATAAGTGAAATTTAAAACGGTCGGTATCTCTATACTATCCGTTTTAAAAAATAGAAATCCTTTATCAGCTACAGGAATAACTTCTATTAAGTTTAATTTTTTCCCTTTGTTAATAGAATTGTTGGATTGACTATAGGAAAGTGTGGTGGATAAAACAACAAGAATAAACCAGAACGTTTTCAGTGATTTCATTGGATGATTTTTTATTTTAAATAGTGCATAAGGGATTTAGCAAAAAATAACTCCGATGCATCGGAGCAGGCTCTACGCAACATAGTTAGTAGGATTTTAACGCGGATTTAACGGATAAAACGGTTTCTTTGCTTGATTTGCTCTAGGTCGTATACCGTTTTGCATAGGTTATTTTTTTCGTTTTCCCTAACGTTTTTATTCGGTCTCCATAACTATCGGAAAAGCTACTTACTACTGAGAAAAAAACATAAAAAAGTCATAATAGTCAGCGTCCCTCTCCCGATTAAAATATGGGATAAAAGCGTCAAAAAACAAACATTTCTAAGTTAGACTAACCCACATTAATCCCCTCAATTTCCCCACTATACACAAAAGTAGCAGGCCCACAAAGCCAAATATGCTCAAAAGATTGCCCATTTTGGGTAAAGCGGACTTTTAGATTACCCCCTTCTGCTTTTGCTGGAATTCCACCTGTTTGGAGTAGGGTAGTGGCTTTATCGGGATGTTCTAAAGCATAAGAAATAGCGGCTGCTGTAACCCCTGTTCCACAAGCCAAAGTTTCATCCTCAACCCCTCTTTCAAAAGTCCGAATATGGAAGCCTTCCGTTATTGGTTCTATAAAATTAACATTAATGCCCTCTTTTTGGTAGGTCGCATTATTCCGAATAGCTCCTCCTTCCTTAAAAACATCCATTTGGCTAACGGCATCCACATATTTTACATAATGCGGAGAACCTGTGTCTAACACATAATGGTCTGAATTACAAGCTATTGAATGAACATCATTCATTTTTAATTCGACCCAGTTTCCATCGGCATTAATCGTCGCTTCATGCCCACCATCAATGGCTAAAAAAGAACAAGCATTTTGAATAATTCCCAATTGTTTGGCAAAGGCGACTGTACATCGCCCCCCATTTCCACAAAGCGACCCCTCTGTTCCGTCGGCATTAAAATAGACCATCTCAAAATCGTAATCAGGATGATTTTGTAATAAAATTAAACCATCGCCACCAATGCCAAATCTACGATTACAAAGCCGATTGATAAGGGCGGTATCCGTTCTAGTCAAATATGTGTTGTTCCGATTATCAATCATCACAAAATCATTGCCCGCACCTTGATATTTATAAAATGGAATCATTTATAATTTAAATTGAAGTTAAATCAATAGACTTTATTCTGGAAGCACTTTCTATACGATTTTTTTCAGAATGAGCACTAGTAAATGCAAATATAATTTACTAAAGTCTTAAAAATACTTTTCTTAAAGTATTATGATAATTATTCTGAAAATAATATTACTCATTTAAAATTTTCTGATTAAATATTTTAAATAATTAGATAAGACATAAAAAAATATAGCGCATGTGTTTGTTTTATATTTAAAAAAATCACATAAGTGTTTTGTTAACTTATATCTTTTATCTAACTTCGTTCTAATTCCAAAAAAACACTTTGTAGAAAGCATTCATTACCTACTCCCCAAATCCAATTAAATTACCTTATAAAACAAAAAACAACCATCAATGAAACGGCTCAACACGCTACTCAAAACTACTATTTGGTTAATTGGTCTATTAACCTATCCCTTCTCTTTTATTTTTACCCAACAAGTCTGGCAACCCACCAATAGTGAAGTGGACTATCCGATTTACAAATTTGTGAGTGTGGAAGACCATTTATATGCTGCCTTTTATGGTGCAGGGGTTTATAAAACCGCAGATGAAGGCGAAACATGGCTTCCCTGTCATACTGGATTAAGCAATTTTCTAGCCCGTGATTTAGTTGTGGTTGGTGCTCATTTATTTGTTGGCACCAACAACGGAGGTGTTTTTAAATCTGCGGATAATGGCGCCAGTTGGCAAGCCGTAAATGATGACATTTTGCCCAAAGATATTTGGGCTTTAGCAAGTGTGGACAACCGACTATTTGCAGGGACTTCCAAAGGCTTGTTTTATACCGATAATGAGGGACAGACTTGGCAAAAAGCCGATTTGCCTCGCCCCAAAGCACAGCATCAAATCATTTTTTCTTTAGGCACGAATGGTCGGTCAATTTTAGCGGGGTCTAATAGTGCTGTCTATTTGAGCGAAGATTTTGGTGTCACTTGGACGGTTGTTAGAGTGCCAACCAAACTTGATGTAATGACCATCCAAGTACAGGATAATACTTGGCTTTTAGGAACAAGTGGAGAAGGAATCCTATTTTCCGAAGATGGCAGCAACTGGAAAGTTTGGAATGCAGCAGCCGGCAATACTCGCTCGCTACTACTCACAGAAAATAGTTTGATTCTAGGATTGGCTGGTCAAGCGCTGGGTGTATCAAAGTGAAATGACCAATACCCGTTATTTTTATAATGGCAACACTCTAACGGGCGAAGTTAGCACAACCACCGATTATATTTATGGGGACACGACCACCAATCAACCAACAGAAACATTGATAACCAATAGCGATGGCAAGGAATACAAAACGGTAACGCATTTTGTCAACAGTTTTGACCAGTCCAGTTTTCCAGAAGAAGTCGATATGGGCTTAGTGTATTCAGTGATGAAACTAAAAAACATGCACAGTTTTCCATTGATGCAAGCCCAGTATATCGACAATCAATTGGTCTATCAAATGCTAATTTTGGCTTAATCGCCACCGAACTAGAATCCTCTCCGCTCAATCGAGTATTTCAACAACACGCAGCAGGTGTAAATTTTACCAGTCACCCTACAAAAACGGAATATGGTGCAGTTGGGGACAATCAGGTGCGGAATTTTCATGTGATGAATGCGTGGTATGGAGAAGATGAATTATTTAAAATTACTCAGAGGGATGAAAATGGAAATAGTGTGATAACTTATACGGATAAAATAGGTCGTAAAATTATGCAGGACCAGCAGGGGAGTAAGACTTATTTTATCTACAATAATCAAGGACTGTTAGAACAGGTGGTACAACCAGAAGCAGCAGAAAAAGGGCATACGACCCCGATGCTGACTCTCATCAGTCAGCAAATCATAGAAGGTAGTTTTCTTTATACTTATGATGACGAGTATCGAATGAAAACTAAAGTTGTGCCGAACTGTGCAGCTTACACTTATTTTTATGACGATTTAGACCAATTGGTAATGACCGAGGATGGCAATGGATTTAAGACTTTTACGAAGTATGATAAATTAGGTAGACCAATAATTACAGGACGCTATAAAGGAAATAGTGTACCGACGAGAGCAGGCATTGTTTTTGAGGAAAGAAGCAGCACCGCACCGCATTATTACACCACCAATCAGTCTTTTCCGAGTGATGGAAATATAGATATTTACACGGTCAGCTATCATGGAAGTGCAGATGAGGCTTGGTTTGAAATTGGAAAAACTCAATATTACACACCATCTAGAGTAAGTAAGGCAAAGAATCTTAAACGATTAGGTGCATTGCTAGCTAAAGATGGTAACGTTATACTTAATGCTTGTCATTGTGGTTCTGATATAAACGGCGGAGTTGAATTATCTAGAGCTAGATTTAAGGATACAAATAAATTTGAAAATACTCCTAGCTATGTTAAAGTTACTTCAAATAGAGAAGAATTAACAACAAATCGTATTTTATCAAGCAAAATCAGTTGTTATAGCTTAGATAATTTTTCATTTTTTTTGTGGTATCATATGGGAATGTTAGAGGAAGAAATGTTGTGTGATTGATGTAATTGCAGATGCTCCGCTGGCACAACAGCTTACTAATAAAAAGTACAATGCTGGTTAGCACTTATAGTGGGATACCTTTATTAATATTGCCTCTAGCGACGAAATTTATAAAATTTCTATATTTTAAAAAAGTCATTTGTAGGAATACAAGTGGCTGTTTTAAGTTTAATTATAGTCGAAAAAAGGATGAAAAAAGTAACAACCGCCAGAGGCGTAAAAAATAGAGCTGTCGGACTACAAGTCCTAAGCAGCAGCAGTGCTTTTGAGTAGCTGTTGTGCCAGCGGAACGGCATCTATTTGGGCATCCTGGAGTCGGAATTGGAGGCGGTTTATTTTGCGGACGGGCGTGTTTTTTATGAGGATAATAGTAGCGTCCTAGACGCTTTCATAAATTCTTTTAAGTGCCAAGACTGAATTACGAATGCTCATTTTGTTAGCAATTACCCTTTTAGCTGCTTTTCCTAGCTTATTCCTCAAAGTAGTATCGTGAAATATTTTTAAAATAGCTGCGGCAATTTTTTTAGGATTTTTACTTGGAATAACTAAACCAGAAATACCATCTACTACAAACTCTGGCGGGCCTCCTGTATTTGTGACAATAGGCGGAATACCCAAACTCATCGCTTCTAAAATTGCTTTTCCTAATCCCTCTTTATTTTCATTTGATGACTGAATATAGACCTGACTTGCGGCTAAAATATGGACAACATCTTGTCGGTAGCCTAGTAAATGAAAGTTATTTTTATAGGAACTCTGATGGATTAATTTCAAATTTAAAGAAGTATCCATTTTTCGACCAATTAATAAAAAATGGATGGGTAAATCTGGCGGAAGAAAGTTCGCACTTTCAATCAGATAATTAATCCCTTTCCATGTTCGATTATTGGCAATGCAAGTGACTATAAACGCATCTTTTGGAAGATTTAAAGTAGATAAATCAATAGGCTGGACTGCTTTGTACCAGTCTAAATTTTGACCTTTATAAAACTGCGTAACTTTGTTTTTGTCTCCCCAAACCTGCCGCTGCATATAACTTTGAACGGCTTTAGAAACGGCAGTAATACCGTCAATTCTTGGGTGTAAATGTTTGAGGTAGGCATTGGGATTATATCGGGAAATGCCACCAATTACGCCCCGATAAGCCAAAACTTTTATGGGTAAACCAATAGCTGCAAAAGTTCCATTGGAGATAGCTTTGCTGTTAAATAAGTGCAATACATCGTATTGACCTTTTTGGATTTCCTTTCGGATAAACTGGATGCTAGACCAACTTATTTTTTTGCTCGGATGAAAGTTAATGATTGGAATACCTGCCTTTTTGAAAGTAGCAACAAAAGGGGCGTCTCCTTGGGTCATGATGGTTACGGTTACCCCCATTTTTTGTAGGCCAATAAATATTTCCCCTTCTGGTCTAACAGAATTATAAGCGTCTTTATAGTTGCTGATGATTAGGACTTTCATGCGCTTATTTTGGGGACAGGGCAGTAATATAAGGAGAAACGGTATCTTTCCAAATAGTGTAAGCTGCGCCATTAATATGCACCCCGTCTGCCGTAAAGTTAGCGGCTAATGCTCCTTTTTCGTTTGCTAATAATTGATGAATATCTATATAAATCAATCCCTCTTTTTGAGCTAGTTGTTGCAATGATTGATTGAGCAATTTGATTTCTTTATTATTAAAAACGGTATTTTTTACATTGGTATTAATGGGCAATACACTTTGTATAAATAATTGACTATTAGGTGTTTCTGTTTTAATTTGTTGAACAATATTTGTATAATTTTCTATAATCTCTGACTTGTCTGTAAATAAAAAATCATTGACCCCAATCATTAAAAATATGGCTTGTGGTTGAGTTGAAGTAATTGTGGATAATCGGCGCAGCAGTCCCCAAGTAGTATCGCCTGCAATACCCCTATTTTTTACCTTCGGATTTTGTAATAATTCTTCCCATTGACCATATTCGGTAATGCTGTCGCCTAAAAAAACAATACTTCCTTTTTGCATAGTTAAATGGTCAAATAAATCTTTTCGATTTTCATACACGCCTGCTAATCCGCCTGCGGAAATCCGATGAATCATAAATTTGATGCCTCCAAGTCGTTGAACCAAATAGAATAGCACGCCTACCAAAATGATATTAGCTAGCATAGAAATTCCTAACAAGCCTTTGAATTTTTTTGTCATAAAATTTCAACTTTTATCCTCACTCATCAATTTCAATAAGACTCCATTGGTCCAACCAAATCCATCTTGGACAGGATATTCTCCGCCACCAGCTTCTAAAGTCATGTCGACCACATTATATTTTTCGACTAATTTGCCCGTTTTTTTATATACTTTACGATTCAGTTTTATCCATCTTTCTTTAATCGTATTAGCGAGTTCATCACTTTCATAATTTCTTAATCCTTCAATGGTCATCCATTGCAAGGGGGCCCATCCATTTGGATAATCCCATTGTTGACCATTGTCCGTTAGCGTAGAAACCACTCCTCCAGCTTTTAAAAATTGGCTATTGATAACCTTAGCAGCTTTGACTGCTTGAGCAGGTGTCGCCATTTTAAAGGTCAATGGATACATACCTGCTAAGGAAGGTATATCTGTATGTTTGTCAGCTTTAAAATCATAATCCATAAAATAGCCTAATTCTTCGTTCCAACAATATTTTAATAAAGTGGCTTTCCGAATATTTGCTAATTTTGTATAAGATTCAGCTGCCGCAGCGTCATTGTTTATTTGATGTGCTTTGGCTAAAACCATTTCTAAATTATAAAGTAAAGCATTCAAATCGACAGGAATAATGTCTGTGGTATGAATGGTAGATAATTTTTGTGGGTCTGTAAACCAGCGACTACTAAAATCCCAACCAGATTCACAGGCTGCCCTTAAATCACTATAAACTACTTTAGCAGGTCGCTCACTTTCTTGAATGGTTTCCACATCTTCTTTATAACTCTCTGCTCTGGGAAAGTTGCCCGCATCCCAATACCGATTTAAAGTTTGCCCGTCTGAGAGTCGGACTACTTTTCGGCTAGTCGGCTTTTCTGATGAAATATTGTCGGCCCCATTCATCCAATAGTCATATTCTTTAGTCAGTTGTGGAAGAAATTCTACAAAGGTTTGTTCTCCTTTTTGTTCCGCTAATAATTGGACCATTCGAGCAAAAAATGGTGGTTGAGAGCGAGTCAAAAAATAAGTGCGATTACCATTGGGAATAAAACCTACTTTGTCGATGATATAAGTAAAATTCTTGACCATATTGTCAATCATCTCTGTTTTTCCTGATGCTTGCAAACCCAACATCGTGAAGTAACTATCCCAATAATATATTTCCCCAAATCTACCTCCAGGAACAATATATGAATTAGGTAAACTAATCAAACTCCCTGTGTTCTCGTTATCAGGTTCCCTAGTTAAAATGGGCCAGAGTGTATTAATATGGTCCATTACGTTTTTACTAGTATCCGCTTTAAAACCTGAGGCGTATTTGATAGGGGTATCAAAATTAGCTAAGACAAACTCCTTTAAATTAAAATCGGGACTTCCTTTATCTGTTTTATAATTACTCATTATCTGCCTAGTACTGAACTTAGGCGTACAGTCGACAAATGTTTTTCCATCTGGAAAAACCTTTTCCAATTGAACTTGCTCAAATAATTCTCCAAAACGCTCGTTGGGAGGCTGGTCTTTTTCGGCATCTATTTCAGTTTCTTGCAGTGTCGGTGCATTTTTACAAGAAAATGTGGCAACAGTTAGAATAATCAACAAAGAAGTCGCTATTTTATTCATCATGATGGGTGATTATAAAACTTTAGAATTAATACTTATTTTCAAAAAAAATTGGGGTTTAAAGGTACAAAGGTATATAGGACAAATTTGTTACCTTACTTATGTTATGCGAAGAAAAATTCTTTAGCGCCAAAGGTGCGGCATATATCAGCATCGGGTGATAACCCAATGTTTCTAAAGGATACCAGAATTTAGCGCCAAAGGTGCGACATAAATCGGGCGTTATTTTATATATCGCTCCTTCAGAGCTAGCAGTTCTACCTCCTTCATTTTCCATAAGGCTTGCGCCTCATGTTAATATATGTCGCACCTTTGGTGCTGGTGCGTAACATCAGTTACCTTATTAAAAATTTGGGTTTCCTTTTTTAAGGTCTCTATACCTCTATACCCTCAATTACCTTATTTTAATAATATTAGAATAGCTCCAATAGCGGTAACCACCAAAAGAAATTGGCGAAAGAATTTTTCACTAAAAAAACTAACGATTTTTATCCCTACCAAAAATCCTATTATTACAAAGGGTAGCAAAGTTAAGTTAGTTTTTAGGGTATCCCAAGTAATTGTGCCCCAATAAAACACATGTAGGGGTACTTTAAAATTATTGACTACAAAAAATATCCAAGCAGAGGTACCAATTAACTCATTTTTTGGCATCCGAGCAGCTAAAAAAAACAAATTCGCAAAAGGCCCTGCTAAATTTCCAATCATGGTAGAAAAGCCAGCAGCAAAGCCCACTGACCCACTAAACAATTTATTGCTTGGAGGTATTTTTTTATTCGTTTTTTCTGAAAACCACATAAAGATAACAGAACCCAAAATAATAGCTGCCATCCAATTTTTAAAGGTTTCCTCTGGTATATCCTTTCCAATGTAAGTAGCGACAAGCACCCCTATAAGCATCCAAGGAAGAAAACTAATTAAATATTTCCATTTTGTATATTTCTTGAAATAAATAACGGCTAGAATGTCACCTGCTATTAAAAGGGGAAGTATAATTCCTGTAGAATTTTTAGCGCCAAAGGCTAAGGCCATTAAAGTGACAGATAAGATGCTGATACCTTTGATTCCCCCTTTGCCAACGCCTACAATAAATGCGCCTAGGAATGCTAAAATTAGGGTGGAATCCATAGTTGAAGAAACTGCTTTTGGTAAATTAAAAGTCAAAGGTAGTCCTTCATAAGCATACAGGGAAGTGTGAATTGGAGTAAATTAACGCGAATTTTGAATTTCGATGAATATCAAGGCATTATCCCACCTGACAATCCAGTTAGTTTAATTTTGCCTCTTGATAATTCAACTAGTCCTTTTTTTTCCATTTATTTAAGTAATCTAGAAATTACCTCTCTTGAGGTGACCAAATCATCTGAAATTTCCTTATGCGAATTATAAATAGAAATGTAATATAAATAAGTGCGCTTAAAGACTTTTCATTTTTTCTTGGGATATAGGCTAATCAATTTTGTAGTTAAGATTATCAATTTATTTTGGAACAGTTTCCAGTCCAACTTCTTTCCACGCTGTAATTCCTCCCTTTAAATTATAGATATTTGGAAAACCAGCTTTTTGGAGTACATTACAGGTCTTACCGCTACGACCACCACTTCTACAATACACATAGTAAGTTTTATCTTTATCTAATTTCTCTAATTCAGCTTTAAAATTATCGCCATAAAAATCAATGACTTTTGACCCAGGAATAATCCCTCGTGCTACTTCTTTAGGGGTTCTAACATCTAAAATAATAGCATCGCTTTCTTTTTCTATGGCCGCCTTAAATTCAGTTGCATTCAAATCAACGCCTTTTTGTGCAGTTGATTTACAACTGATGAACGAAAGGGTAAATAAAAGACATATGCAGGTTAGTCTAATAGAATAATTCATTTTATAATTTTTAAAAGTTTAAGAAATTTATCTATTAAAGATATTAGAAATAGGGAATGGTAATCATTATGATTTATAGTTAAAAAGAGCTCACCTTTACTCGATAAACTACTTTATAATTTAAAAATCAACTTTAATTTTGATAATTACAGACATAGGGCGAACGAAAAGTCAAAATCGTAATGTATAACTCATTGAAAAACTGACGGTCGATGTTTGAAGTTTTCAACTTCAAACCAATATTTCAAAAGTTTTTAACTTTTCTCAATCGTTTACATATTATAAAAACGACTTTTCGTTCACCCTAATTACAGACACATGTTAAATTATTCTGCTCCCTTAACAGGTATATTTACAGGATTATCAATTTCGCTCCGAGTTGGCAATTTAATCCCATCTGTGACTACCTCTGGAGCAACGTGAGATTTCCGAATTCCATTCAAATTCTGTGCAACAAAATTAGTAGGAAATTGCTCAACACCAGGAAACCCCAATTTAATATCTCGTCCATTATGTGGCACATAAGCAGTATCAAAAAGATAGTCCCAAATAGCGAGGGTTAGACCAAAATTGATACCATAATAACGGTCTTCAGGGAGACTGTAGGAATGATGCCAAATGTGCATTTCTGGACTATTGAAAATAACTTTCATAAATGGACCTAAAACCAGCGCACCGATAGCAATAGAACTACCAATAGTTAATAATTGAGTTACTAGGGTAGGGTTCGTTAAAATATGTATATTTAATAAACTGTTTGCTACCAATATGCCAATCAACCCTCCAACAATACCTCCTGTCAATCTTCCACTTACGGTCATATTGGAATGATTATAATGCCCCCATGCTAGTGTAAAAATATGTATAAGGAAAAAGTCATAAAGCCCAAGCCCCATTAAAGCCAAAGGAATGTATTCTAATGTTCGATAAACAATATTTTCCATCCAATGGTAACGTAAATGAGCCGCAAATCCCATCTGTTCTACAGAGTGATGCACTTTATGAAATTCCCATAGCCAATCCGAGCGATGCAATAGGCGATGAATCCACCATTGCACAAAATCTCTAACTAGCATACCAATCAATAAAACCACCCAAAATGGAAAACTATTCATCGGATTTAATGCCTGGAGATTAATACCTGAAATAGCCATAATGCCATCATTAAAAAGGTTAACTACTACATCTGAAGCTGCATTGTAAATAATTAGAGAAAAGAGAAAAAAATTGAAAAAGATATAAAAAGCATCCAACCAAAAATCTTTTCTTAGTACGGGTTGTTTTTTTCGCCAAGGAATAATCACTTCTAAAACTAGAAAAAAGAGAGAAACAATAATTAGCCAATAAAAGTAATTATGCCAACTGGGATGAGTTATCTCATACCATAAATAGCTAGCATAGCCTTTATAACCGTCGATGAAAATATTAAAATACTTTTCCATTGTTATTTTTTTGAATTTTTGTTATCTAAATCTAAGATATACCATTCTACTGCTGCTATATCAATATTTTGTCTTCTTCCGACTTCCTTGGGAGCGTAATGGGTGGCTAAATAGTCCAGAATTTTTGGTTCATATGCCCCCAAATCCCAAAGCTGTTAACCCTCCATTTCTAAGAAATTTACGTCGATTTTGTATGGTTATTTTTTTATTCATTATGATAGTATCAATTATATGCAATAAAGGTATTAGGATAGTAGCAGTAAATTCGTGACTTTTGTCACAGACGATTTTTTTATTGGAAATTTTAATGACTAAGTAACGACGAAATAATAAGTTGGTCATCTGGACGAGCTTATTTTGGTTCT
>CAYMSC010000014.1:0-13599 GCA_964392805.1 uncultured Saprospiraceae bacterium
TTAAATCTGGGCTAATAGGTGTCCAACTGGCTGCTCGATTCGTCGATTTATAAACTATTTGCGTACCATAGTACAGCGTAGTAGGGTTGTTAAAATCCATAGCAACAGGTGTGTTCCAATTGTTTCGGCCAGCAGTAGAAATACCATTTAAAGCACCTTGAAAAGTAGCACCGCCATTAGTAGACCGAAAAAAATTACCTCGCTGCCATTCTCCATAAATAAACCGATTATCTTGTGGATCAACTAAAACCCTAAATCCATCTGCTCCAAGGATAGCAGACCAATCATCCAAATCACCCGTAGTCGTTCTAATAGTACCATTATCTTGAGTGCCTCCATAAAGTCGATTCGGCGCTAAAAAATCTATTTCACAGGTATAAAATTGAGTGATTGGCAAGTTATTTTTTTTGGTCCATTCGGTGCCGCCATTTATACTGGTATAGACACCACCGTCATTTCCTGCTACTGCAAAATTTGTATTCAAGGGGTGAATAAATAAGGCATGTTGGTCAACGTGCATATTGTCAGAAACATTGGAAAAACTATTTCCTCCAGTTGTAGACCGATATAATTCTAAGACAGGGACAAATACGGTATTGGCATCTAAAGGGTCAATAAAAATTTTGCCAAACCACCACATAAAAGAAACACTTCCTACATTCCCTACGCTATTCCAATTATCCCCTCCATTTATTGATTTAAAAATCCCCTGTAATAAACCAAATCGGTCCGCATAAATCGCCATTAGAATGTTGGGGTTACTTGGTGCAATAGCTAAACCAATTCGGCCTTTTTCAGCTGGCAAATTTGGCAAACCATTTTCCAGTTCTATCCATGTATCGCCACCGTTTGTTGATTTATAGATTCCAGAAGTTTCGCCGCCATAAATTCTATTATTGGGTCGTCTAATTCGCTCCCACATAGCCGCATATAAAATGGAAGGATTGGAAGGGTCAATGGCTAAATCAATTGCGCCCGTTATATTGGATGTAAAAAGTACTTGTTCCCAAGTATCCCCACCATCCTTACTTCGATAAACACCTCTTTCTGCATTATTTTCAAATAAATGTCCCATTGCTGCGACGTAAACTTCATTTTCATTATTAGGGTTAACGACTACTTTTCCAATGCTTCCTACATCCGCCAAACCTTTCCATTCCCAATTATTCCCTTCATCAATTGATTTATATACGCCTACGCCATCATATGCTAAAGACCCACCGCCTGCGTTGGCTTCTCCTGTTCCGACATAAATCGTTCTATCGGTTGCAATTGCCATATCTCCAATAGACAAACTAGCCGCATCATCAAAAATAGGTTGCCAAGTTTCGCCTTGGTCGGCAGATTTAAAAATCCCCCCCGATGCAGTACCTACAAAAATGGTATTCAAATCGTCTGGAAACATTTCTATATCTGTCACTCTACCACCAATATTAGTTGGTCCTGCAAATTGCCAAGTATTATTTCGTTTTACGGAATTTTTAATGACTCTTTCTCGATGAGCTAAAGCATCTTTAGCTGCTTTTGTATCAATTTTACCTTTAGGATAAGCTCTTTGTTCAAAAAAATAATCGGAGGGAATTAGTTTATTTTCAGCACTTTCTTCACCTTCTATTTCACCTGTTGACTGCTCACTGTTAAGCAATAAAAAAGCGCAACTCATTAATAAAAAAGATAGGTATAAAAATGTTTTTTTAGGCATTTTTCTTTTGTTTATAGATTTTGAATGACGAATTCGTTAACACAATAGGTTATCAGATTAAAAATTGATATAATAAATAATCTAAATGTCTAAAAAAATGGGACTGCGGTAAAAAGTATGAGTGCATGTAAAACTACGGTTGATTAATAACTACTAGTGGCATACGTGTCGGACATTTTGAAAGTGTCCGACACGTTAATACGCCAACTATATTGTGACCCACACTTTTTGCCATAGTGCTAAAATAATAAATCCGTGTCCCTTTAATAATCTGTAGTAGAAATCAGTCCCACAGTTTATTAAAGGGACACGGATGTTAGACTATCTATTGGCTATACAAATTTATTATACATTCATATTACACACAATTCATCGTTCATCATTTAACAAACATATAAATATTAATGCACATCAATTCCATCAAAATAAATCTCCGTAATAGCCGTATCAGCATATTTGTCTCCTTTGTAAACGTCCATTATTTCAAACCGCATAGTCCATCTAGGCTGCTCAGTTAGATTTTCTCTGTCTGCATTGCCAATCGGCTCAAAGGAAAAACTTTGTTCGGCTCTGGTATCTGCTAAATTTAAAATAGCAAATGCTTCTTCATTCAAATACATTTTCAATTGTTTTACTCTGGAATTTTCGCGCCAAGCTTTCTCTGATTTTACATATCCATTAACGATAATTATTTTGGTAATCCTTGGAGCTTCGGCCCGAAAATGATAAGTCAATGATTCTCCTATTCCATCTCCGTCCACACCTTCTACCCATGCCGTTTTATAATTCAAATCATGCGCATTTCCTGCTGCATATTTTATGTTACTGCTACTGCTCAACTCAGATGATGCGGATAATTTATCTGATCCACCTCCACAATACCAACTACAACCAATTCCGAGTACCTCCCAATAACCTACTTTATCTAGGAGACATTCCTCATACTGTTCTTTTTCTTTTTGACTTAATTTAGCAATTGCGGTTGCTCCTGAAACCTGCTTCAACAATTCCTCGCAGGCTTGTTGTGCTTTTAAAAATTCAATCGCTCCCTCTGGACTTTTATTGACAACGTATCCGAGTATAGGTTGGATTTCTTTTGTTGTCTGAGCAAAGCCAAATGAAATGGAGAAAGATAATATTATTGTAAGTAGTTTTTTCATAATAAGGTCAATATGGGCGTAATTGAGATTTGTTCCCAAGTCCCGTTAGGGACTAAACATGGGTAGGAATAAATAATGCAATAAATCCATTCTAATCGTGCCGTAGGTACGTAACATTGATTTCATTATCATGTTACGTACTTACGGCACGATAAAACGTCATCAATATCTCTATTTTCTACCCATTTTTAGTACCTACGGCACTATTTAAGGGAGACAAATCCCAATTACCCCCGGTCAATATCGTTAAAAATTCCAACTTGCAGGCATTTGTTATATTTATTTTCTACCTCTTTTAACGACAAAGGCGTAATCAAAATTACCTTCAATTACGCCTTTGTTTAATCGATTCAATACTTTTCTAAGCTACTGCCATCAATGGTTGCTCCTCTTTGATAAATCTTTCGCCAATTTTACAATCGCCATTATACTGCGCTCCTTCTTCTACTTGCAAAGTAGCCGCTACTATAGTGCCTTCTATTTTAGCCGTACTATGCAAATGCAAAATACCTTGAACCATAATCGTCCCTTTGATATGTCCTTTAATGACCGCAGAATGTGTGTGAATTGTTCCTTCAATCCAACCAGTCGGTCCCATTAATAAACGTTTTTTACAATGGACTTCCCCTTTGATCGTACCATTAACTTGGGCATCTTCGCTGCTCATAAATTTTCCTTCGAGCAAAGTGCCTTTAGCAATCATACAGGTAGTTCCAGTAGCCGTTAAAGGAGCATTAGAAATAGTTGGAGTAATCTCGGTTTTCGTTTTTTTCTTAAACATGTCTCTTTTAGTTTTGCTTGTTTACAGATATATAGTAAGATGATTTTAGGAGCAGAAGAATAAGTTATCAGTTTGCGATAAATCATTTTTCTTTTGCCTCTAAAAATTAGAATTAAGAAAATATCGGATTATAATTATAATTTTGCGTTGCGAAGGTTGTAAATCAGTAGCATTATTTGAAGGGATTACAAATGTGTCTACTAAAGGAATTATATATAACCATTACGAAATATATCAATAATCGTTACATGAATATCAATATTTTAGCCATCGAATCTTCTTGCGATGACACCTCTGCCAGTATTATACAAAATGGACAAATTTTAAGCAATTGTATCGCCAATCAGGAAGCACATAAATTATACGGTGGCGTAGTCCCCGAAGTAGCCTCCAGAGCGCATCAAGCGAATATTATTCCAGTTGTAGACCTAGCTATTAAGCAAGCAGGTATTGATAAAAAAGACTTAACTGCTGTAGCTTTTACTAGAGGCCCTGGATTGATGGGTTCGCTCATTGTGGGGGTTTCCTTTGCAAAAGCCTTAGCTATGAGCTTAAAGATTCCAATGGTAGAAGTCAATCATATGATGGCGCATGTATTGGCTCATTTTGCAGAAGCCCCCAAACCTACTTTTCCATTTTTGTGTTTGACCGTCTCTGGCGGACATACCCAAATCGTATTAGTTAAAGATTATTTAGAAATGGAAGTATTAGGTAACACGATTGATGATGCAGCAGGAGAGGCATTTGACAAAACAGGAAAATTATTGGGTTTGGATTATCCAGCAGGTCCTTTGGTTGATAAATATGCTAAATTAGGACAACCTGTCTTTCCATTTACCGAGCCAAAAGTAGATGGATTAAACTTCAGTTTTAGTGGCTTAAAGACCTCCATTTTATATTTTTTGAAAAAGCAGATAAAAACCAACCCTACTTTTATTCAAGATAATCTAAATGATATTTGTGCTTCTGTGCAAACTAGAATTGTTTCTATTTTAATGAATAAATTAAAAAAGGCAGTCAAACAAACAGGTATTACCGAAGTAGCTATTGCAGGGGGTGTTTCGGCTAATTCTGGCTTGCGAAACGCATTAACAGATACAGGAAAAGAACTAGGCTGGAATACCTATATTCCTAAATTTGAATATTGTACGGACAATGCGGCAATGATTGCGGTGACCGGATATTTTAAATACCAAAAAGGTGAATTTGTTGGGCAAGATGTGGTGCCTATGGCACGGATGAAGTTGGGGGTTTAGCAAGGGGTGAAATCATAAATCTGAAATCATACATCATAAATCTGCCACAATCAAAATTAGGTAGATTTATGATTTATGATGTAAGATATATGATGTAAGATTTTTCACACCGTCAAACTAAGTAGTAAGTCAAGTTAATAGTGATATGTTGAGAGTGTGAGTATTTTTTGGCTATCATTCTTAAAAAATCATTGCATAGCACCGCTATGGAATTATTTTTTAAGGATGATAGACAGAAAATTATCCGCTCTAACTTATCATAATTAGCTTGACTTACTACTAAGTAACGAGTAAAAAATAACTACGCTCTCAATCAGCGAAGCGACACAATCCCCCAATCTCCCCTATTCTAGAATAATAATCTTCTTAGATAACACACTTTTCTGCGTTCGCATAGACACCCAATAAGCTCCGTTTGGCAAATTAGTCGCATCAATTTGATATTGATAATTGCCTTTAGCTAACGCTTTTTGGTCAACAAAAACATGGAATAATTTTCCTGTTAAATCATATAGACCAATCCACACAGAAGAATTCTCTCCAACCTCATAATCAATAACTGCATGACCACTAAATGGATTAGGTCTTACTAATAATTGATTGGCTTGCGTTACTTTATTAATAGAAATCTCAGCGGTTATTTGACTAACTGGTAATTCTACCAAATTATTATCCGAACTACAATCATCAATAAAAGCAATAAAATCAGCCCCTGCTTTTGCATGAAATCCCGGTAATAAGGTAATGCTATTTCCTGCGGTAAATCTCACTTTTGCATCTCGCTCAATTATTCCAGCAGAGATAACCGCAGTGGAGGCAACATAGCTGCCATCCGCCACATCACTTTCGTTTTTGATAATATTATCCTCATCACAAATTAACGCATTGGTAATACTGATAAAAACCGTATCGGAAGTACAAAGTGCCAAGGTATCGCAAACTTCGTAAATAATTGTATCCATTCCCGTATAACCCGTATTGGGGGTGTACACCAAACTATCTCCATTTACGACTCCTGCCATTCCATGAAAAGCACCTTCAAGGATATAGGTTTCAAGGGTATCACCAACACCATTTGGGTCAAAATCATTCGCTTGCACATCAATTGAAATATTCTGAGCGTTTCTATCAATAGTCAAATAATCAGGTTGTGTAATCGGTGATAAATTATTGACAGAAACCGTAATAAATACCGTATCAATCGCACATAAATTACTAATATCACAAACTTGGTAGACAATGGTATCCAGTCCAACAAAATTTGCTGGAGGTGTATATCGAATGCTATCTTCATCAACGACAACTGTAGACCCATTTTCTGCGGGTTTTACCAAAATAGTTACTAATCTATCAGTTACTCCATTTGGATCAAAATCATTCGCTTGCACATCTATGTAATTATTGATGGTATTCTCAAGAATATTTAAATGGTCTGCCTGTGTAACAGGTGCTGCATTCACCGCTAGAACCGTAATAAAAACCGTATCACTAGCACAAACATTGGCAGTATCACAGACCTGATAAACAATCGTGTCTAGTCCAACAAAATCCAAATCTGGGTCATAACTAATCGAATCCTCATTGATAACCGTAGCTGTACCATTATTAGGGGCTTCTAAAATACTTGTCAACAAGGAATCTCCTACCCCATTAGCATCACTATCGTTCAACTGCACATTGACAAAATTATTAATCGCATTTTTTTCTATTTCTAAATAATCCGACCTAGTAACTGGTCCTTCATTAATGTCTTTTACCAAAATAAAGACGGTATCAGCAGCACACAAATTACTCGCATCACAAACTTGGTAAATAATCGTATCCATCCCTAAGTAATCTGTTATAGGGGAATAAGCGATGCTATCATTGTCTACTACTGTTGCCATACCATGCAAAGCGGTTTCTAAAATAGTGGTCTCTAAAATATCTGATGGAATATCAGGGTCAACATCATTTTCTTGAACATCAATAAAGTAATTTGTTGTGTTCTTATCCAGTTCTACAAAATCAGTCACTGCCGTAGGGGCCTGGTTTACAGGAAGTACCGTAATAAAAATCGTATCTATTGCACATAAATTCCCTGTATCACAAACTTGATAAAGAATCGTATCTAGTCCAAAATAAAAAGTAAATGGAGTATACTCAATATTAATGCCATTGAGATTCGCCGTACCATATGTTGGTTGTTGGACGATAATCGTTGTCAAGAAATCAATGGGTTCATTTGGGTCGCTATCATTCGCTTGTACATCAATATTATTACTAGAAGTGTTTTCATCAACCGTTGCAAAGTCGGACATGGTTACAGGACCTACATTCGCTTCATTGACAAAAACAAATAGGGTATCCGATTCACAAGCATTCAATTCGTCACAAACTTGATAGACAATTGTATCAAGACCTAAGAAATTAGCATTTGGCATATAACTAATGCTATCATTATCAACTACTGCCGCTGTTCCATTACTTGCGTTTACTAAGATAGTCGTCGTCAAGGTATCTAATGGGCCATCTGCATCTATATCATTTGCTTGTACATCGGCGTATAGTAGCCCAGCATTTTCATAGGTTATTAAAGTATCTGCCGTCGCCTCAACAGTATGATTAATAACAGATTGATTGATAATAACAGGTGTTTCTACTTGCGTATCAAAGTCGTATTCTGTGTTGCGAATATTACTAAAATTAGGCAAGGCATAATTTGTATTGGAAATGCCAACATCATCCAAAATCCATCCAAATCTGGCAGTATTCACATCTGTCAATAATCTAAATCGGACAATCGCCACTTCGCCTGCAAAATCAGATAAATCTGCTCTGGACATGATATATCCATTATTATTAGGCAAAATTTCCGTAGACAAACGACTGAAGGCATAATGTCCAAATTGCGTAAAATTATTATACCCATTGAGGGTAAATTTATCTTCTAAATTTATCCAATTCTCTCCACCATCAATAGAAATATCTACTAAACCAAAATCATATCTATCTTCTAAATCAAAAAAATGATTAAAAGATAATTCACTAGAATCGGTCAAGGCTAGTGGGTCTTTTAAAACCAAATGTGTTTCTGAAGTAACATTATTATTAGTGATTAACCAACTATTAACAGGGCTATAATAAAACTGACTTTGCAAATTCCAAGCATGCGAACCTGAAATTTGTACTTGTGACCAATTATCTATACCGTTTTCTAAATCATCTAGAAAATCATTCTCAAAATCTAGGGTATCGTTAATCGTCACTTTCAATTCTAACTGTTCGCTCCCTCCAATAGGTAAGTTAAACGCTGGCCAAGTAACGACATTGCCATTTAAGGTCCCACCATGAGAAGCACTATAAAAAGTAGTATTATCTGGAATAGTATCCGTAATAATAATATTAGGAACAATCGCCCCTAAGTGATTGATAGCTTCTAAATTAAAGGTCAATCGTTCGCCTAAGAAAGCAACCTCTTTATCTACCGTATGTCTTAATTCGATAGTACATTCAGGAGGCAGATCATATCCTTCCGAACCATCCACTCGACTATTAGTACTCCCTTGGTCTGCGCTATATCCAAGTCCTCTTCTAGCAAATGCTTCCCATATGATACAGCTATTCGCTCCACCATAAAGTGCTACATCCGCAGCTAAAATAGCATCTCGTCCATCTACAAATCCAGGAGAACAAGGCTGAATTTTTAACCCTTCCGTTACTAATCGTAGTGCTATATTATTTCCACCTGTTCCATTGTAAATATCCGCATCCCAACCGTGCTGGTCAATCAATGCCCAAGTAACATCCCAAAGCATGGTTGCCCATACGGCACCTACTCCATGTGGTCTAGTAATTCCAGGGTCATCAATTGTTTTATAAGTCATTGGATTGCTACCCGCTCCTACCATAGCGGTCGTATAGGGATAAGGTCGTAATCCTGCGCCATTTTCATCTTGATTAAACATAAAAGTACCAATCGTTCGAGGAGTCGTAGCAATGTCGGTAGGCTTCATAGTCAACACTAGACCAAAATAATCAGACCAACCTTCCCCCATTTGCTCAATATTCGTTAGACATGACACTGCAGAAGGACCACCAGTCAAGCGGTTAGAGACCCCATGTCCAAACTCGTGTAAAATAATAGCATTGTCAAAATCTCCATCTTTATCCCCGCAAATGTACATCTGCATACGTGGATTCGCCCCATCACCGGGGGTAGACATATTAGCATTACATGTTCCCGAAGCATCTTGTGCTTCTGCCAGAACGGAATCACTGCCCCGACCGTCAGGCGAATAGTTTTGTTCTTGGAAGTTACCAGAAGCTTCATCAAAACCATAATTATAGAAAATATCATGAGCGACATTATTCATATAAAAAAGGTTGGTAACAGCCGCATCTGTATAGTTAGTAGGCGTACCATTCGTATCAAAAGGAAAATCAAAAACTAAATCACTTCCCCCAAAAGCTCTTGCTGCATTCGCACCTGTCGGGTCATTGGTATTATCTCGGTCGGAATAAGCATCCACATTATTCCCAATCGTATATTCGTAATTAATCCCAAATATTTGATGCCAACCATCAGGCGAAGCTGTCGGGTTTTCCCAAGGATTTGCTAAAATACTTCTCGCACCAAAATTGGGACTTTCTATATAATAAGGTAAGACATTATAAAGACTGTCGGTATTTACTGTTCTTTCTTTCCCCTCGTTTATTTTCGGTTGCTCCTGAGTTGGATGCTCCTTGCAAGTAGGTGTATGCTCATGGGAATGTTCAAAACTGCAGGTGACGGTTAAGTCTTCTTCAAATAAAACTGCTCCGTCGCTGGCACTGACAATAAAATTTTTATAAGCAGGCTCCCCTACTTCATCAATAAATAAACTCCAAGCTAACTGTATGTCTTCCTCTTCATTGGCATAGTATACTAATCTCATTGGAATAACTCGATTAGAAATACCTGAAGCCTCAATACTCGTGCTTTGTTGAGGGTCTGCTTCATCTGCTTCCAAAATTTGAATCTCTGTTTGACTCAACGGATAATTTTGGGCTAAAGCTAAACTAGCCACTGCTTCTAAAGCTTGTAGTTGAAAATTGCTACGAATATTTCGTTTCTCTAATTGAGGTAGAAATTGTAAGTTGGAAGAAATAATAGCATCCTCTTTTAGGTGAACCGCACCACTAGTGCCATAGATACCAATATTATTGATGGATTGTTGATAATAGATATGCCGAATACCTCCTGAGATATAGTCATCTGAAATGATGGGTTCGGAATAATCTGAAGGGGAAAAATTTTTTTCTTGTGCGAGTTGATTAATTTCTTCGGTAGCAGATTCTAAAGCTGAATCTTGTCCAAAGACTACTTGCCCAAGCAAGAGTAGCATCGGAAGTAAAAGATGGTGTAAGTTCGTTTGCATACAAATCGGTTTTGGTAGACGACTGTCCTTCAAAACAATAGCACAATATCTATACAGAGCGTCTGTCTGTGTTTATTTGTTTTTCTTGTAAAAAGTAGCGCGAATAAAAATTGAATGATTTCATTTTTAAACGGGTACACTAAAAGCAAGTCCATAGTATGCGGCAAAAGGCTTAATTGTTAGTTATAGGTTTTTGCTTACAAAAAAGCTGTTTGTTGGTGTGTAAGAATTGATATAAAGTCGGGCAAACATAAGTCTAAAACAAAATATTTACAAAAAATAGTATCCTTATTCCGCCATATGTAAACAATTAGCCAAATGTGAAGGCTACTACTCCAACAATGAAACAATAAATAGCAAACCAACTCAATTTACTTTGTTTAACCAGTTGAATCATCCAAAGACAAGCAACTAACCCCGTGAAAAAAGCAGCTACAAACCCTGCTACCAAAGGCAATGCTAACTCTTCTGACATCTGGAATTTACCATCTAAAATATCTTTTGCCATCTTACCAATTATTAAAGGAACGACCATTAAAAAGGAAAATCGAGCCGCCCTTTCTCTATCAATGCCTAATAATACAGACGTAGAAATAGTCGCACCTGAGCGAGAAATACCGGGCAAAATAGCAATGGCTTGTGCTAAACCAATCAACACAGCGTTGCTAAAACTGACATCTTTAGTGGTATTTTTGGCTCTATCTGCTAGAAATAATAAACCACCTGTTATAAACAACATCGCACCGACCAATTTCAATTGTCCTTCAAATAAAGCCGATAAAGCATCATCGAAGAAAAAACCCACAAAAGCTGCTGGAATCATAGAAATCAATATCTTGACCGCAAATTGCCATTCCTCATTCCATGTTGGCTGAAACAGTCCGCTTATTATCTCCCCAATGTCTTTTCGGAATACCCACATGGTACTCAAAGCAGTCGCCGCATGCAATACCACACTCAATAATTGCTCATTTTCTTTCAAGCTTTCTGTTCCCAAAAGTGCTTGTCCGATTTCAATATGGCCACTACTGCTTACAGGTAAAAATTCGGTCAGGCCTTGAATAATTCCTAAAATAATTGCGTCGAAAATACTCATTACGTCAATTTTGAATGTTTGAATGATGAATTTTGAATATAAGCAACTAACAATCAATCGAATAAAAACAATGCGTTCGATTCACCGCAGTTCCTATTTAAGAAAATCAATCAACTATATCCAAAATCCATGTTCATTCTAAAAATTTATGAGGGATTAAAGACTATCAGTCTATAATTATCAGTCATTTCTGACACCTTCATTTATTCCCTCTTTCCTTAAATAGAAAATGACATTTTCCCAACAGGAGAAATGTCACCAGGTACTATTACCATTTAAAACGCATTAAGTTTCCAATAATAAATGATTTAAATACCTTATTCTGAAATACTTAGAGCTTCCACCCTGATAGTTATCGGAATGGAAGCTCTTCTATACGATTTATTTTAAAATAAATACGATGAAGTACTATTTCCTATTTTTTAAAAATAGCATATACTTCAACAACTAAGCCAACTATCATCACAAAAGGGGCCAATACCGTTCGACGGAAACTATAAATAATATCTTCATCCCAAACGTCTGGACTAGGCATTGCTCCACCACTCATTAAGAGCATTCCGAGGGCAATTAATCCAAAACCCACACCCATTAAAATATAGTTTTGCTTGCCAAAAATTAATTCTTCCTTTTGGATGGTCTTCATACTTGTTTTCTTACGAGACCTTGTCGGTTGAATTCTTTTTTTAGGCGCAGTTGCCGTTGAAGCGTTCCTTCTGGAAGCATTTGTCTTGGAAGCATTTGTTCCTGAAGCACCTACTTTTTTCTTTAGGGATATTTTTTTCTTTCCTTTACTCATTTTTATTATCAGGTTGAAAGGTTAGATTTCTTGGAGCATCAATTAGTGTAGTTGGCAGTAAACAGTTGGCAATTGGCCTAATCAATTTAAAATTAATTGATGGTAACCAATAAAAACTATCCGCTATTTAATGCGGGAACCACTAAAATTGTCTAACCGCTATTTCAAAAATTTTAATTTATTTTTAATCTTGTTTGTACCGACGGTACTACTAGTACAAATCATCCAAGCGCATTTTTAAATATTTATTGATAACAAACCATGTACTAGCCCCGCTAATCAAAATGCCTAGCAACAAAAGCCCACCAAATAAAAGTAGGGTATTTGATAGATTTTGCCATATGCTCAATTCAGTAATTTCTCTTTGAGCCAACAAAAGTACTAAAACTAAAGCAGCAATAGCTAATAAAGCACTTAATATGCCGTGCCAAACACTTTTTTGAATATATGGCCGGCTAATAAATCCCCAAGATGCGCCCACTAATTCCATATTTTTTATCAAAAATCGATTGGCATAGAGTGCCAAACGAATGGTATTATGAATTAAAGTAATGGCAACTATAAGAAATAAACCGCTGAAACCCAACGCAAACCATCCCAACTTTTTGGCATTTTTAGCCATTAAGTTAACCAAGCCTTCTTGGTAATATACATCGTTTACGTAATCCTTCGTCTTAAAGTTTTTCCTAATCTGACTTAATAAATCAGATTTCATGAATTTGGACTTTACATTAAAGGTAACGACATCATACAAAGGATTAGGTAAGTCCAATGCCATAAATTCTTCTCCAAAATCTTTTTGTAATGATTTAATCGCTTCTTCTTTAGAGGTATAATGAATCGAAGCCTTCTTGGTGTACTCCACCATTTTCAAATCATTCAAAAGCGTCGTGATAGCTAAAGAATCCGTCCCCGGTTCAATCTCTACTAAAACATTTACTCTTTCTTTAAAAACATCAATCAGTTGTTGGGTTTGTAACACTAGTAAACCAAAAAAACCCAATAGAAATAACACTAAAGCCATGCTAAGAATGGAATAGAAATAACTGGGTTTTGCCCGCTTTGCTGATGGTTTACCTAATAAGTCCGACATAGGTTTATAAAAAAATGAAATTTAGTAGTGTGTCAATCTCCCCCAAAATTAATAATTTTTCAAGCATATCTGGGTTAATAAAAAGTTATTGACTCTTTTAGCTGAAATTTAGCAAAAAGCTTGAGCCTAGTGCAGTGGAATAAAACAACAAAATTACTTATTGATTATTTTCTAAACGTCATTAAATGCCTATAATTAATAATCACAATGTATTAAAAAGCTATAAAAAAGAGCGTCAATTAAAAAACAAGTACGGAGGTTATTTTTTGTCATTTCTAAAGAAAGCATTGATAAGCTGCGAAAAAAAAGGTTA
>CAYMSC010000014.1:13699-34728 GCA_964392805.1 uncultured Saprospiraceae bacterium
CTTTTTAAAGGCTCATTAAGGGAAATATGGACAAACTGTTTTTTTAGAAACTCAATCTCAATCTCAAACTCAACTTCAAACTCAATCTCAAAAAAAGATTGTTGTTAGGGAAAACGAAAAATATAACCTACGCAAAAAGAACACAGCTTGCGCCGAAACTTCGGAGACCTAGAGCAAATCAAGTAAAGAAACCGTTGAATCCATTCCCTACCCATCCGCAATCGGTTCACAAACAGCGTTTGTTCATGTGTTCCAATCCTACTAACTTAGCTGCGTAGGTTATTTTTTGCGAAATCCCTTAACAACTTTAATTCCAAAAATCAATCTTGATGGTAATGACAATTAGGCTCATCTACTAATGCTAATGTCAAAGTATTTTTCAAAAAATCCCCCACTTGAATGTAACTCCAGCCTTTTTTTTCGTTTTATAAGCAACACCAAAGCAATAATCCATCTATGCAGCACAATCGTTATTTATTTATCCTTCTAATTCAATTAGTTAGCCCCCTTTTCATCTTCGCACAGAATATAGGCATTCATGCCGCCCCCGTAGGCGAATGGCACAGTCAAGAACAATTCTCCCCTGAATACCACTATAATTCCGTAGCAGTTTATCTATTAAATGAAGATAAAACGGTAGAATTATTTAAGCCCGAAAACCTAAGCAAAGCGCAACGTAAGCAAACAGGTATCCGTAATTTTGACATCTTGGAGTCTTTGTATTTTTCCTTACAACTACCCAATCCGAAGCAAGAAAATGAGGTCATTGATTTTCCGCTCTACGCATTTGACATCCACAATTCAAAATCTTTTCAAGTGCCTAGAAATCAGGGGAAAATTATTGACCGCATTACTGATGAAGAACTCAACGGCAAAGGTTTAGAAGCCAAGGCAAAAATAGAGGCTATCAAAAAAAATCAATTGCTAGAAATAGCTTATCAAATTTCTTCTAGTGTCAATAAAATATTGGGGGATAAAATTTTTGACAATCCCGGTATTGCAGGCGTTATGCGCAAGGCACAATCTTTTTTTGAAGACAAATATCGAGGGGAAATCGTTTCTGAATTTACAGTGCCTATTCTACCGGGCAATGAAGATTTTGAATATCGCTTACATTCTGCGGCCATTTATCAAGTTAAGTGGGACTTTCAACCCTTAGTCAAAACTTTTAAAGGAAATATGTGGTCTGATTTGCAAAATCAACCAATGGTTACAGAAGAACAATTAAAAGACCGTCCGAGTAGGTCTTCTCGATTTAACAAACAGCCTTATTTAGTCGTCCTGCGCTATAAATCTGCTTATTCTTTACCAGAGGCACAAAAATTAAATGTAGAAATTACCCAAAAATATTTAGAGGAGCGACTTTATAATTTACAAGAATTTCGCAAAGACGGGCATCAATATCAAGCCGAAGAAGGCTTTTTAAGTGTCTTGAGAGAAGCTATTGATTTGAAGCGTCATTGTGAAAATTATGCCCGAACGAGAGATAAAGGACAAGCAGATGACGAATTAATTATGCACATCGCACAACAGCATTATGAATTGCAAAATGTTTATAAAAAGGAACTCAAAAGGATAGAAAACAATCCAGCAGTCGCTGCCTATTTTAAAGACAATTATGAAGTTACTTACTATAAATTTTTTAAGCTGATTGATAATATTTTATTCCAAGACCAGCAGTTAAAAGAAATTGGTCAGGTACCAGCCCATCTTGCTACCTTACATAAAACAGACTTAAAAAGAGAGACCCCAACCAACTTATATGCTTATTTAAAACAACTAGAAACGTATCGAAGAATAGCTAATAATGTTCCTCAGATTGAAGGGGATCTATTTTATAAAATCCGAGAACAAATCAATCAAATCGAAGTTAATTTTGAACCCCAAGTTTTTAATGTCCCACCAATAGGCGACAAACAAGAACGGATGAAAAAATTAACTGCTTTGAAAAAACAATATCCACTTTGCCAAAATTGCCAACAAGCAGCGACCAAACAAATCAACTTCATCCAGCAATCCATTGATGACGAACGTAGAACCGCCTTATTTACTTTGAAAAATCAACAATTAAAATACCGCAAATGCTTTGGGGATATTCAACGCAAAGCAATTGCCAATCTAGCACTCCGCTTTCCAAATAAAGATAGTTTGTCTAATTTAGATGCAGGTTTATACACAGCTTATTCCCAAAAAATAAAACAGTTGGAAACGATTGCGGAGCAGTTTCAGCAAATTGAAACCGTAAGTATTGAAAAGTTAGGAAGTGAAAAATTACCTAGCACACTCGAAGCATATGAGGGCATTCTTAATCAATTTAATAATGAAACTTGTCAGTTATTACATGGGGAGTTATTGACGAAGGTAGACCTTGGGTGTTTTGGGCGGGATTGTCGGGTGATTATACCCTAAAGGCTGAAAAGTAAAAAGCGACTTAGAACACAATGCCTAAGCCGCTTTTTTATTAAATGATATTTAATTTCTAGTTCTCATCCTTTCCAAAAGGAATCCAAGCGCCAGCTTTTTCGCCAAAATCTTGCATGAAGTATAGCTGTTTAGCTCTACCATCATAAGCATAAAAAACCATTCCTTCTGTGGTAGGATTTACCTCAAATTCAGAAACAGTTGCATTTTTTAATGGGTTACCAAAGCCTGTCCAAGTACCAGCACCTTCGCCATAATCCAACATATAACTCATTTGACCAGTACCGCCATTTAAGATATAAAAGGAAGTACCAACGCTTCTTTCAATGGCTTTAAAATTTAATTTAGAAGTACCCGTAGACCGATAAGGATTGCCAAATCGTCTCCAATTACCCGCATCTTCACCGTAATTAATCATATAGGCTAACTGTCCTGTTTTGCCGTCAATTGTATAAAAAGCAGTACCACCACCTTTAAAATTTGCTTCTAAAGCTACATTTCCAGAAGATTGAGCAATAGGCTCTGCTGGATTACAAGCAAATAAAATTCCTGTTAAAACGGCTAAACAACAAAAGTTCTTTAAAAAGTTTCTCATGATTTTTGTTAAGTGTTATAATTAAATTAGTAAAAATAGTTAAACAACAAATCTAGCATACATTGCTACCTTTAAAGCAATGATTCTTTAGTCGCTATTTGACTACGGAAAAAAAAGTAAGTTGTTTTGAAAAGAAAACTTCTATTGAAAAGGTATTAGGGAATAGTTTATTAATTTAGCTATTACTTCCTAAAATAGGGTTTTAAAATCGGTTGAATATCACTGTTTCAATAGGATAAGTACTCAATATGCTTTGTTTAAACGTATCGACGAATTCATTCGTCGACAAACTAAGCACTTGCTCCAATAGTGTATAAACAATTGTTATACAACTAATTATTAACAGGCATTATTTAAAACAATTTTAGGATTATTTCCATTTTTATAAAAAAGAAATAGCAATAGAAATAATAAACTAACTTGTTAAAAATTCATAAAGATTTGAAAAAATGGGGAATGGGAATAAGAGGTAAATTATTAGTAGGTATTTAAAAGAGGACCTCAATTTTGAGATAAAACCGTTTTACGATCGCAAGATGCAAAAAATAATCGTTGCTGCCAAGTCTGACAACCAAGTAATTGGAAAAGAAAATGATTTAGTGTGGCATTTACCCGCAGATTTACGCTTTTTCCTGCAAACTATTGAAGGAGCCTATCTTATTTCTGGTAGAAAGTCTTATGAATCGGCTCAAGGAGCGGAAGTGTTTGGACCGCATCGACCATTCATCGTTATTACTAGAAATAAACAATATACCGTAAAAAATGGTAAAATTGCTCATTCTTTAAAAGAAGCAGTTGATATTGCCCAAAAAGAAGGAACCGAGCGCTTATGTATTTTAGGTGGAGCAAGCATCTACGAACAAGCAATGAATATAGCCGACACAATGATTTTAACAGAAGTCCATGCTACTTTTGAAGGAGATACCTTTTTTCCAGCAATAGATTTCAACAAATGGGAGGAAGTGAGTCGGACAAAACACAAAAAAGATGCGCAAAATCCATATGATTATTCTTTTGTGTACTACAAAAAAAGGAATTAAAGTGTTTAAAGTATAAGGAATACTACCATTTGTATAAAAAGAAAGCATAAATAATTGCGGAATAGATATAAAAGAACAATCTTTGTAGAAGCAAATATTAAATTAATACCTATTTGCCATAAAAAACTATCCATAAAAGACTATTGCTATTTCATTTCCACAGCATAAGCCCCTACTACATCTTTCAAAAAACTAGCTAATAATTTTATTCACTACATCCTTAAAGATGACGAATATTAGACGCCTATTAACCGTATTAAGTATTTTCATTCTTGCTGCTACTTCTTATGCACAAGAAGCAAATTTAGCATTGGCTAACGAAGAATTAACCGTCTTAGCCGATAATTTAGCCTATGGAGAACCCGATATTGATAATCCTATTATAACGGACCACTACACTTCCAATGGGATTACCCATATCTATTATCAACAAACCATAAATCAAATTGGTATTTTTGGTGGAACAGCATCCGTTCACCTCAAAGACAATGAAGTTTTTGCTTCCAATTTAAATTTCCTAAGAGGGTTGACAAAAAGAAATATCAAACAGCAATTTCAAGTGCAAGCTTTAGAGGCACTCGTTAGTTTAGCTGTCAATCAAAATTACCCCCTTAGTCAAACAGAAATTATTATTTTAGAAGCAAACGACGCACTCCCTTCCAGACCAACAACCATTAGTGCTGACGGTATTTCTAATAGTGCTATACCATTAAAATTAGTTTTTTTTGAAGATGAGCAACAAGACTTACAACTAGCTTGGAGTCTCTTTATTGATGAAAGAGGAAATGGCGATTTCAAAAATTTCCTAGTGAACGCCACGACAGGTGCCATCGAAAAAGAAATCAACTTGACCATCTCTTGTAATTTTGACCATGACCACAGTCTTCATCATCCGAATTCGACGCATCATCGGTTAGAAAATATACTAAATCAACATAAAGCAACAATCGCTGCCGAAAAAATTCAAGTCAATAATAGCTATAATGTCTACCCAATTCCTGTAGAAAGTCCTAATCATGGTAATCGGTCGATAGAAGTTAGCCCTTGGCTAGCCAATCCAGCCGCCTCTCCTAATGGTTGGCACCAGATAGGTAGTACTAATTATACGACGACTCGAGGTAATAATGTAGATGCTTATGACGATAGTGATAATACAAATAGTGCCGCTAATGGAGATGCTGACCGAGTAGATGGAGGAGCTAACTTAGAATTCAATGACCCTTTAGACTTAACGACCAATCCAGCAAATAATAAACCAGCAGCTATTACCAATGTGTTTTATTGGAGTAATATCGTCCACGATGTATGGTATAATTATGGTTTTGACGAAGCTTCAGGTAATTTTCAAGAAGAAAACTTTACTACGGATGGGGTTGCTGGAGACTACGTGTATGCAGAAATACAAGATGGCTCAGGTACTTGTAATGCCAATATGTCTACACCTAATGACGGTAACAATCCAAGAATGCAAATGTTTATTTGCGGTAATAGAGATGGAGATTTTGATAATGGGGTCATTGTTCATGAATACGGTCATGGTATTTCTATCCGTTTGGCAGGTGGCCCAAGCAGTTCAAGCTGTTTGAACAACCAAGAACAAATGGGAGAAGGTTGGTCTGACTGGTTTGGTATGGTAATGACCATTCAAGCAGGAGATGTCGCAACAAAATCAAGACCTTTGGGAACTTGGCTATTTGGTCAGTCCGCTACGGGTAATGGTATTCGCCCTTATCCTTATAATACAGATATGGGGGTAAACCCAATGACTTATGGCTCCTTGCCAGAAAGTAATATTTCGGTACCGCATGGAGTTGGGTCCGTTTGGGCGACTATGCTTTGGGATTTGACCTGGGCAATGATTGATAAACATGGGTGGGATGCAGATTTATATAATGGAACTGGTGGAAATAATAAAACGATGGCTTTGGTCTTAGAAGGCTTGAAATTACAACCCTGTTCTCCCGGTTTTGTAGATGGTAGAGATGGTATTTTATTAGCAGATTCTATTCTCAATAACGGTGAAAATTCCTTATTAATTTGGGAAACTTTTGCCAGAAGAGGTTTAGGATATAGTGCCGACCAAGGAAGTACTGGAAATAAGTCAGATGGTATAGAAGCATTTGATTTACCACCTTTTTTCACGATTTCGCTTGAAAAAATAGCAGATAAAAAAACCGCTCAATTAGGCGAGCCAATTACTTATACGCTGACTGCTACCAACGAACAAACAGCGACCTTAAATGATTTAGTATTCACCGATTTTTTGCCAGATAATCTAGCATTTGTCTCTGCTTCTGATGGAGGTCAGGCTACTGGTCAAACAGTTACTTGGCCCAAAACAGATTTAGCAGCTAATGAATCTACTACAAGAACATTAGTGGCAAAAGTTAAAGAAGATTTAGCAAGTATTCCTTCTGAACTAGCAGATGATTTGGAAAGCGGGACTAATAATTGGGAAGTCATTACAGATAATGGTTCTGCAACATGGACGCTTCAATCTGCTAACTTTTCTTCTGCGAGTAATGCTTATCATTGTCCAGCCAATCCTTCAGCAAGTGTTACGAATTTAGTAACAACTAATACTTATGGTATTACCGACCAAACAGAACTTATCTTTCAACATAGCTATGATATAGAATCAGGTACTTTCAGTAATGGCCAAATATTTGGCTGGGACGGTGGCGTATTGGAAATATCTATTGACGGCGGAGCAACTTGGACAGATTTAGGAGAAGATATGACGCAGAATGGATACAATTCTATTCTTTATTATGGAAGCCGTCCTGCTTATGTTGGTAGATCCAATGGCTGGATTGAAACAAAAGTAGATTTATCTGCTTATGCGAATCAATTGGCAAAAATACGTTTTCAACTGCGCTATGATTTTAGTGTGTCAAACGATGGTTGGTATATTGATGATATACAACTGACCAATTTAGGCTTATCTTCTATTAACCAAGCTCAAATAAATAACAATAACATAAGTGCAGAAGCCTTCAGTAATCCAACTGAAATAGACTTTACCATATTTGAAGAAGCGGATGATTGTGTGGATAATTTGACGACAAATCTAATTGGGGAAATCGTTTCAAATGACTATAGAGTAAATGATGAAATCACTTCCTCTGGAATTATCAAAGAGAATACTGTTGTAAGATTTTATGCAGGTAATGCTATCCGATTAACAAATGGGTTCCACGCCGTAAGTGGTAGTGATTTTTTAGCTAGAATAGAAGCTTGTAGCACGAACACCTTACAAGAAAATCTACCTTCTAGCGAATTAAGATTAGCGGTTAATACACCCATTTTAAATAGTGGCTTAACGGTACATCCTAATCCATTTAATCAACAAGCGATTATCAATTATCAATTAGCTAAACCTAGCTCCCTTTGGATAGGCTTACATGATATAACGGGTAAAGTTGTTAAAGTAATTGAGCAGCAAGGAGCGCAAACAAAAGGGGCTTATCAAGTAGTCTTGAATAGCGAAAATATAAATGGCGGTGCTTATTGGTTAACCATGCGCACGAATGAGGAGATTATTACTAAGAAAGTCTTTTTGGTAAAAAATTAGCGGTAAATGATTTTGGGTTTGTTAAAGAGACTTTATTCTAATTAGTGCTTCCAGAACTTCAAGTTCTGGAAGCACTCTCCGCCTAAACATCCAACAAATCTGCTTCCAAACCAGACCAACTAGCCGCTTGTGTCCCTGTTGCTTTTTTTATGTCCACCAAAATACCTGTCAAATGTGCCATGCCAGAGATTTTTTCTAAATGTTGTGGACCATCCGCTGCTAAAATATTTACATTCACTCCTTTCGTTTTTTTAGCTACAGATAGATGCGTTGATTGATGTCCCCAACCATGCGGTAAGGCCACCGTTCCGGGCATTAAGTCTGCTAACATTTTAATGGGCAATCTAACTTTTCCTGTTGGGGTACTCACGTCCACTAGGTCCTTATTTTCTACGCCTAAATTAGCTGCATCCAAGGGGTGAATAAATAAATAATTGCTATGAAATTCACCTGCTACGAAGTCTTCAAAATTATGTGTCCAAGAATTATGTGTTTTAACATGCCGTTTGGTAATCAGTTTCAATCGTCCTTGGTTGGCAATTTCTGTTAAAAAGTCTTGGTCTAATTTTTTGGTTTGTTCTAGTAAAATGGAGGGTGCAAGATTTATCAATTTGTCGGCTGTATAAACTCTTTTTCCTAAAAAATCGGCTGTTTGATGTGCTGCTCTTTTTAAGCCGTGTGGAGATTTTTTTAATAACGTACTAAAAGATTTCTGCCCAGTTAATCGTAGAATAGCATTCAGCAAAAAAATTTGTGGCAATGCTGGTTGCGCTCCTTCAGGTAATTTGCTGGTACAATATTTTAAGCCTCTACCTAATAACCATTGAGCTATTTTCGATTTAAAGAGTGATTTTCCACAAGCTTCCGTTAATCCCCAATAAATCGTTCCTTCGTCTCGCTGTTCTCCTTCGGGTGGAACAACTGGTAAGGTTGCCTGCAAATAGGGTTTAGCTTGTAAACCTAACATCAAAGGAAATATAAAGGGTAAATCGGGTCTTTGCAATGGAGACGTACAAGGTAAAACATGAGTGGCTAAAGACCCCGTCTCATTAGGTAAAATATCAAGGGTCACCAACAAATCTAGTTCCATAAATGCTTTTCGGAGTCGATTACTATTCGCCATCGTCAGCAAAGGATTACCGCCTGTTACAAAAAGTCCCTTTACTTGTTTTTTACCCGCTGTCAAGATTTCATCGGCTAGTACACCACCGGGAAATACATCATTCACTTTTCGAAGATTGCCTATTCTCGAACGGTCTTTCTGCATTAAAATACCGTTTTTAACGCCAAACTTGGCAAAATCCATGATTCCTCTACCTACTAGTGTGCCTCCTTTTTTATCTAGGTTGCCTGAAATAGCATTAATAACTTCTTGTAACCAAAAAGCTAAAACACCATTTCCGCCCATGTTCACACCAGTCGAGCAATAAAGCGCAGCTCCGTCCGCATTTTTATAGGTGTTAACAATTTGTCTAAGTTTTTCTGGAGCTATTTGAGTTACTTTAGCACTATATTCGGGTGTCCATTTTTCTACTAATTGTCGAATTCCCGCCAAGCCCTTCATGTATTTGTCCACTTTTTCCTGACTTATGCCACCAATTCGGATTAATTCATGGAGAAAAGAGAGGTAAAAAAAGACGTCCGTTCCCGGTCTAATAAATACATGTTCGCCCGCTACTTTAGCTGATTCTGTTTTTCGGGGGTCTATAAAAAATAATTTGGCGCCTCTTCGCTCCATTTCTTTTAAATGTAAGCTAGGATTGGGTACTTGCAAAAAACTCCATTTAGAGACAACTGGATTAGCTCCCACTACAATCAAGCAATTGGTATGGTGCAAATCTGGAAATGGTTGTGTAAAAGGAAAACCATACAAATGTTCCGCTACTGCAAATTTATTGCTACAATCTTGAGTAGCAGAAGCATACATACTCTTCGAACCAATCGCATCCATAAATCCTTGCGCAAAAATGGGATGTAACACCCCAAATCCTGCTGCCGTCCCCACATACATGGCAATAGAATCGGCATCGTATTCGCCTTGTATTTTTTTGACTTTCGCCCCAATATCCTTCAATACTTCTTCCCAAGAAACTCGTTCCAACTTTCCGTTCTTACGCATCATCGGATATTTTAATCGGTCTGGAGAGTTATATAAATGATGTTGTTTTAAGCCTTTGGGACAGGCAAAACCACGTGTAGCAACATGTTGATTATCTGGGAGAATCCGCTTAATTTCATTTCCTTCCATCGTGACTTCTAAGCCACATAAGGATTCACAGATTCGGCAAAAGGTGTGTTTTTTATATTCCATTGCTTATAATAATTTGGGGTGGTTAGAGAATGGATATTACTTTCCAATACAACTGTTTTCTCAAACATACTACAAATCTAAAACATCTAAAAAGAATTATTAGAATAGGATTATGATAGGTTGTCGTTCAAAAAACCTTTTAATTAACCCAAAGCCTATATTTTTGCCCTTTTTCACAAAATCAATTAAAATGCAAACCAACAAAATCCTACCAATCATTGCGTTAAGTAGCGTATTAATGCTCCTTGTTGCTTGTCAAAATGTAGAAAAAACTGCCGAAAACGCAGTAACAGCCGTCGCTAAAGTTCAATTACCCAAAGCCCTAGCCGCTGGTATAGAAGCACATGGTGGCATGGAACAATGGCAAAAAATGCAAACTTGGGCCTACACGATTGAGCGCAATGAAAAACCTGAAAGACATTTTATAGATTTAAAAACTAGAAAAGTTTTATTGAAGCAAGAGGGGGTATATACCCTTGGATTTGATGGAAAGGAGGTTTGGGTTACACCAAATAAAGAAGCATTTGGCAAAGGTTCTCCTCGGTTTTATCACAACCTTATTTGGTATTTCCATGCTTTCCCTTTTGTGATGACAGACCCTGGGATTAATTATGAAATCTTGCCACAAAAAGAGGTGAATGGAAAAATGTATGATGCGGTAAAAATTAGCTATAATGCAGGAGTTGGAGATGCACCAGATGATTACTATATCGCTCACTTCGATGTGGAAACGCACCAAATGTATTTATTGCTTTACACCGTAACCTATTTCCAAGGAAAACCAGGTGATAAATTTAGTGCCATTATTTTTGATGATTGGAAAGAAGTCAATGGCTTATTGGTACCAAATAATATGAAAGGGTTTAAATATGCTGATGGAGAATTGGGCGAACAACGATATACTAGAGATTTCACAGACATCGAACTAAGCACAACACCTGCCGACCAAGCTCAATTTGAGATGCCAGCAGGTGCGATGATTGATTCTTTAATTGTGCATTAATCGGTAGAAAAGTCTTTAGGTTTTCCTGTCCCCGACCTTCAGGTCGGTTTGTAATATAGTTTTTTCAGGCCTAAAGGCCTTTGACGGGAAAGCCTAAAC
Source organism: uncultured Saprospiraceae bacterium (assembly GCA_964392805.1). Classification (GTDB taxonomy): domain Bacteria; phylum Bacteroidota; class Bacteroidia; order Chitinophagales; family Saprospiraceae; genus JAFMDF01. Next base: position 24,743 of record CAYMSC010000014.1, read on the forward strand.
AGGCTGACCGCAAATAGCCGAGATATGCTAAATCTTTGAGATTTGGCATATCTAAGTTCCGCAAAATCAATCATATATAAAATTGACCTTGAAGTTTTTTGAGTTTACGGTCAGCCTGTAAAGGCTTTACTACCAATTAAAACTCTTTTCGATAAACAATTAGAACGAATGTCGCTATCAATAAAAATACGCCAAAAATAAACATGCCGTAAATCACATTATCCCCTGTTGTGAAAAAGGGTAAGGAGAAAAGAGAAAGAAAAATAATTCTGAAAAAGATATTAGATAAAAAGAAAATACTTCCTGTACGACCATAGACTTGATTCGGCACCTTCTCTAATAAATACGTAATTCGTTGTATCCGTATTCCTGCATTAGTGATGCCTAAAAAGAGCATCATCCCATAATAAACTGCCAAATTTTTAGAAAGTCCTAAGGTCAAAAATACACCCGCACAGATTAAAGTCATAATAATCACCGACCAATAAATAGATATTCGGCTAAATAATCGGCGAATGGCTAAGCCTGCAAAAACAGCTCCAATCGCATAATACATATCTCCTGCGGCATATACGTCTCCACTTTCTGCTAACCTATTTTTTACAAAAGCGGGAAATAAGTAAAAATGCCCAACCAACATACAGACGAATACAGAGAAAGACGCAATACCAAAAATAGTAATTCCTCGCTCTCCTTTTAAATAATCCCAACCGACTTTAAACTGAGAAAATAGGCTACCTGTTTCTCGCTTTCTGCTTACTAAGGACTCATATTTTATCAAAGCGATAATACCAAATGCGACTACGTAGGTGCTAGCATCCATCAGAAAGATTTCATAGATTTTCCAAGGTTCAATCAACCAATCCGTTTGAAAAATAAAACCAAATAAATTAATTTCCCCAGCCATCGTTCCCTCTAATAAAATAGCCGCCAAAGCACCTGCAGTAATGGTTGTTAGTTGATGTTGAATTTCTAAATAGGAAGATATTTTACCGTAATACGTCTGTGGAACTATTTCTTGGGCAAAGGCATAGATGGCAGGAAAATGCAGATTATAATTCAAAAAAGTAATCATAAAGACCGAACCTACCCATAAAGAAGATAATCCTCCTTGATAAAATCCCAGTCCACTTACCCCAAATAGCAAACTACCTGTTACGACACAAAGCCCTAAAAAAATACGCTTTCGATTGTATTTATCAATTAAAGTCCCACCATAAGGTCCCCAAAAAATGGAAATAAAAGTTGTCATTAAAAAAATCAAGGCAAACAATCCCATTTCATCATTCAGCGCAAAATACCAAGGCACCGCAATCATGCTAATTCCCTGTGCAACAGCAGAAATGGAGTTAGCAACAAATAATAATAAGACTGCTCGAAGATTTTTCATAAAATTTAGTTGAAACCGCAAAGATAGATAACCATTCTACTTTTTCTTTGTTTATTTGTAATATTAGTTGGTGGATTGATACTCAGATAAATTTATCTAATTATTTTAACGCTTACTACTAGATATTTTAGAAGACAGAAGTCAGACCGTCAATTTCATTGACTGTCAGAGGTCAGATAAGCTAGATTAAGAATACTGATTGTCAGATGCTTGCATTTTTAAAGTCTGACCTCTGACAGAAAAATGTAATTTTTCGGTCTGACCTCTGACCTCTTTTATACAGTAGTAAGTCATTCAAAATTGACCTTATTAGCTTATGCAGCAAAAAATATTTATCACTGGAGGAACAGGTTTTTTAGGGTCTTATTTACTGAGGTATTTAGTGCAGCAGGGTTACACCAATATCCGTGCGATGAAACGGTCTAGTAGTCCAATGGATTTGGTAGAAAGTATCAAAAATCAAATCGAATGGGTAGAAGGGAATATTTTAGACCAAGTTTTTTTGGAGGACGTAATGGCTGATGTCGACCAAGTTTATCATGTGGCAGCAATGATTTCTTTGGCTCCAAACCAAGCCAATAAAATGTTCGCTATCAATGAAATCGGTACCCAAAACATTGTCAATACTTGCCTATTTCATTCCGTAAAAAAATTAGTACACATCAGTTCAATTGCCGCCATAGGATGGGAACCATTTGGGAAACCTATCAGTGAAAATACGAAGTGGCAAGACGACCAAAAAAATTCTAATTATGCTAAAAGTAAGTATGCCGCAGAAATGCAAGTGTGGCGAGGAATAGCCGAGGGCTTAGATGCGGCAATTCTAAATCCTTCCGTAATTTTAGGCAGTGGATTTTGGGATTCTGGTAGCACCGAAATTTTTAATTTATACGGCAAAGGATTTCCTTTTTACGCTGATGGTAGCAATGGTTTTGTAGATGTTCGAGATGTTGCCAAAATAGCTATTCAATTAATGGATTCAGAGATAACCGCAGAACGCTATATTATAAACGCAGAAAATCTACCCTTTAAACAAGTATTTAATTTAATAAGTGAACAAGCAGGAGTCAAATCACCCTATTTTAAAATCAATCCAATTTTATCTAGTATCGGCTGGCGATTAATTTGGGTCTTATCAAAAATCACTCGCACAACACCAACTATTACTCGTGAATCAGTCCAAACGGCATTAAGCAATCATCATTATGATAACCAAAAATCGCTAACTGCTTTTAATTTTCAATATACACCGATTGCACAAACCATTTCAGAAGTAATCACTCAATTTAAAATCGCAAAGCAAAACAATATGCGGGCTATGGTCTTACCGCTGAATTGATAGTTTAGATGGTCAGATAAATAAGTGATAATTATCCGTTGGGAAGCTAATCCGTTGGGAGTATTTTTTTGCCCAACGGATTAGTTTCCCAACGGATTCTTACATACATTATTAAAATAAATAATATCAATTTTCAATCTGACGCCCTATTGTAAGTTAAGGGTGTTAAGAAAAAAATTTCAGCAAAAAATAATAAAGTGTATGATTTAAAATCCTATATTTGACAAAAAATTGACAAGCACTACCAATAAAAAAATCGGCCTTTGGGCAACCACCTCCCTAGTTATTGGCAACATGATTGGGTCTGGCATTTTTCTCCTCCCTGCTTCTCTTGCCCCCTACGGAGGAATCAGCATCATTGGTTGGATAGTTTCTGCCTTGGGCGGAATTACTCTAGCCAAAGTGTTCTCTGAATTAAGCAAACGCTTTCCTAAAACAGGCGGACCTTATACCTTTACCAAACAAGGCTTTGGCGATTTTCCTGCATTTCTTGTAGCATGGGGGTACTGGATTTCTATTTGCTGTACCAATGCAGCCATTACCGTAACCATGTTAAGTTATCTATCCATTTTTTTTCCTATTTTAAATACCTCTCCTTTCGCAGCAGCATTAACAGGTCTTTCTGCTATTTGGTTATTAACCTATATCAATAGCCGAGGCGTAAAAGAAGCAAGTTGGGTGCAATTAATAACAACTGTTTTAAAGTTAGTTCCATTAATATTAATCGCCATCGTTGGACTATTCTTTATAGAAATGGCCCATTTTGAACCGTTTAATCTTAGTGGCGAAAGCAATTTCGCAGCGATTACGGCAACTACCACCTTAACCTTATTTGCTTATTTGGGTATAGAATCTGCAACCATTCCTGCCGATAATGTGGCTAATCCAAGTGAAACTATTCCAAAGGCAACCATTTTAGGTACTTGGATAGCTACGGGTGTTTACATACTTGGGTCGATAGCAGTTATGGGCATCATTCCACCAGAAACCTTGGCTACTTCTCAAGCACCATTTGCCGATGCAGCCGTCGTCATTTGGGGCGAATCTGCCCGAAATTGGGTCGCTTTGGGTATTGTCATTTCTGTATTTGGCGCATTAAATGGCTGGATTATGATGCAAGGACAAATTCCATTGGCGGCAGCAAAAGATGGTTTATTCCCTGCGCTATTCGGCAAATTAAATAAAAATAATAGTCCTGCAACAGGTATCGCCTTTTCCAGTATATTAATATCAGGACTGATGTTAATGAATTATAGTAAGAGCCTTATTTCCGCTTTTGAATTCATGATTTTATTAGCGACCCTGACTTGTTTAGTGCCTTATTTGTTTTCTACTGCTACGCATCTTTTATTTGCGCTTCGGTCAGGTAAAAAATGGAGTTGGATTTGGGGTAGTTTAGCATTTGCTTTTTCTATGTGGGCAGTTGCAGGTTCTGGGGAAGAAATTGTATTTTGGGGCTTTTTAGTATTGATGGCGGGCATTCCTTTTTATGTGTGGATTAAGCGGTAGGGCGGTTAGCAGTTGACAGTCCACAGTAACATAGCTCTCTGAGCGGTGAAGCAGTTGGCAGTTTAATTAGATTGAGTTTTTTAAGAGATGGCTTTACTAGGAGGATAGGAACGCTGATTTAACGGATAGGCACAGATTTTTTCTTTGCTGGGAGTTTTGACATTTTGATTTGGCAAAGAATGGATTGAGATTGAGGTTTAATAATAATATCACCTAATAAGGAGCTATGCGTCTAACGTTATAAATTTCTAAAAGCAAATGATTTATTAACTTTCAATTTATTTTGTTCCAATCGTGAACCGATAAAACTTAACCACTCGAATCATTCGGGCAGATTCTAAATAGAAAATCACAAGCTATGTATTATAAAAAATTAAGCGTTGGTCAATCCATTATAGAATTCCATAACGATTTTACAGGTTTGGAAACAGTAACCGCCAATGGTCAGGTCGTCTCTAAAAAATCATCCATTAAAGGGACGAACCATTATTTTAACGTCGTCGAAAATCGACAGCAAGTTCGATATATATTGACCTCCAAAGTCAATATTTTAGGGCAAGTTTTATTGGATTTAAGAAGAGGTGGTGGGATTGTTTATTCAAATGTATTGCTCCAACGAGGTAGCAAAAAAGCAAGTTATGGACAATCTCGCCGAACGATGCAGCAACGGCAACGACAACAGCACAAACAACGACAAGAACGGTATGTTCCTAAAGACAATAAATTCAAAAAAAGTGGTTTAATAAAATTAAAAGAATACCAACTAGAAGAAGCTTTGGAAGACTTAGTCAAAGCTAATAAACAAGACCCAAAAGATGGCGAAATTTATTTCCATTTAGCTTGTATTTATTCGGTTTTGGAAAAAACGGCTGATGGGTTCGAGGCGCTCAAAAATGCCAAAAAGAATGGGTTCAAAGAAGAGAGTGCTTTTTTAACTCATGATATGTTGGCTTACTTGCGATTAAATGATGCCTTTGAGGAATTTAGAGAAAGTGGTTTTACCGAGTATAACGAAGCACAAGTAGCTGGCAGACCAAAAAATCATGCGAATCTAACCGCCCATTCCGAATATGGTATTTTAGAATCGGTTTTCATCAAAAAAGTAAGTGATGCTTTTATAGATGATTTTACCGTTGATTCTAACTGGGAAGACCTAAATTATTTGGGCAAACCAGACCTTAGTAAAGCCATTACTGAATATGATAAATTCATTCAATTATTAGAAAATCAAAAAACAACCATTCATTATTTACCCGTAGATTATAATGTCGGAATGGATTCGATGTATTGCCGAGATGCGTCTATTTCAACAGACGGCGGTATGATTCTTTGCAATATGGGCAAAGGGCAACGAATTACTGAACCAGAAGCATCCAAAAAAGCATTTGAGGAAGCAGGTATCAAAATATTAGGTCGCATCAATGCACCCGGTACTATTGAAGGGGGTGATGTAGCTTGGTTAGATGAAGATACGCTTGCCGTAGCACATGGTTATCGCAGCAACGACGAAGGCTTCAATCAGTTAAGTATGTTACTGGAACCAATGGGTGTAAAAGTCATCCAAGTTGATTTACCGCATTATAAAGGAACTTCCGATGTTTTTCATTTGATGTCCATTTTTAGTCCAGTTGATAAAAATTTAGCAGTGGTTTATTCGCCTTTAATGCCTGTTCGGTTTAGAAATGAATTGATAAAAAGAGGGTATGAATTAGTCGAAGTACCTACGGAAGAATTTGACTCAATGGGTTGTAATGTATTGGCGATTGCCCCTCGAAAATGTGTGATGGTCAAAGGCAATCCAATTACCAAAGAACGATTGGAAGCGGCTGGTTGTCAAGTGTTTGAATATGAAGGTTTGGAAATTAGTGTGAAAGGTGGTGGTGGGCCTACTTGTTTGACTCGGCCTATTTTGCGGTATCGGTAGGTGGTTCGTAGAGAACGATGGAAATTGATTAACAGACGGTCAAAATTCTTTAATTTCCATTACCTCCCCCACACCTCCTTAAATACCCGTAAATAATTTCCACCTAGAAACTTTTGTAAAGTCTCCTCAGAATGCCCTCGTTTAATTAGCGCTGTTAATAAATTGGGTAACTTAGAAATATCTTCTAATCCAGGCGTAGCTAATTGATGTCCATATAAATCACTACCTAAACCTATATGATTTGGCCCCATTACATTTAATGCCGTTTCTATGTCCTCTACGGCGGCATTAATATCTTTGTATAAAACCCAAATTAATCCTAATACCCCACCATTATTAGCTAAAGCATTCAACATTTTCTTATCCCGAGGTAATTCCAATCTAGGTCTAGCTATTACCCCTCCTAATACTAAGTCCTCTTTTAAGGAAGAAGGAAACATCGTAGGGGTAGAATGAGAAAGAATTACGGGTTTCTTAGCTAACTCCAAAACCTCAAAAAATGCGTGTTCGCCAATATGAACTAGGTCAATTACGATATCTAGTGCTTGTAGTCGCTCCACTAGTTTAATACCTAATGGAGTCAACCCTCCCTGCTTTTTAGCTCCAAAACATCCTTCTGAAAAAATATTTCTTCTGGTATGCGTTAAGCTAACTACTTTTAGTCCTAATTGATGGTATAAATCCAGCATTCTTATATCCCTTCCTAATGCCTCACAACCTTCAAAAGATAAAATGCAGCCAATTTGTCCATTTAACTTTGCTTGCTTAATTTCTTGAACAGAAGTGCATAAAACTAACGCCTCATTATCGGCTATCATTTTATGGAACGTATGAACCATTTCCATTCCTTTTTTGAAAGGCGCATCTAGCTTATCATCTCCTAAGTAAATAGCACATAGTTGACTGTTAATCCCTCCTTCTTTCCAACGAGGAATATCATATTGCCCCATACAGCCAAAGTAAATAGTATGTGGGTCGAATCCAAAATCAACTAAAGGAGAATTTTCCATCCCCGGTGGTGCTTGCCACCCATTTAAAGGAGGAATTGCTACTCTCTTAGAAATATCCATTTTACCTTCTGTCAATGGTATCAGAATATCACTATGCCCATCTATTACTATCGACTGTTCCAGCAATTCTTTAACTTTTGTTTCAATTTTATTCATAAGCTATTATCATTTTAAATAGATGAATTCATCTAGTGTACACAGGGTAAAAAACGAAATTTACAAACATTATGGTTACTTGGTGTAGGATTGTATTAATTTTGTATCGTTAATTTCCGATGTCCAATCTTTCTATCTATTCTTTTTAAATAGAAGTTGGATGCAAGCAAAAAAAGATAAATGACAATCTATATCAAAAATATGGTATGCGAAAGATGCAAAACGATAGTGGGAAACGAGTTAGCAAAACTCGGAATAGAAACACTCGATATGAAATTGGGCGAAATAACAATTGAAGAAGGTATTGGTAATAATATAATGAATAGATTAAATAAAGGATTGGAAGCACATGGCTTTGAAATTTTAAAAGATAAAGAGCAACAAATAATAGAGCAGGTGAAAAACATTATAATCAAGTTGGTTTATGAAGATGAAAATGAAGCGTCCAAAAATTTATCAGCAATTATTACCGATAAAATAAGAAAAGATTACTCAGCAATTAGCAAATTATTTTCTGAAATTGAAGGGACTACCATTGAAAAATATCTAATAAAACTAAGAATTGAAAGGGTCAAAGAATTATTAATGTATGATGAACTGTCGTTGAGTGAGATTGCATTTAAATTAAATTATTCGAGTGTAGCATATCTTAGCAATCAATTCAAAAAGATTACAGGACTGAGTCCATCTTTCTTTAAAAAACTAAAAGAGCATAAAAGAAAGTCAATTGATAAACTCTAAATCTTACAAATTTCCTCCCAAAAAGTATAACACCAGCTATTGAGGTGCATCGTAAATTTGTGTCATTATAAATCAAAATAAATTTAATTATGACACATACATATCAAATAACGGGAATGTCTTGCAGCAGTTGCGAGCAAAAAATAAAGTCCGTATTTCTTCAATTGAAGGAGGTAAGCAATGTTTCCGTATCCAAGAAAAATGGAAATGCTGAAATAACTATGTCTAAGCAGATTCCATTATCCAAATTAAAATCAAAACTTTCTGTACATGGCGATAAATATCAAATCAGCACTTTGAGCCATGAGGAAACAGTTGAAAGTACAAAATCATGGTTCTCGGTATATAAACCTGTTTTATTAATTTTTTCTTACCTCTTTTTAGTTACAGGATTAATTGAAGCTATGTCCGAAAATATTGAAATTAGTAGATGGATGAGACACTTTATGGCAGGTTTCTTTTTGACATTTTCTTTCTTTAAAATGCTAAATTTAAAGGGCTTTAAAGATAATTATCTTAGGTATGATGTGGTAGCAAGAAGGTTTCCGTTTTGGGGATATGTCTATGCTTTTATCGAGTTAATTTTAGGGATAGCATTCCTTATTAACTTCAATCCGTTCATCACAAATACTGTGATGGTACTTGTAATGTCATTAAGCATAGTAGGCGTTTTGCAAACGGTACTAAATAAGAAAGCAATTAAATGTGCTTGTTTAGGAGATGTTTTCAATCTTCCAATGAGTACTGTTACCATAATCGAAGATGGTTTAATGATTATCATGGGGCTTTTGATGTTAATGATGACAAATATAAGTTCTCAATAAGAATAGCTGGTAGAACGGACTTTAGTCTGTCCCGTTCAAAAGTCTTTTAGACTTTACCTAACGTACCAAGCCTAAAGGCTTGTGAACCCGACAGACTAAAGTCCGTTCTACCGGATTGGCTATTGAGAACTTACTGAAAAATTAGACAAAAGGTTGATTTTTAACATTTTGCAGCCTTACTATAAAAGTAAATTGGTTATTGTGTTTCATTAAAATATGTTGAACTTAAGAACCTAAAAAGTAAATTCATAATATGCAATGGTATGATAAGATAGCAAAAGTATATGATTTTTCTTCCTATTGGTTTTATAAAAAAACAAGAAAAACATTAATAAACGGATTGGATTTAAAAAAAGGAGATAGGATATTGATAATTGCTTGTGGTACTGGACAAAATTTTAGTTTAATAGAAAATAAAATAGGCAAAGAAGGAGAAATTATAGCAGTAGATATTTCAGAAGGGATGCTTAATGAAGCAAAAAAGAGAATTATAAAAAATAAATGGCAGAATATAAAACTTATTCATAAGGATGTAAGAGAGATTAATGCTGATTTTTTTGAGAAGGAAAACATTGATATTAATTTTGATATAATAATAGGGGTCTTAGCTTTCTCCGTAATTCCAGATTGGAAAAAAGTTATAAATACAAGTAAATCATTGTTGAAAAAGCAGGGGAAAATAGGATTATTAGACTGGTATCGAGCGCAAAATGATTTAATCACTAAAACGGTTGATTATTTTGCAGAATCTGAAATAAGAAGAAAGACACTAAATTATACAGCAACTTTATTTGAAAACTTTGAAGTAAAAGGGAAATATTTTTTTGATAACATATATGTTGCTATTGGTAAAAAATAAAATATTTGGTTTAGGGAAAACGAAAAAAATAACCTACGCAAAAAAGAACACAGCCTGCTCCGAAACTTCGGAGACCTAGAGCAAATCAAGTAAAGAAACCGTTTTATCCGTTAAATCCGTGTTCCAATCCTCCTAGCTAGGCTGCGTAGGTCATTTTTTGCAAAATCCCTTACTAAAGTTTTACTTTCAAATTCATCCCCATCTCAAATCTGGTTCTAACTTCTACTTGATTAG
>CAYMSC010000015.1:0-28565 GCA_964392805.1 uncultured Saprospiraceae bacterium
CTTACTACTTCAAAAATATTAAATTTAATACATTTGTCAAAAAATAGCTGCTATAAATGATTAAATTGAGCTATCCTTCTTGTTCAAAATTTATCACTAAACTGCCAAGCCATTTCGACAATATATTAAATGCCAATACTTCAAAAATTCCCACTATCAATCCAATCCCAGCAAAAATAATGGGCATTCCTATTAATGCCCCAAATGCTAGTAGCGTCCCATAACTTAGCCCTAGTGTTTCTGAACAGGTTATCCAATTAACACTAACGAGTATATCAATTATCAAGCCTCCAAAAGCATAAAAAATACCCATCATCAAACCAAAAACACCTCCCATAGTGGTTTGAAATTTCAAAAAAGGAAAGAGGTTTATTTTTTTGTTTTTTTTCATTGAAAGGATTTAGGGAACAGGTAATAAATAACCTACCCATTTTAATCGTTCTTTTTCCTTTATTCTGCGTTGAAAATACTCGCTATAGCGAAGGCTATGTCTGCGTTTTTCGCCTTGACTAAAGAAAAAATTACTTCTTGAAATTTGGGTAGCTTATTTATTACCTGCTCCCTTATTAATTCTAATTTTCCTTATAAAATTTTACAGGTAGCTTAAAATATTTATTTTATTTTATAGTGCATATTATGTTTTGTACCATCATTTTATAATTCAAAAAGAAGTACCACAAATAATTGCAATACCTCTTTTGAAGTTATTTTTAATTTTCTATTTTACACTCTTTAAATCGCCGCCTTTAGTGGCTAAAACAAGAGGAACTGGGTGAATATTTTTTGAAATTACCTAACTTTTACTATTTGCCCAATACTCAGAACGGAATTTTTAGAAATCCTATTAAGGCTATAGATTTCACTAAGTCTTAGATGATACCTCTGAGCTATATGTGATAGCGTCTCTCCTCTCCGTACTCTATGAAATCTAGGCTCCGCTTTTTCGGCAGCGACGGCTTCTGCTTCCGTAAATAGAGGGGTCACTTTACTTTTTCGATATGCACTATGTGATTTTGGAGACTTCCAACCTCTGGACACCCATAATTGAGCACTATTAATCGATTTACTACCATCAAAATTGAACACATATTCTGGATGAATACAAACCCCCTTATAGCGGACTTCTAAATGTAAATGGCTTCCTCGGCTTCTGCCTGTATTCCCTCCCTTTCCAATAATCTGACCTTCTACAATAATGTCATTCGTATTGACGGCATATTCAGACAAGTGGGCATATACGGTCTCAACTTCATTGGCATGTCTTACAACAACTGTTTTTCCATGACCTCCGCTATAGCCTACAAAACGGACTTTCCCTGGCAATACGGAGCGTACAACATCTCCCGTGACAAGGTCAAGGTCCAAGCCTCTATGCGGTCCCCTTCGTCTCCTTCCAAACCTTGATGTGACCACAATATTGTTATCGACAGGATGTGTAAATGTGGTCTGGTCAAATTCAATTTTGAATGGGGTAGGCAAAACTACATCTTTATAGGGATTGACCTTATCAGATTCCCAATGGTCCATAAAATAGTCGTGTACGATGTGATTGTGGTTTTCTTCTTGAGCGCGCTCCACCAAACCAGCATCCTGAAGGAGTAAATATTCTGAATGATTGATGAACTGATTTGTTTTTTCATTCCGAAAATAAACCCTGCCGTCGAGTATAACTTTGGCAAAAGAAACCTTCATCGTATCTTGCTCTACAAAAAGGGAATCCGTAGTTTGGCCATATCCAAATACATGAATCAATAAAATTATACTTGTGTTTAAGAAGTGTTTTAAATGTTTATTCCTAGGCATCATTTCTCATTGACTATTTTATTGTTGAACCGACTTTGACTTTGAAGTCGATAACAAACATACATAAGAGTTTTAGGCACGATAAAAAACAGTATTATTTTAACAGAATCTTAACAATTGATTATTAAAATAACATTATAACTGATGTTACGCAAAGAAAAATTAATCAGCACCAAAGGTGCGACATATCATAGCATTGGGTGTAAACCCAATGATTATACAAGAAAGCGCCAAAGGTGCGGCATATAATAGTAATAGTGTCCTATTTTTAGGTCGCTCCTTCAGAGCTAGCGTTTCAACAGCATTCATTTTCCATAGGGCTTCGCCCCATATTAATATATGTCGCACCTTTAGTGCTTGTGCGTACCCTCAGATTATAATAGTATTATTGAAATGTAAGGAGTAGAAAGTTGTATCAACAATCATAAGCTCTAATGTAAAATACCACCAATAATTATTGACGAAAAATAAATTTTGTTATCTTGTGGAACTATTCATTTTAGATAAATTGACCAATGAAAAATATTGAACTTACCCTTTGTCATCAAAAACCAGAAAGGTCTTTCTTTTGGAATGGAAAACAATTCCCGATGTGTGCAAGATGTACGGGTATTCACATTGGTTATTTAAGTATGCCTTTCTTTTTGTTTGAATTTGTCTATATTGATTTTTGGCCTACTCTTTTATTAGTTTTACCCACATATATTGATGGTACGCTTCAAGCTTTTCTGAATTGGGAAAGCACTAACTTTAGACGAGTAACGACTGGATTTTTGGCAGGTATCGGAACAATGTCTCTGGTAAATATAGTTGGCTACCACATTGGTATGTATATTTTAACCTTTCTCTAAATAAAAAATATTTCTATGGATTTAGATGATGAAATTTTAGATGATTTTAAAAAAGAACCTGATCAACCAGAAGATGAATTACATATGGGATTAAGAGTACTTTCTTTCTGTATTCCTATTGCAGGTGCTATTATTTATTTTACAACGGATAGTCAGTTGGAGAACAAGAAACAACAAGCTTGTACCGCTGCCTTACTTGGAATTGGATTGAATATTTTCTTAAAAATACTAGGTACGGTTGTAGGGGGATAAAATAATTATTGCTTAGAAGAATGCTATATTGGAGTTGTGTAAGAAGGCATAATTTTGTTAAAATTAATAGTTTAAATTGATGCCTTTTTATACAACTCCTGTATATTAAGTACAGTCCAGATTAAAAATCCTAATCAATAGTATTATTTATTCTTTTGAACATCTATTGTAGCGACGAGGAGTGATAAAATTAGAAAATGAAAAAAATTAACTATATTTAGTAAGTAACGACGAAACAATAACTTGAACATCTAGGACGGCTTCTTTTGATGGTAATTCTAGATATTTTATACCATGCACGATAGAGTCAAAAAAAATACAAAGTACTAAGAACCCAATTAAGGGAAAATTTCTCTTCTCTGATATTCCTTCTAATCTAGAAACGGCATCATTAATTCTTTCCTTAAAGGCCCATACAGGAAAAATAAAAGTTTTTAACTTTAAAGAATTATGCATTAAAAAATAAAAGGAGTATCGTAAATTTTGCGATACTCCTTTTGAAATTAAAAATTTCAATTTTCTAATTCAACTCCACCAACATCCCCAACCTAACATCCTCCGGCAACTCAATCGCCTCCTCACCAGCAACCACCTCCACCAAACTCAAAGCATCCGCCAACACCTCATTCTTAATATAATCCCCAAAAGAAGCCACTGCAGCCGTCACCAACTCATGCTTTTCTAAAGAAACAGAAATTCTATCCGTCACATTAAAATCTTTAGTCTTTCTAACATTTTGGGCACAATTAACTAATTTTCTTGCAATCTTGCTCCAAGTTTTTCACCAATTAAGCTCGTTTTGCTTTATCCTTGTGACTATCCGCTTTAATAGATTCAGCCAAAGCAATTACATTTTCCAATTGTGCCGCAATATCTTTAGCATCTTTTTTAGATAGCTTAGCATTTGGAATGCCTTGTTCTAATTTATCCATTGCACCATCCATTTTGCTAATTACTTCTTTTACATTAATTGCTGTTTTCTTCATCATTGAAATTTTTTAATTAAATCAAGAAGGTATTTTAAACGCTCCAATCTTTCATTTATAAATTCATCATAACCAACTATGCCAAGATGCTTTCTAAAATCCTCTTTATATTGTTGAGCTAAAGTAAGTTGGTCTTTTATAAGTTTGATTTCTAGTTCAATTTCTCGCTTTGTCATATTGGCTTAGTATCGAGTAAATTCAATTTACGGATAAATAATTAATATTCAAACAAAATTAACTATCTAGATTGCTGAGATATTACAAATTAATAAATTGTTTAAGAACAACTAATCATCAATTCAACTCCACCAACATCCCCAACCTAACATCCTCCGGCAATTCAATAGCCTCCCCGCCAGCAACCGCTTCCACCAAACGCAAATCATCCGCCAACACCTCATTCTTAATATAATCTCCAAAAGAAGCCACCGCAGCCGTCACCAAATCATGCTTTTCTAAAGAAACAGAAATTCTATCCGTCACATTAAAATCTTTGGTCTTTCTAACGTTTTGGATTCGATTGACCAATTCTCTAGCAATACCTTCTGCTTTTAATTCATCCGTTAAAGAAATATCTAAGGCAACCGTTAAATCACCATCATTGGCGACTAACCAACCAGGAATATCCTCCGCAGAAATCACAAAATCAGCTAAAGTCAATTCGTAGTCTTGTCCATCAATGGATAATTTATAAGAATTACTCGCTTCAATTTGTTCGATGTCTTCTTGTCCCAATTGATTGATAAGCGGAATAGCAGCTTTCATATTCTTACCTAAGATTCGACCTAAAGTCTTAAAGTTAGGTTTGATACTTTTCTTCACGATGCCAGAAGTATCGGTTACGTATTCGATGTCTTTGACATTGACCTCTGCTAAAATCAAATCTTTTACACCGTCCACTTGTTGGATAAAAGCTTTATCCAAAATAGGCAACATAATTTTTTGTAATGGCTGTCTTACCCGTAAACTTTCCTTTTTTCTAAGCGATAAAGTCAAAGAAGAAATGCGTTGCGCATATTCCATTCTTTGCTCTAATTCCTTATTGATAGCCGCATGACTAACTCTTGGGAAACTTGCCAAGTGGACAGAAATATGTTTTTCTTGCTTAGAAACTTCATTTAAGTTTTTGTACAACCAATCTGCAAAGAACGGCGCAACGGGTGCCATTAATTTTGCCACTGCTTCCATACAAGTATAAAGGGTCTGGTAAGCCGCAATCTTATCCTGCGAATACTCCCCTTTCCAGAAACGACGACGACATAAACGTACATACCAATTACTCAAATGGTCCATCACAAAAGCCTGAACTTTTCGAGTCGCTGCCGTTGGTTCGTAATCGGCATAATCTTGATTTACTTCCTTGATTAAGGAATTTAATAAAGACAAAACCCATTGGTCTATTTCTGGACGCTCTTCTAATGGTACGTTCTTTTCGCTGTATTTGAAATTATCAATATTCGCATATCCTGCATAAAACTTGTACGTATTGAACAGCGTTCCGAAAAACTTATTTCTAGTTTCTACAACACCATCAGAATCATATTTTAGATTATCCCATGGTTGAGAATTAGAAATCATATACCAACGATTGGCATCTGCCCCATGTTTTTCAATAGCTTCAAATGGATTGACGGCATTGCCTTTACTTTTGGACATTTTAATGCCGTTCTTATCTAACACCAAACCATTCGACACCACATTTTTAAAAGCCACTTGGTCAAAAACCATCGTCCCAATTGCATGTAAAGTATAGAACCAACCACGTGTTTGGTCAACGCCTTCTGCAATAAAATCAGCGGGGAAATTCGTCTTAAATTTTTCTTGATTTTCAAAAGGATAATGCCATTGTGCATAAGGCATCGAACCACTATCAAACCACACATCAATCAAATCCAATTCTCGATACATTGGTTCGCCACTTGGCGCAACCAAAACAATATCATCAATATATGGACGGTGCAAATCTTTAGGTACTGCTTGATTTTTGCCTAAAGCTGCATTCGCCTTATCTATTTCTTTTTGCAATTCTTCAATGGAGCCTACACAAATTTGTTCCGCTACTTCTCCTGCATCTTCATCTACTTTTGTTCGCCAAATCGGCAAGGGTACTCCCCAATATCTAGAACGAGATAAATTCCAATCTTGTAAGTTTTCTAACCACTTCCCAAAACGTCCTGTTCCCGTAGAAGCAGGCTTCCAGTTAATTGTCTTATTCAATTCAGACATCCGTTCCTTCACAGAAGCTGCCTTTACAAACCAACTATCCAAAGGATAATATAAAATCGGCTTATCCGTCCGCCAGCAATGTGGGTAAGAGTGTTCATATTTCGCCACATTAAATGCTTGGTTATTCTGCTTTAAGTGGATTGAAATATCTACATTGACATCTACATAGTCTTCTTGGTCTTTATAGTTCTTTACATAGCGATTAGAAAATGGGCCAACAGAGTCTATGAATTTTCCTTGTTTATCAACTAAGGTCAAAGCACCAATTCCATTTGCTGCGCCGACAACTCTATCATCTGCACCAAAGGAAGGCGCTGTGTGCACGATTCCTGTACCGCTTTCTGTCGTTACAAAATTTCCAACAATGACTCTAAAAGCATCTGTCTTCCCATTCAACTCTTCGATTTCATTGCCAAAAGCCAATAACTGCTCGTAGCGAATACCGTCTAATTGTTTACCTGTAAAAGCGGCACTTTTTGATAAGATTTCATGCTGCTTTTTACCACCAAACCATTTTGACACTAAATCTTCTGCCAAAACTACACTGACTGGTAGCTTGGTATAAACATTATTGGTTTTGATTTTAACGTATTTGATTTTTGGGCCAACCGTTAAAGCAGTATTAGAAGGCAAGGTCCAAGGCGTAGTCGTCCAAGCGATGATTCTTACATCCTCATCTGCTACTTCAAATAAAAAATCTGAAGTCGCATCTTTTGTCACTTTAAACATCGCTACCGCCGAAGTATCTTTCACATCTTGGTAAGCCCCCGGCATATTCAATTCGTGCGAACTTAAACCTGTTCCTGCCGCAGGAGAATAGGGCTGAATCGTCAATCCTTTGTACAACAAGCCTTTATTATACATCTGCGACAATAACCACCAAACAGATTCGATGTACTCATTTTCATAAGTTACATATGGATTCTCCAAGTCTACCCAATAGCCCATTTTGATGGTCAAATCATCCCATAAATCCTTATACCGCATCACCGTTTCCTTACACTTGGCATTATACTCATCCACAGAAATCTTTTTGCCGATGTCTTCTTTGGTGATACCCAATTCTTTTTCTACCGCTAATTCAATCGGTAAACCATGCGTATCCCAACCGCCTTTTCTTTCTACTCGCTTGCCTTTCATCGTCTGATACCGACAAAAAATATCTTTAATCGCTCTTGCCATTACGTGGTGAATCCCTGGTTTTCCATTCGCAGAAGGTGGTCCTTCATAGAATACAAAACTGTTATCCACTGAACGTTGATTCACACTTTTAGCAAATACATCTTGTTCTTCCCAAAAGGCTAAGATGTCCTTGTCGATACTCGGTAGATGGAGCGATTTTTCTATTTTATACATGACAGATATTTATTTTTCAAATTTGAAAATGCAAAGATACCTAAGTATTGACGAAAAAATAAGTTCCGCATTTGGTTTTTTAATTGAATGTTTTTTAAATAGGTTTCCAACCCATTTAAAAAAAATCCATTTAAAAAACGCGGAACTTATTTTTTCGATGAGTTTAACCCAAACTAAAAAAGCGTTGACAAATTTAATCTGTCAACGCTTTTTTATTCCAAATTTCTAGCATTTTCACAGATTATGGTTTGAATCCTGAATTATAATAATGCTAATAATTATGTTTGGAGATACTTGCATATTGCTTTTTTCTAATGAGTTGACAAATTTAGGGGAAATAATATAGAGTTGCAAATTAACTTGTCTTCTCTAAAATTAAGATAATCCTTTTAGATTCTTGATTAAAGGAATCTCCTTCCCAACTACCGTAAATTTGATTTATTGCTAATTCCGTTTCTTGAAGCATTTGCTTCAAGTCCGTAAAACTATAGGCAGTCATTGTAAAAGGTGCATCCAATCTTTTGCCATCTTTGATATAAATTCGTTTATTCGTAGTAGTGCCATCGATAGGATTAAAAGACATACGGTCTATCATTAAGTCTTCCCCTTTTTCTATAATTGAACAAGGTTGTAATTCTTTCAACAAATGGTCTCTATTTTTTGTATCAAGGAATGCTTTACCGCCAATTTTTAATGTTTGGCTAATTTTTATTAATAATTGTTTAGCATCCGTCCTATCAAAAAAACCAAAAGAATTAAATAGCAATAAAACAGCATCAAATTTTTCTTGATAATTGATGTCCAAAATATTTTGCTCAATATATTCAATGGTCAAGCCCCTTGTTTTAGCATCTGCTTTAGCTTTTTCAATAAATTGATGGTTTAAATCAATACCACAAAGGTCATATCCTAATTCTGCTAGCAGATTAGCATGTCTACCATGACCACAAGCTAAATCTAGTATTTTATGATTAGGTTGCAGGGTACAACATTTTTCTATAAAAGCACATTCTTTTTGGGTTCTAGCTATGTCCAAAAAATCCTCATAAAAATAAAAGTATAATTCACTTTCAAATAATTTATCCATTTCTTTGATAGAAGTACTCATAACTATTAGACTTTTGATTTAAGGGAGTAATTGGACATAAATAAACTAATATTTTTATTACATAGTCACAATAGTTTTTTTCACATAGAGCATATAGTTTCAAAAATCAGATAGTTGATTTTAGTCTGTAAAACTATATTGTCTATGTGTTTTAACTATATGACTATGTGATAAAAACGCTAAGAATTGTTATCTTAATTTTGTCTGACTACTTAACCAAATTTATTGATATATCTATTTTAAATCATCATTTTTGCAAAAAAGTTCCTTTGCTTTGAATTCTATATTAAAATCAATTGATTCTCCCATTCAAGAAATTCAAAATGATTTGCTCCAAAGCAAAGGGGTTCGCCTATTAGTAAAAAGAGATGATTTAATCCATCCACAAGTCTCTGGTAATAAATGGCGAAAACTAAAGTATAATTTATTAGCTGCAAAAAAGGAGCAGCAAAATACCTTACTTACTTTTGGTGGTGCTTTTTCCAATCATATTTATGCAACTGCTGCCGCAGGAAAAATTTTTGGTTTTAAAACAATAGGCCTCATTCGAGGAGAACGAATCGAACCACTTAATCCAACTTTAGCTTACGCTGAAAAAATGGGGATGGAATTACATTTTATTTCTCGTACTGATTATAAAAGAAAAGACGATATAACTTATCAAACAGAATTACGAACACAATTAGGTGATTTCTTTTTAATTCCAGAAGGCGGCACCAATAATAATGCAATCAAAGGTTGCAGCGAATTAGTCGAAGAAGTAAATCACCAATTACCTGCACTGCCTGATTTTTGGTGTGCCTCTTGTGGAACAGGCGGAACTTTAAGTGGGATTATTTCTGGACTAAATGGTCAACAAAAAGTAATTGGCTTTTCTGCTTTAAAAGGAGATTTTCATCAAAAAGATATTGGTCAATTATTAGGAGAAAAAATATTTCCCAATTGGCAAATCAATACTGACTATCACTTCGGTGGATACGCTAAATTTAAACCTGAGCTAA
Source organism: uncultured Saprospiraceae bacterium (assembly GCA_964392805.1). GTDB lineage: Bacteria > Bacteroidota > Bacteroidia > Chitinophagales > Saprospiraceae > JAFMDF01. Next base: position 9,584 of record CAYMSC010000015.1, read on the forward strand.
TTGACTTCATCAATACCTTTAAAAAAGAAAATAATATCCAACTAGAACCCATTTATACGGGAAAACTTTTTTACGGTATTTACGATTTAATAAAAAACAATTATTTCCCTAAAGGAAGTAGTATCTTAGCGGTTCATACGGGCGGCCTGCAGGGAATCACAGGATTTAACCGCCGTTTTGGCAATATTATTTTAACCTAATCTGACAGTAAAACGGCCTGACAGCAAAGCGGTCTGGCCTCTGACTTCTCAAAAATATGAATTACCTTACATTAGAAAATGTTAGCAAGACCTACGGAGAAAAGGTATTATTTGACCAGATTGATTTTCAAATCAGTAAAGGAGAAAAGATTGCCATTGTCGCCAAAAACGGGGCTGGCAAATCGACGCTTTTGAAAGTGATTGCGGGCATAGAACCACCAGAAGGAGAAAATCAAAAAGTTTGGTTGTATAAAAATATTGAAGTTGGGTATTTGGTACAAGACCCAGATTTTGAAGGTTCAACTACGGTTTTGGATGCCGTATTTAGTTCCGATAATCCAATGATGGCGGCTTTGCGTGATTATGAAGAAGCTTTAATTTTTCAAGATAAGCCTAAAAAAATGGAGGCAGCTTTGGTTAAAATGGATGACCTAAAAGCTTGGGATTTTGAATCCAAGTTTAAAGAGATTTTGTTTAAACTAAATATGACCAATCTAAATCAAAATATCTCAGAATTATCTGGCGGTCAGAAAAAACGATTGGCTTTAGCTAAATTAATCATTGATGAGCCAGAGTTTTTAATTTTGGATGAGCCGACCAACCATTTAGATTTGGAAATGATTGAGTGGTTAGAAGAATATTTACAACAAAGTCGCATCACCTTATTGATGGTCACACACGACCGTTATTTTTTGGAACGGGTTTGTAGCCATATTGTCGAATTAGACGGCGGGATATTATACCGCTATAAAGGCTCTTATTCTGATTTTTTAGAGAAAAAAGCATTAAGAGAAGAGAATCAGGCAACGGTTCTAGACCGTACCAAAAAATTGATGAAGCGAGAGTTAGAATGGGTACGTAGACAACCCAAAGCTAGAGGAACAAAGGCCAAATCCAGAGTCGATAAATTCCATGAAATCAAAGAAAAAGCGACCCAGAAAGTCGATAATTCCGAAGTTATTATCGGGATTAAAGGACAACGAATGGGCAAGAAAATTTTGGAAGCCCATAATATTAGTAAAAGCTTTGGAGATTTTGTAGCGGTCAAAGATTTTGATTATAAATTTAGACAAAAGGAACGGGTTGGTATTGTAGGACCAAATGGTGTAGGAAAGTCTACTTTTTTAAAATTAATAACGAAGCGACTACGAACGGATTCTGGTAAAGTAGTGATAGGCGGAAATACCGTTTTTGGCTACTATACACAAGAAGGTATTCAATTAGAAAAAGACCAAACGATTATCGACTATATCCGAAATATTGCGGAATATATTCCAATGGATAAAGGGCAAAAATTAACCGCAGAACAACTTTGTGAGCGGTTTATGTTTGATAGAAAACAACAGCGAGTCTATATTTCTCAATTAAGTGGTGGAGAACGAAGACGCTTGTATTTATTGTCGGTATTAATGGAAAATCCAAACTTTTTAATTCTGGATGAGCCGACCAATGATTTGGATATTTTAACCTTAAATATTTTAGAGAGTTTCTTAATGGAATTTCCAGGTTGTGTTATTATTGTTACGCACGACCGTTACTTTATGGATAAAATAGTAGAACATTTATTTGTCTTTCAAGGGGAAGGAAAAATTAAAGATTACAACGGAACGTATACGGAATATCGCGCCTTTGAAAAAGCCAAAGCCATTGAAGATAGACGATTGGCATCAACGGTCGTAAAAGAGAAAAAAGAAAAACCTGCTTTCCAATCCAAAACCACACCAGGCTTAACTAGAGACCAACAAAAAGAATTTAAACGCTTGGAAAAACAAATTGAAAAGTTAGAAGAAAAAAAGGAAACTATTACAGCAAAATTTAACGATACCAATATTTCAACGGAGGACATTGAGAAGTATTCCAAAGAATTGGGAGAAATAACGGAAGCATTAGAAGAGAAAGAAATGCGGTGGATGGAATTAGCAGAATTGGCATAATTAATAATAAAGCCTTTACTTCTCATGTTATCAAAAAGTTATTAGCTATTATTATCGGCTAATAAAATTATCGAATCTCCTATTTTAGTAGGAAAAAGAATTTATGTTTTCTAATAATAAAAAAGGCAAGCATATCAAAGAGAGAAATACAACTTCGGAAACTTCAAGTAAATTGCTTACTTATTCCATTGCAAGCAGTATCCTGCTGCCACTTTTCTATTTATTAAGTTTATATACCCTTACTAATTCCTGTGCCCAACAGCAACAATTAGGTGGTGGACCTAGAGATACCTTTCCTCCCAATTTAATTTCCCATTTATCCACACCTAATTTCCAAACCAATTTTGAAAAAAAAGACATTCGGTTAGTTTTTGATGAATACATCGAATTGAGAGATGTCATCAAGCAAGTAGTCGTTTCTCCGCCTTTAACATACATTCCAAAAGTAAAACGTACGAAGGGATTTAAAACAGCTGAGTTTCAATTCAATGAAGAAGAAGTTTTAAAAGAAGGCGTTACTTATGCGATTAGCTTTGGAGAATCCATTAAAGATTTAACCGAAGGGAACGAAGTAGAAAACCTGCAATTTCTTTTCTCTACTGGCGATTATATTGATTCATTAGAAATGTCTGGTACGATTACCGATGTGTTAACGGGTGACCCTGTTCCTGATGCACTTTTTTTGCTCTATGAAAATTTTGCAGATACCGTCGTTCGAACCGAAAAGCCTTATTATTTTGGAAAAGCGGATAAGTACGGTAACTTTACGATTAAATACCTCAAGGCAGGTGCTTTTAAAGGTTTTGCACTAGAGGACCAAGATTTGAATTACCTATTTAATATCCCCAAAGAACGAATTGGCTTTACCTTAGATTCTATTATCATCAATGACTCCATAGAAACAACTATTTCTATCCAGCTTTTTGAAGAAAATACAACGTTGGTAAAACCACGAATTGATGCTTCTACTTATGGATTGGTGAAAATGGGATTTAAACGCCCTCCTTATGATGCCATCCTGAATTATGATGTAGTTGGTCAAGAAATATACAAAGAAACTGAAGGTGATACCATCCGCTATTGGTATAATTTAAAGGATTCCTTGGATTGGAATTTTTATTTCCAACGAGATACTTTAGTTGACACTTTGCGAATTCGGGCATTAACCAGAAATATTACTCCCCTTGCTTTGGCTAGAGAAAGAGCACCTGATAAGGAAATACCTTTAAATCCGTTTAAAACACTTCCGCTTACTTTTAATCATCCCATTAAAAATTTAGATACCTCGCTCGTCAATTTTAGACAAGTAACTATTCAACAAGCTGATGATGGAGATAGTACCCTTGTTAACGCTAATGATTCTTTAAACCTTGAGGTCGAGGAAAATCCTGTTAGGGTTATCATTACTGATTCTACTGCTATTATCAGAGAAGAAACCGCAGGAATAACTTTAGAGACAAGTGATAGTACGATTGCGCCTATCGTACAAAAAGGACCTCGTTTGGTAGCCAAACATAAAATTGATAGTGTAATAAAAAGAACCTTAATTATTGACTACGAGTGGGAAGAAGAGGTAACTTATCAACTAGAAATCTTACCGGGCGCAATTATTGACTGGTACGATGAACCGAATACAGATACTATTTTGTTAAATTATGCAGTACAACCAAAGAATGATTTTGGTACAATTAATCTGACAGCTACCGAAATGGATAGCACCAAAAACTATTGGTTTCAATTACTTTTAGGGGAGAATGTGGTCAAAGCTTTTGCTGTTCAGAATAAACAGGAATATAAAGAATCTTTCTCCGCACTACTACCTGGGAAATATTCTATCAAAGTAGTCGAAGATTTAGATGAAAACAGTCGGTGGAGTACAGGCAACTACGATAAAAAATTACAACCAGAAAGAATATCTACTGCGAGTATTGAAGAATTGCGAGCAGGATGGGATGTGGAAGCAGAAGTGAAAGTTAATTTTATAAATAAAGAGGAAGAAGAGGAGGAGAAAGAGGAAGAAAAAGAGGAAGGAGAAGGAAAAGAATAAATCTAAGGACTAGGCAAAAAGTAAACTAGCCTGCTATATATAGGATTCAAATTAGATTATCATGAAATATTTAGTATTAGGGGCTATCCTCTATTTTGTTTATAAATTTATGTTTCGGCCTCCTTTAAAGGAAGGCAAAAAACAAGAAGAAGTCCGTCAGGAAGGAGACGTCGAAATTCGTAGAGAAGACACCAATCCTAGAGGAGAATTTATAGATTATGAAGAAGTAGATTAAAGTAGCGCCAAGCTCTGCTTGGTGGCATTATTATTACCTTGATACCAAGCAGAGCTTGGCACTACAAAACTATACATTTGTCAACAGAAAATATCAAAATTAGCGGTTGGGTACTTTATAAAAATAATCAATTAATTGCGTTTAATAAACCTGCGGGTATTCCTATCCAACCCGACAAAACCGAAGCCAAATCTTTACAAGATCTAGGCGAAATTTATGCTAAATCCAACCTATTCATCATTCACCGCATTGACCGACCTGCTAGTGGCGTAATTATATTCGCTAAATCTAAAAAAGGATTGGCTAGAATGAACGCCCAATTTCAAGAAAGAACCATTAAAAAAATCTATCTCGCAGTTGTAAAAAAAGCACCTGAAAAAAGCGAAGGTCAGCTAATTCATTACCTAAGAAAAAATGAAAAAGCCAATAAAACACAAGTGTTTGAAGCACCTATAAAGGGTGGAAAAAAGGCTGTTCTAAATTATAAAGTCCTTGGCAAAAGTGATAATTATACCTTACTAGAAATTGATTTAGAAACAGGTCGACACCATCAAATTCGAGCACAATTAGCAAAAATTGGTTCGCCAATTAAAGGAGATGTAAAATATGGTGCAAGACGTAGTAATAAAGACCGCTCTATCCATCTCCATGCTTGGAAATTGAGTTTTCAGCATCCTGTTACTTCCGAAACGGTTGATTTAGTGGCAGATATGCCCGAAGATGCGATTTGGAATTTCTTTAAATCGGAAATGCGGTGATTAAACTAATTCTTCTTCCCAAATATTCTTTCAAAAATATTTTTCTTCTTTTTCTTTTTAGGCTTCCGTTTTTTTCGTGGTTTTGCCGCAGGTCGATCATCCCTTCTATTGGTACGGGTGCGAGGCTGTTCTTCTTTGATAATTTGCTCCGCTTTTTCTTTGCCAAAAATAGCATCAAAGATAGTCGTAGGCACTTCTTCTAAATCATCCCAATCTACAAATATTGGCATTTCTTCCAGATAGGGCGCACAATCCATTTCCCAATATAAAGAATCGGGTAGTGGAGTGAATTGAGCCTTTTCCCATTGACGAAACTGTGGGTCTTTATAAACTTTATTCATAAATCTTCCCCAAATCGGCAATGCCATATTCGCTCCTTGTCCTAAACCAATCGTTCTAAAATGGACTTTGGGAGATTCTGCCCCAACCCAAACACCTGCTACTAAATTTGGGGTGTATCCCATAAACCAACCATCCGAATGATTCTGAGTAGTCCCCGTTTTTCCTGCAATATCATTATATAAATGGTATTGAAATCGCAAACGGCGAGCCGTTCCACTATCTACAACCGATTGTAGCATATTGGTCATCAACATAGCCGTCTCTTCTTTCATTACTCGCTCTTGTTCCACTTGTTCTTCCGCTAAATTTAATAGCACTTCTCCTGTTTTAGTTTCTATACGCCGAATATATTTAGGCGTTGTTTTCAAGCCTTTATTTGCAAAAGTGCCATAGACTTTCACCATATCGTATAAAGAAATATCCGCAGTTCCTAAAGCAATCGAAGGGACTGCTGGAATGTCAGAAGTGATGCCCATTTGTTCGGCTAAATATTTCACAGAATCTATTCCCGACCGCATGATTAAATCCACGGTGACTGCATTTACGGAATTGCTCAATCCACCTTTCATAGAATAAACTCCTCCATAATTCCCATCTGAGTTCTCTGGTTTCCAATCATCGTATTCTGTATAAATGGTGAGTCGATTGTGAATATACTCACAGGGAGGTGTTCCTTGTTCTAATGCCGTTGCATAAACTAAGGGCTTAAAAGTAGACCCTACTTGACGTGTTGATTTTACATGATCATACTGAAAATATTTATTATCTATCCCGCCAACCCAAGCTTTGATATGTCCATTCTTAGGATTCATGGCTAAAAAACCGGTATTCAACAACATAAAATAATATTGGATAGAATCCAATTTGCTCATTTCTTTCTCTACTTCTCCATCCCAAGTAAAAATGGTCATCTTTCGCTTTTTCTGAAAATGTCCATCAATAATTGCTTGGGGTTGCCCTTCCTTTTTTAGTCGCTTATATAAAGCTGTCTTTTGGACAATTTTTTCAATTTCTGCTCGAACTTCTTTAGAAGGACCTTTCCGCCAATGATTAAAAAAATCTGCTTGTAATTTGCGCATATGTTCCGAAACAGCTTCCTCTGCATATCGCTGTAATCGAGCATCAATGGTGGTATAGATTTTTAACCCATCCGTGTAAATACTATAATTACTTCCGTCTTCTTTTTTTATATCTTTTAATAATGCCTTTAATTCCTGTCGCAAATGCTCTCTAAAATAAGTACCACTGCCCTCTGTATTTCCTTCCATCGAATACCTTAATTTCATTGGCTTTACTTGGATGGAATCAACCATATTTTTAGCTAAATAACCATATTTTACCATCTGAGATAAAACAGTATTTCGCCTTTCTTGCGCTCTTTCTGGATGATTCAAGGGATTATAGTAGGTAGTCCCTTTTAGCATACCGACCAAAACCGCTGCTTCTTCTAACTTAATATCTTTAGGATTGGTATTAAAAAATCGCTTTGAAGCGACTTTCACCCCAAACGTATTATCACTAAAAGAAACGGTATTCAAATAAAGGGTTAGTAATTCTTGTTTGGAATAAATCCGTTCTAATCGCTTGGCAATTATCATTTCTCTCACCTTATTCACGGGGAGCGATAATAGTTTATAGCGTTTTCGCTTAAATAAATTTTTAGCTAATTGTTGACTCAAAGTACTTCCTCCTCCAGAAGATTCATCTTGCATCAAAATAGACTTAAAAAACACACGAAACCATGCTTTCACGTCAATTCCGTCATGGTCAAAAAAACGAACGTCTTCCGTTGCCACTAAGGCATTTAATAAATTTGGAGAAATTTCATCCAGGCTGGCATTGATTCTATTTTGCAGGTAGTATTTACCTAAAACTTGTCCATCTTCCGTATAAACTTGGGAAGCATTACTGTTTTCTATTTCGGTTAGTTCCTCAGTAGTCGGTAAAGTATCAAAAAATTCAAACCTAATGGAAATAAAAAAAATGGAGATAAATAAAATACTAAAAATACCTAGACTTCCGCCAATTAAAGCGATCCAAGCCCCTTTGGGGTACTGCTCTTTTGCCCCCAACCATCTTTGATAAAATGGCTGAAATTTTGTTTTCAACTTTTCTTTACTTTTCAGAAAAGCAGACTTGATTTTTGTTGGTATAGTTTCTTGACTCACGGATTAGCAACCTTTTTTGTGTACTATTATTTTTATTATTCAAACGAAATTACGGATAAACTTATTAAGTTTAGCCTCCACTTTTACGAATAGTTTGTTAAAATATTGTATTTAAAATAAATATAAAATCTAATTCGTTTCTTATTCGCTATTAAAACTTACTCCTAATCTATGCGAAAAATAATTTCTTTTATCTTTCTTTTAAGCTGCTTCTATGCTTGTTCTGCTCGCTATTATGAAACGGATACACCTCCTAATGTAGAAAAAATTCCAGCAAACTATACCCCTAAAAGTGCTAATACCTCCAAAGTTAGATATAAATTAGTGGAACAGGGAGAAAAATTAATTGGTAGTAAATACAAATATGGAGGCACGACTCCAAAAGGGTTTGATTGCTCTGGTTTTACAGGCTATGTTTATGAAAAAGTAAATATTAATATTTCTCGGAGTTCTCAAACTCAAGCAGCTCATGGAAAAAAAATAAAGGTCAACGATACCAAAGCAGGTGATTTAATCTTTTTTACGGGAACAGGGCGCAATAAAATTTCTCACGTAGCAATGGTTGTTACTAATGATAAAAATGGTTTGGTTGTGGTCCATAGCACCTCTTCCAGAGGAGTCCGAAAAGATAATATTACTCATTCTTCTTATTGGAAACCTAAGATTTTATTTGCACGGCAGATAGTTGATTAAATAGTTATGGCATTGAAAAAATAGGTCCAACAACCTTTATTAATGCTTCCAATATACATTCCTTGAAAGGACTTATTAACCCACCAATTGTTTTTGATATTTAAGCTAATATTCATGGATATTTGTATAAGTTTACAATATCATTTTTTTAGTAAACTTCTTTATTATATGAATGCTGCTATCCAAAAACACCTTTCTAAAGACCCAATTCTCAAACCACTTATCGACCAAGTTGTCCTAAAAGAAAGAACCGCACAAAAGACGGTTTATGAAGCATTAATTCGCTCCATTGTTTTTCAACAATTATCTGGAAAAGCAGCTTCTAGTATTCATGGTCGTTTTTTAGCTCTTTTTGAAGATAATTTTCCACATCCTACTCAAATTCAATCCTTTTCTGCAGAAACACTACGTGCTGCTGGTTTATCTCGTCAAAAATCAGGCTATGTGAAAAACGTAGCTGATTTTTTTATAGCAAATAATTTAATGGATAAAGATTGGTCCTCGGAAACAGATGCCTCCATTATTAGCCAATTAACCCAAATAAAAGGAGTGGGACAATGGACGGTCGAAATGATTCTGATGTTTACTCTAAAAAGAATGGATGTTTTACCACTCGATGATTTAGTAGTAAAAAACGCAATGATTAGTATGTATCAGGTCACAGAAAAGGGGCGAGCTTTAAAGAAAAAATTATTAAAAATTGCAGAACCTTGGCGTCCTTATCGGACAATAGCAAGTTTGTATCTTTGGCAATGGGAAGATACAATACTATAAATAGAAGAAAAATTAGTATCAAAAAATAAGCATAGCAATGGAATTAGAATGGTATCATTACGGCATCGCCATTTTTGGTGGTTTTGCAGCAGGCATTATTAATACTTTGGCAGGAAGTGGTTCTGCGATTACGCTAACTATTTTAACTGAATTATTGGGCTTACCCGGTAATATGGCAAACGGTACTAATCGTGTCGGCGTTTTAACAGCAGGAATAGCAGGAACCTTTGCTTTTTACAAAAATGGAAAACTCGATATTGCGAAGAGTAAACGATATACTATTCCAACTATCATTGGTGCCATTGTTGGTGTTTTTGTCGCAGTTTGGGTAAGTAACGAACAATTTAAAACCGTTTTTCAATACTTGATGATTTTAATGCTTTTTGTCATTTTAATCAAACCTAAACGTTGGTTACAGGAAACGAAAGCAGAAGATGCCTTGTCTTTGTGGGTAGCCATACCATTATTTCTAGCATTAGGATTTTACGGTGGGTTTATTCAAATGGGAATGGGTGTTTTTTACCTAGCCTCTATGGTTCTTGTTGCTAAATATAATATTATTGATGGCAATGCGGTGAAGACTTTTGTAGTAGCAGTTTATACAATTATAGCGGTTGCTATTTTTCATTATAAGGGACTAATTGATTGGTATCTCGGTGGAGTATTAGCCATAGGTCAAACCCTTGGTGGCTGGCTAACGGCAACTTATGCTTCCAAATATGAAAATGCGGGCATTTGGGCATATCGACTTTTAGTGGTTGTCGTGATATGGGCTATCTTGAAGTTGTTTGGGTTGTTTTAAGACAAGTTCTTATTCAATTTTTTTTCGTTGAAAAGAGCTTCCAGCCCGTACGGGCTGGAAGCTCTAAACACGCTATTCTGGACTATGCGGGTCAATATTTTCTTTTAGGTTACCTAATTTTGAGCTTTCTGGTTTTACGCCAGTTATTACAGAATCTGTAGCCGCTAAGTCTTCTTTAGATAAGGACGTTACCTCATCAATTTTAGACACATCAGCTATTGTTGTATTTTCATTTGTATCTAATTCTTTCTCTTCTGGTTCTTCCGATGCAAAAAAGCTTCTTTGGAACAAGATAATATTTAAAACACCAATGGTTATAGAAGTATCTGCCAAATTAAAAACAGGTCTAAAAAACTCATAGTGTTCTCCGCCCCACACTGGTAGCCATTCAGGAAATCTACCTTCCAATAATGGGAAATGCAGCATATCTACTACTTTCCCATGTAAAAAACTGGCATAACCTCCGCCTTCTGGCATAAACTGAGCTAATCCGCCATGATACTCTGAGGCAGAAAAAATCAGCCCATAAAAAGCACTGTCCAATATGTTGCCAATGGCACCTGCTAAAATCAAAGCAAAGCTGACGAGTAAACCAAAGGAAACCTTCATTTTAATCAACTCCCCAATGTAGTAAATCAAGAAAAAGACAGCCCCGATTCTAAATAAACTCAAGGCTAGTTTTCCATACTCCCAAGGAATTTCTGCCCCAAAAGCCATTCCTGGATTTTCTACAAAATGAATTCTTGCCCAATCAAAACCAAGGAGATTAAAATATTCCCCGTATTCCATATTGGTTTTTACCCAAACTTTTAATGCTTGGTCTAAGATAAGGACAACTAGTACTATAAGAAAAATAATATGGGAACGCTTCAAAGCTATGTTTTTATGAATTTATTTAGAAAAAAGGCAAAGGTACGAATAACCCAAAAAAATAGTGATTATACAATACACAATCGTATAATCACTATTTTATCTTCAATATCCGAAATTTAGATGATGGATATGAATTAGTCGAACAATCGTTTTATTTTAACGATTTTTTATCTTGCTTGTTTTGCATGAATGCTCAAAGTTGCATGTGGCACTGCTTTTAATCTACCTTTTGCTATTAATTTGCCCGTAGTTCTACAAACACCGTAGACTTTATTTTGTATTCTTAGCAGCGCGTTTTCTAAATGGTGAATGTGTTTTTTCTGTCTGCCTGCTAAATTATTAATTCGCTCCAACTCAGCAGTCCCAATACCATCATCAAGTCCCTTGATTTTAGTATTGTCATTTTCACCCATCTCTTCCAATTGGGTTAAATAAAAATCTAGTTGTTCTTTGGCTTTAATTAATTTATTTTCAATCAATACTTTGAACTCTTCTAGTTCATCGTCTGAATATCTTGTCTTCTCTCCATTAGGATTCATAAGCATACTATTTTTTGTGAAAAACCTTTCTTGCCAAAGCAAAATAAATAAATGTTCTTATACTCCATTTTTTTATGGGGTCAATATTTTTTTTGCAAAATTAATAGTTTTCTCCTTTTTTCAACCAAATTTTTTAAAAGATAGTTCATTATAATGTCAAAAAGAGTCACTTTTCCCGTCTTCGTCAAAGTTCCTGACAAAAAATCTTTTAAAATAAAGTTAAGCACACTTTTTATAAGGAACTTTCTAGCTATTTTTGCGGTATCTAAATGTACAACTGGTCGTAAATTTTCCTTCAATTTTAACCATTTCACTGTAATTTTTTATTTTAATTTTTCTGCCTAAAAAAAAGAAATGCAACAGATAGATTTAAGTGATTACTCGATTTTTGTAGGTGATATTTTTCCTGCTTTAAAAACTTTTTTAAAAGAAAAAAACTATCCTCGAACGGTCTTAATCGTCGATGATAATACCGCACAATATTGTTTGCCCATAGTAGAGAAACATATCGACGTTTCTGATTTTCTGATTATTACAGTGCAAGAAGGAGAGCTAAATAAAAATATTAATACGGCTCAAATTATCTGGAAAACGATGATGGATAATGGCATCGGCCGTAGAGATTTATGTATTAATTTAGGAGGAGGAGTGATTGGAGATATGGGTGGATTTGCTGCAAGTACCTACAAAAGAGGAATTGATTTCATTCAAATTCCAACTACCTTACTCTCTCAAGTAGATGCTTCTATAGGTGGAAAGTTAGGCATTGATTTTAACCAAGTTAAAAATAGTGTTGGTGTTTTTGAAAATCCCAAAGCTGTTTTTGTAGACCCTATTTTTCATCAAACTTTACCTAGCGGAGAATTGAGAAGTGGTTTTGCAGAAATTATTAAGCATAGTTTGATAGAAAATAAAGCACAATGGAACCGTATAAAAAAGATTGAAACTTTAGACAAAGTGGATTGGGTTAGTTTTTTAGCCCCGTCTTTAAAAATCAAACAACGGATTGTAGAAATTGACCCTTTTGAAGCGGGTTTACGAAAAGCTTTAAATTTTGGACACACCATTGGACATGCTATTGAGAGTGATTTATTAGAAACGCCTAATCGCTTATTGCATGGGGAAGCCATTGCTATTGGCATGATTTGCGAGTCTTATATCGCTCATAAAGTGTCAAATTTAGCTGTCACTCACTTGCAAGAGATCACGGAGTTTTTTATAAAAATTTATGGAAAAGTTGAATTAGATAGGGCTACTTATCCCGTATTAATTCAATTAATGCGGAAGGATAAGAAGAACGAAAAAGATGAAATCAACTTTACTTTGCTCGAATCTCCTGGCAAAGCGATAATCAATCAAACCTGTAATGAAGCATTAATTATCGAGAGTTTAGATTATTATCGGAATATTAGGGTTGAAAATAGCGTTATGAGTTAAAATTTTAGCTTTAGTATCTTAGCAAAATGTATATTTGTATCTTGGGAAATACCATGTTGTTATATTTGATTTCTAAATCAAGTCAGCAATTGAAAACATTACTATGAGAATTTAAGATTTAACCTATATAAGAATGCAAACTACTAATCAATCAAGTGCAGAAATTCGCTTGGAAAGACGACCAACCTATAAAAAAATTATCATCGGACTCTGGGCTGTATTAATTGCAGGCATACTAGGCTTTGCAGCTTTAATGTTCTATGCGTCTTATGGTAAAATTCCTTCTTTTGAAAGTTTAGAAAATCCAAAAAATAATTTTGCTTCCGTCGTTTTTACTGCCGATGGCAGTACGCTAGGGGCTGGCTATTTTCGGGAAAATCGAGTTCCTGTTGATTACGAGGCTATTTCTCCTAATGTCATCAATGCTTTAATTGCTACCGAAGATGAAAGATTTCACGACCACTCAGGCATTGATTTTCGAGGACTCATGCGGGTAATTGTGAAAACGGTTTTATTACAAGACCAAAGTGGTGGTGGTGGTAGTACCATTTCTCAACAATTGGCTAAATTATTATTTACTGGGCAAGCTGCTAAAAATATTGGTGAAAGAGGTATTCAAAAATTAAGAGAATGGATTACAGCTATTAAATTAGAACGAACTTATACCAAAGAAGAAATAATGACCATTTACCTCAATGAATTTGAATTCATTAATGGGGCTTTTGGGATTAAAGGGGCCGCAGAAACTTATTTTGGCGTAAGCCAAGATTCCTTAAATGTTCAGCAAGCAGCTATGATTGTGGGGATGTTGAAAAACCCTTCTTATTTCAATCCTGTTAGAAGACCTGAAAGAACGCAGAAAAGAAGAGAGGTTGTTTTAAAGCAAATGGAAAGAGCAGAATTATTATCTCCAGCCGAATATGATTCTATTCGAGCACTCCCTTTAGGATTGAATTTTAATCGTAAAACTTATAGGGACGGATTGGCTCCTCACTTTAGAATCGTTTTGAGAAATAAGTTAATGGCCATTTTAAAATCAGAAAATGCCCAGAAAAAAGCCGATGGTAGTAATTACGATATTTTTGTAGACGGCCTAAAAATTTATACCACACTCGACCCTAAAATTCAAGCACATGCCGAAGCCGCAGCGGTCGAACATATGAAAGGATTACAAAAAACTTTTTTTAGAGAATGGAGGAATTTAGACCCTTGGACTTATATAGAAGATAAAGAGGAATGGGACGATTATAAGGAGGAAGAAGGGGAAGAAGCATTTGATAAAGAAGCAGAGAAAAAAAGGCTTCGAACAATTCGCCAAAATGTACTTAAACGCCTTATTCGAGAAACTGACCTATACGCTAGTTTAAAGAAGAAACATATTGGAAAACACATTGATGCACTTAAAAAAGAATATCCTGATGTTCGACTTAGAGATAGTGATTTAGAGCGAATGTTAAATTCAAATAAAGGCATTGCTACCCTGATTAGTGAAAATAGAATTTCCGCTAAACAGGCTTCTAATTATAGAAAAGTACAGAAAAGTGCTAGTTGGAAAAGTGTAGAAACAAATTGGAAACCTTTTCAAAAAGATGTTAAAGAATCTTTTGAAAAGCCAACCAAAATGACTGTCTTCGCTTATAATGACCGAATGGAAACAGATACGGTGATGACTCCTTTAGAAGCAATCAAATATCATCGGATGTTCTTACAAATTGGGTCGATGGCGGTTGACCCAATTACAGGGCATGTAAAAGCTTGGGTCGGTGGTGTCAATCATAAATATTTCCAATTTGACCACGTAACTTCTATTCGTCAAGTAGGGTCGACTTTTAAGCCTTTCGTTTATGCGACGGCTATTCAAAACCAAGGTTTTTCTCCTTGTATGGAAGTATTAGATGTTCAACACACCATCAAAGTTGGCGAGGGCAATTTCACTTTAGGCGAAGATTGGAGTCCTGCTAATTTTAGTGATTTCACAAATAATCGGGTGAATCTTTTTGATGGGCTTAAAAGGTCTTTAAATTCTGTTTCTGTCTGGTTGATGAAAGAATTGGGTAGCCCCAAACCCGTCGTAAAAATTGTTGCTCGAATGGGTATCGATACTAAATCTACCTATGGAAATGGGCAAAAAAGAATTCTTCCTGTTCCTTCCTTAGCATTAGGAGCCACCGATTTATCTGTTCAAGAAATGACTGGTGCCTATACCGTTTTTGCTAATAATGGAATCTATAATAAACCCATTTTTATTACTAGAATTGAAGATAGAAATGGTCGAGCAATTTATGAAGATGAAATTGTTGAGCGAAAAGCATTGGATGCAACGGCTAACTATGTCATGGTAGACATGTTGAAAAGAGCGGCTTATGGCAAAAGAGATTTTCATAAAATTAAAACTGAAGCAGGCGGAAAAACGGGAACGACCAACGACCACGTTGACGGTTGGTTCATGGGAATTACCCCTAATTTAGTGGTTGGTACTTGGGTTGGAGGAGAAGACCAATGGATTCGTTTCCGAAATAAAAGCCTAGGACAAGGTGGTAAAATGGCTTACCCCTATTGGGCTAAATTAATGGTTAAACTAGAAGGAGATAAATCTATTGATTTTAATACTAAAGCTAAATTTTTTAAGCCTCCGGGCGAATTAGGGATAGAGTTAGATTGTAGCCTATATCAAAATACAGATATTATCCTTGATGAGGAAGAAGGAGAAGAAGATGATGAATTTTTTGATGATATTTATGGCGATGAAGTAGAAGCAGATTCTTTGGGGATTCAGTAAAGAATTTTTGCATACTCTAGAGCTTCCAGAACTCCAAGTTCTGGAAGCTCTTAGCTATTCCCCATTATTTATTTCCAGAACTAGTTAGCAACTAAAAGCCAGTTACACAAAACACTAAGCATAAGTAATTAAATGTATAATTTACTAAAACCTTTCCTTTTTCTTTTTCAACCAGAAAAAGCCCACCACTTAACCATTGTTTTAGCCCGAATTGGATTTAACATTCCAATAATCGGTTGGTTACTAAAAAACTATTATAAAGTCGAAGATAAAAGCTTGGAACGAGAGTTATTTGGCTTAACTTTTAAAAACCCCGTAGGATTAGCTGCTGGTTTTGATAAAGATGGTAAGTACTTTCGGTTGATGGCTAATTTAGGCTTTGGTTTTATTGAAGTAGGCACGGTTACTCCGAAACCACAAGTGGGTAACCCTCAACCTCGATTATTTCGTTTGAAAGGAGACGAAGCAATTATTAATCGAATGGGATTTAATAATGAAGGGGTAGAAGCATTGGTTGAACGTTTAAAAAAAGGGAAGCCTAAAAATTTAATTGTTGGTGGCAATATTGGTAAAAATAAGGTGACGCCCAATGAAAATGCAGCAGATGATTATATCTACGCTTTTGAACAATTATTTCCCTTTGTAGACTATTTTGTGGTTAATGTCAGTTCTCCCAACACCCCCAATTTAAGAGACTTGCAAGAAAAAGAACCACTCACCAAATTATTATCACTGCTCCAAGACTTGAATCAGCAAAAAACTCAACCTAAGCCTATTTTGCTAAAAATTGCGCCCGACTTAACGGATACCCAATTAGATGATATTATTGACATTGTTGCTGCTACTAAAATTGACGGCGTGATTGCAACCAATACCACGATCAGTAGAAGTAATTTAAAAGAATCTGATACGGCTATCAAAACAATTGGCAATGGTGGTTTAAGTGGACAACCATTAACCAATCGAGCAACGGAAGTTATTCGCTATTTGCACCAAAAGTCTAATGGTCAACTAATTATTATTGGGGTAGGTGGTATTGCTTCTGCTAAAGATGCAAAGGAAAAATTGGATGCAGGTGCTTCTTTAGTCCAAATTTATACGGGCTTGATTTATGAAGGGCCTGCTTTGGTGAGAAAGATTAATAAGGCGCTAAGGGATTTTAAAAGTTAGTAATATCAGGTAAAATATCACTAATAACTGCCAAATTAAATGAAGATGAAAAAATTATTCCATACCGTCTTATTCTTTTTTATAACGAACTTTGTTTTCAGCCAATCTCTAGTAATAGGTAGCACCATTTTTGACGAAAAAAAAGCAACTATTTCTTACGTAAATATTTATGTTAAAGAAGAACGAAAAGGAACAGTCACTAATCAATTTGGTCAATTTGAATTAACTATAAATCAGGAAGATTTTAATAAAGAACTTATTATTTCAGCAATAGGATTTGAATCGCAGTCTTTTATAATATCTGCTCTACCTACTAAAATATACCTTAAAAAAACTGCTTACGACTTAGAAGAAGTAGTCGTTTTCTCAGGAAAAGAAAAAATTATAGAAATTGGAAATTTAGAATTTCCAGAAACAGGGCTTATTCCTAATTTTCAAAGTATTGGTATCCGCGTGCCTGAGGGTTATCAATCTACCATTTTTTTAGAAAATCCTAGCACATCGGAAGGTCGTTTTAAGACGATAAGTTTTTTCATCGTAAAAGAAGGAAAATACAATACGCCTTTTAGAATAAAAGTTTATAGTAAAGATAAAAAAGAGGGTAAGCCTGACTCCTTACTAGTACGAAAAGATATAATTGTTCAAGCAAACCAAAAAGGAGAATGGTGTCAAATAGACGTATCAAAATACAACATTCCACTTCCTGTAGATGGGGCATATATAGCAATGGAATGGCTACACAATGAGAAAAAATATCAATACAAAAGGAAAGGAAAGTATCAAGGTAAAAAATTTAAATTGAAAAGTTACGGGCAAGGATTAGGTATATATTCAAAAGAACCTAATTATGAATTCTGGTCCTATTATTTAGGAGTTGGTTGGAAAAAGGAATTGCCATCTTATAAGCGTTTAATAAAAGCAGAAGTCGCAATTTATGAGTAAAGAATCATTTTATGGTTCTTTAACATTTTTTGCAAAACGTAGCTCAAGCTTCTAGCTTGAAAGTAATTTGTAACTAAATCATTGCTTCTCAAGCTAGAAGCTTGAGCTATGAATTATGCTTAATGCAAAAATTGTCAAAAAAACCATTTTATTTCGTCAATTGATAAGCCTGCATAAGTATCTGGTCTAAAATATCTTCCTCCATTTTACTCAATAAAACCCACGATTCTCCTAAAGAAGTAATATCAATATTGCCGTCTACAGTTGTTCCTTTTCTAAGACTATCAGCATTGTCAAGACCTGATTTTTCAAAATCAGGTTTTACAAAAAAAGAAAATTTGCGATACTGAATAGCAAAAATTTCCCCACTAATATTATTGATTAAAGCATTTGTAGTACCAAACGTATATTTTGTTTTGTTAGGCAATTTTTTACCTAGCTTAGTCAATAAATGAACACCTCCTTCATTTAGTCCATTGCGTTGAAATTTAGTCAATTTTATTTTTTCCTTCTTTAATTTTAAAAAAGAAAAAATAGCTTCATTTGCTGTATTCGCAATGACTTTATTGGTTAATTCATCTTTGCTACCCGATGTAGTTTTACCACCTTTTTTATTAAATTTTTCCATTGTGAATTTCAACCCAATCGTCCCAAAAGCCTTGGTCGTTTCTGCGGCTGTTTTTATAATATTGGGTAAAGTTGCTCTTTCTTCCTTATTCCATTTTCCTAAAACAAAATTAGCTTGTTGGCCTTTGTGATAATCGTTCCCAATCCCCAAACGTAGCCGAGCATAATTTTGATTACCCAAGGCTCGATTAATATCCTTCAATCCATTATGTCCGCCGTCACTTCCTTTGCCTTTGATGCGTTGTCGACCATAAGGCAAATTCAAGTCGTCTAAAATAATTAAGACATTCGATTGTTCTACTTGATGTTTTGTCATCCAATAACGAACAGCTTTTCCACTTAAATTCATAAAAGTGGAAGGCTTCAGCAAAACAAAGGTTCTCCCTTTGTGCTTAAATTCAGCAATATCCCCCAACGTCGCATTTTTGTACGTTAAGTTAAATTCTTTGGCCAAGTAGTCTACCACATCAAAGCCTATATTATGACGGGTATCATCATAATCATAGCCCATATTTCCTAGTCCAACAATCAAATACTTCATTGGGTCGGGTTCTTTTTCTTTAAAAAATGGAGAAAGCTTATTTTTAAACCAGTTTAACACGGTAAATAGTTTCGTTTGCTGTAAATTGCAAAAGTAACATAGCTCTCTGAGCTGTGCAACT